>CAJFPD010000053.1 GCA_904398315.1 Candidatus Alangreenwoodia gallinarii | reverse complement strand
GCGGCATCCATACAGAAAAGACGGGAAGTGAAAATCAGATGACAGAGACAGAACTGTATACAAAACTGAGAGAAGAATTTAAAAAAATCATGAAGGAGCATCATCTGGAAGCGGGAGAGATCAGGATACGCTCCATGGCGCTGTCGCCGGAGGAGGCCATCGGCATTACGGAACGGAAGGATTATCCGATTCTGGACGGCAGTGAAGTCATGCTTCAGGCGGAATACGAAGGATGCCTGGGACAGGCGTTTACCTCCGCTCCGGCGGCTTATGCCGGCAGCCTGCAGGAGATCATCGACGCCGATATCCTCGGCGACAGCCATGCGAGAGCACTTTTTATCGCTTCCATGAATGCGGTCATGCGTTATCTCGGCCTGACGGACCGGACGGTTCACTGTAAGAATAACGGGCCGGAGCTCTGCGCAAAGCAGGTGGTTCCGTATATAAAGGAACATTACGGTTCGCCGAAAATCCTTCAGGTGGGCTATCAGCCGGCGATCTTTCAGAATCTGGCGGAAAATTTCGAGATGCGGATTCTCGACCTGAATCCGGCGAATGTGGGCACGGAAAAATACGGAGTAAAGGTCGGTCACGGCATCGATGACTTCGACGAATCCGTAAAATGGGCAGATCTCATCGTCTGCACCGGCAGTACGATCTGCAACGGTTCCATCGTTCCTTACCTGAATCTCGATAAAGAAATTCTCTTTTACGGCACGACACTGGCGGCTGCCGCCGAAATCCTCGGTCTGAAACGGATCTGCTTTGAGTCGGAATAAATTCCGGCCGGCGGGGCCTGACACCATATTTTCTTCCGGTCCTTTCCGGTTTTATGATAGAATAGACATATAACGCCTGCGCCGGCGGGAGATATGCGGGGCGGAAAAGATGCGCGGAAAGGAGCGGGACAGATGACGGAAAAGAAAAAAGCAGATAGGGACAAGATATTTAAAGGAGCGAAAAAGCTGGGATTCGGCCTGATGCGTCTTCCTCTGCTGAATCCAAACGATGAAGCCAGCATCGATATCGAACAGACGAAAAAAATGGTGGATATTTTCCTCGAAAGGGGCTTTACCTACTTTGATACCGCCTGGATGTACTGCGGTTATGCCAGTGAAGGGGCGACGAAGGAAATTCTCACGGACAGATATCCGCGGGATCGTTATACGCTGGCTACGAAGCTGCATTCGGCCTATATAAAAACGGAAGAGGACAGAGACAGAATCTTTGAGGAACAGAGAAGAAAAACCGGCGTGGAATATTTCGACTACTATCTGCTTCACGACGTGGGGCAGGATAATTACGAAAAATTTACGAGGCTCGGCTGTTTCCGGTGGCTGGAGGACAAAAAGGCGCAGGGACTGGTGAAAAAGATCGGATTTTCCTGTCACGACAACGCGGACTTTCTGGATCGTATCCTGACAGAGCATCCGGAGATGGAATTCGTACAGCTGCAGATCAATTATCTGGACTGGGACAGCGAAGGGATTCAGTCGAGAAAATGCTATGAAACCGCGGTGAAACACGGCAGACCGGTTATCGTCATGGAGCCGGTCAAGGGAGGAACTCTGGCGGACGTTCCGGCAGAAGTGGAAGAGATTTTGAAAGCATATCATCCTGACATGTCGGTGCCGTCCTGGGCGGTTCGGTTTGCGGCAGGTCTGGAAAATGTGGAGATGGTTCTCAGCGGGATGAGCAATGTGGAACAGGTGCTGGACAATACGGGATTCATGTCGGATTTTCAGCCGCTGAATGAAGAGGAACATGAGATCATAAAAAAGGTAGTGGAAAAGATCAATGAAAACATCGCCATTCCGTGTACCGGCTGTTCCTACTGCACCGGAGGATGTCCGGCCAACATTCCGATTCCGAAATATTTCTCTCTGTATAACGCGGATCGTCAGGAGACGAAATCGAAGGGCTGGAGACCGCAGGAGGAATATTACAGCAGGCTGACCGCCGTCTTCGGAAAGGCCAGCGACTGTATCGCCTGCGGTCAGTGCGAGCACGTCTGCCCGCAGCATCTGCCGATTATAAGCCTGCTGGATCAGGTGGCGAAATATTTTGAATAGTTTGTATTTTCGGTGCGCCGTACCGCAAACGGACGTACCGGAATAAGGAAAACTGCGCGCCGCCCTGTCCCGTCGCCGACGCGACGGAGCAGGGCGGCTTCCTTATCAGCTCAGCTTTTTAATCAGTTTTTTTACCTTCTTCTTGCAGTCACCGCAGGCTTTTCCGGCCTTTGTCATTTTTTTCACCTCTTTGAATGTGGAAGCTCCCTGCTCTACAGCGTCCGCCACATCGCCTTTTGTAACGTGATAGCAGGAACAGATTACTTTTTTCCGGTTCATTTTTGTATCATCCTTTCTATATCTTAATCTTATTAATCTTTTCGATACTTCTATATTTTCTACTTTCAGGTCCGCATTTTTCATTTTTCTTTCAGCTCCGAGCGGTTCTGCCTGTTTTTCTGTTCCGTCTGTATTTTCCGGTTTTCTTATTTTCCGGCGGATGCGGAGGCCGCTGCCAGAACCTCTTCGGAACCCGGACCGGATTCCGCGGAGATCGCTGTGCCGGAGCGCTTACCTGCAGTCTTTTTTTCGGGAACGGCGTCCCATTGGAAATTTTCCAGGCCTGCCCCGACCTCGAAATGATATTTTACGATGCCCAGGTCGATTTTTGAGTACAAGCCTCCGGTGGCTTCTGCGCGGACGGAATGCGGTCCGGTCAGGGTCAGCCGGAATTTCTGCTGATTCATGGCGGTGGGAGCGAGCATGGAGCAGGTCATGCCCTCTTTAAACCAGACCGGCATGTCTCCCTGGACACTGCACAGCTCCGAATGTGTCCTGCTCTTGTGGGAAAGTCCCCGGGACGTGCCGTAGCCGAGCGCCAGAACGCACACGATTTTTTCCCCGGAAGCGGGGCGGAAAAACTTCTTCACTTTTCTCCTGCTGAAGGTGAGAGCCACCCAGCAGGTATTCAGCCCGAGCATCTGAGCCCGGATGGCGACCCGTTCACCGTAATATCCGACTTTTTCCTGCAGATCGAGAGATTTTTTTCCTGCCAGAATGATATAATTTCTGACATTGCTGAATTTTCCGTAATGAGCCATGAAGCTGTCAAAAGCGCGGGGTTCTTCCGTCACAAGCTGCATGTTGAGACCGCTTTCCTCATTGCAGCGGGAAATTTCCCGCTGAAGATCTTCCAGCGCTTCCGGTTCTATTTTTCTGTCGTAATATTCTCTTACCGCGTGGCGGCTTTCGATCGCTTCTCTTTCGTTCATCATTTCCGTCATTTTATTTTTCCTCCGTTCTCTTTTCCGGCGGGGAGCCGTACGGCTGACCGGCCTTTTCCGGATTGTTTTTTTGTCTCTTTATCTGTATTATTTTACCCGTTTGAGGTGTATTCCATTTTTTTCTGAAGAAAAATTTTCTCAATATCGGTATTATTGTATCACGTTCCGCAAAAATAAATGTGATGAAGCGGCGAAATCTGTACGAATATCGCCGTTTCACCGAAAAAACGGGGGCGATTTGACAAATCAGGATTTATCTAATAAAATAATTCATGTTAGTGAGTCTTTTTAGTCCCTGATAGGGTTGATTTTTTCGGGCAGAATCCGGTGGCGACGCCTGACGGCACAGGCGGCGGTATGTTCTGCCGGATGTTTTTCTGCTGTTTTTTCGGCACTGTGCTGCTGCGGCGGCATAGGAGACAGCAAAAAAAGAATCTCGGAGGTTTTTATGATAAAGCGGGTTACCGGCGTCATTGTGGCGCTGTGTCTGATGCTGACGGCCGTTCCCTTCGGCGCGTCGGCGGTATATGCGGATTCCGGCAGCGAGCCGGTCTTTGTTACTCAGGAGGGAAGCGGCAAATGTACGCTGGCTTCGGCGGTCATGCTGGTACGCCAGAAAGCGATTCTTTGCGGAGCGGAAGACTGGGTTTCCATCACACAGTCTTCCATGAGACCATACGCGTGGCTGGAAGGAGCAGGACTTCTTCATTCCTTTTCCTATCGCGGGATCAGTGTCTCCTATAAGGATCTGACCGGCGGCGACAACTGGAATGAGCTGATCAGTCTTCTGAACAGGTATCCGGAAGGAGTCGTGATCTATGAGCGGTCTGTTCCTCATGCGGTTCTGCTGACGAGATATGATGCGCAGACGGAGACTTTCTACTGTGCGGATCCGGCGCTTTCCACCGTAGAAATGCCTCTGGAGGAATCCTGGCTGCGTACGCTGAAGGTCAATGCTACGGAAGAGGAAATCGTGGATGCCATCGACTGCTACTGGTATGTATCCTCCTGCAGTTATGAATCGGGTTCCGGCAGCGGAATTATCACCGGTACGGGTTCGGAGGATGACGTAATCACGGCGCCGCCTTCGGGACAGACAGGAACGGAGACGCCGGCGGTCAGACTGGATCCCGTAAGATCCTATACTTCCGGTCAGTTCAGCGATGTGGCAGGTGACGAGTGGTATTTCGACTATGCGAAGTCCGCTTATGAGCTCGGTCTGATGAACGGAGATGACGCCGGAAATTTCAATGCTTCCGGCAGCATGACGCTCGCAGAGACGATTACGATCGCGGCCCGGATTCACAGTCTTTACACCGGAAACGGACATGATTTCAGCCAGACAGGCGGACAGTGGTATCAGCCGTATGTGGATTACGCTTATGAGCAGGGCATCATCAGCGGAAAATATAAGAACGCCAATATGAATGCACAGGCGGCACGCCTGGAATTTGCCGAGATACTGGGAGGCGCTCTGCCGGACGAAGCTCTGGCGGAGATCAACGAGATTTCTGACGGGACGATTTCAGACGTATCTTCTGTGAGTGATGCGGGACAGGCCGTGTACCGGCTCTATCGGGCCGGCGTTCTGACAGGCAGTGATGACGGAAAATTCCATCCGTCGGACTCCATCAGCAGAGCGGAAGCGGCGGCTGTCATCACGCGGATGGCGGACAGTACACTGAGAACTGAACTGTAGCCGACGAAAAAAATGCAAAACAGGAACCCCTCCTGTGTGGATCCGAAAAATAGATGCGGGGGGACATTATGAAACCGCAGATGTGAGCCAAAGCACATCTGCGGTGTTTTTTCTATTGACAGTACTTATCATCGGTGCTACTATAATCGTGGAAGACAACAGAAAATATATTCTGAATAACATGATCTTCAGGGCAGGGTGAAAGTCCCTACCGGCGGTAGAGCCCGCGAGCCGAAAGGCCGATCCGGTGAGATTCCGGAGCCGACAGTGAGAGTCTGGATGGGAGAAGGTGATCTGTAATATTTCCTTTGCGTGCAGAGTGCCGCAGAGGTATGTGAAGATTTTTGCATGCTCTGAATCATTATGATTCAGAGCATTTTTTACTGTGATACCCCGTGAATCGAACCCGAAGGGTGATGATGAACGGTCGGTATCACGTATGCGACGACCTCTTAGCGAGTGCGAGCCTGTTGTCAGGCGAAGCAGGAGCTTAGAGGCTCACCGCGAACTGAGGAGCCCGTGAGTCAGGCCCGAAGGGCGCAGAGGGAGGAGGGACAGCGAGAGTAGCATGGATGAAAAGATAAGGAACGAACAGAATAAAAACGACAGGGAATGGATGCGGCTGGCGCTGGAGCTGGCGGGCAGAGGAGCCGGCCATGTGAGTCCGAATCCTATGGTGGGAGCTGTCATCGTAAAAAACGGAAAGCTGATAGGAGAAGGATGGCATCAGTACTGCGGAGGCCTTCACGCGGAGCGGAATGCGCTGGCCGACTGCAGAGAGCGGGGGAATGATCCGAGAGGCGCGACGATCTATGTGACGCTGGAGCCATGTTGCCATTACGGAAAGACACCGCCCTGCACGGAGGCGATTGTGGAAAACGGACTCGCAAGAGTGGTATTCGGTGCGTGGGATCCGAATCCGCTGGTGGCGGGAAAAGGCATCAGAATTCTGCAGGATGCCGGAATCGAAACGGCCGGTCCCGTTATGGAAGAGGAATGCCGGGAGAAAAACAGAATTTTCTTCCATTATATAACCTCCGGCATGCCCTATGTCATCATGAAATATGCGATGACGGCAGACGGAAAGATCGCCTGCGTGACGGGAGATTCCCGGTGGGTGACGGGCGAGACGGCCCGCCGCCATGTACATAAGACGAGGAGGGCTGTCAGCGGGATCATGGCCGGAATCGGAACTGTGCTTTCGGACGATCCGATGCTGAACTGCCGGCTGAAAGAGGATCCGGTCAATCCGGTGCGCATCATCTGCGACAGCAGGCTCCGGATTCCGGAGGATTCGCAGATCATACGGACGGCCCGGGAGATCCCGACGATTATCGCTTACGTACCGGACAGAGGCGGGAAGACGGCTCTCGCAAAGAGAGCAGCGCGTCTGGCGGAATCCGGCGCGGAGCCGGTTCCCGTGGATGCGGACGACAGCGGCAGGATCGATCTGCAGAAACTGATGAAGATCCTCGGCGAAAGAAAAATAGACAGTATTCTGCTGGAGGGCGGCAGCGAGCTCAACTTTTCCGCCATGAAAGCGGGAATCGTTTCGCGGATACAGGTGTATCTGGCACCGAAAATCGTCGGCGGCGCGGACGCGAAGACACCGGTGGGAGGTGCGGGAATCGGCCGCATGGCGGATGCCGTTCTGCTGTCCCTGCCAAAGATGACTTCGCTGGGACAGGATATTCTGCTGGAATACGATGTCCTGCAGCCGGATGCGGCGGAAAAAGATCAGTGAGAAAGGAAGGATGACGGATGTTTACCGGAATCATAGAGGAAGTCGGCGAGATCGTCGCGGTAAAGCGCGGACAGGTATCCTCCAGACTCTCCATACGCGGAGACAGAATTTTCGATGATCTGAAGATCGGAGACAGCGTGGCGGTAAACGGAGTATGTCTGACGGCTACCGTGATCTCGGGAAAGGTCTTTGAGGCGGATGTCATGGCGGAAACGCTGCGGCGCACAAATCTCGGAACTTTTTCAAACGGCACGAAAGTAAACCTGGAAAGAGCGATGGCGGCCGGCGGCCGCTTCGGCGGACATATCGTGTCGGGGCATATCGACGGGACCGGGAAAATCACCTCGATGAAGCGGGAAGACAATGCCGTGTGGGTGCGCATCGATACCGGAGCTTCGATTCTGAAATATGTCATCGAAAAAGGCTCGGTTGCCATCGACGGTATCAGTCTCACGGTGGCGGAGACGGGACCGGGATATTTCAAGGTTTCCGTCATTCCCCATACCGGAGAGGAGACGACGCTTCTCGCGAAGCATCCCGGCAGTGTCGTCAATCTGGAAAACGACGTAGTGGGAAAATATGTGGATCATCTGATGCACTTCGGAAACAGCGAAGACAGCAGCAGTGACAGCAGTTCGGGCATCGATCTCGGAATGCTGTCGCGGAACGGATTTTTATAGACCGGCGGAAAGGCGGGGCCTCAGCGTGCAGCCGGCCGCGCACCGGAACAAAGGAGGAAGAAGGATGTTTCAGTTCAACACGATAGAAGAAGTAGTACAGGACCTGCGCGATGGAAAGATCGTCATCGTCACGGACGATCCGGACAGGGAAAATGAGGGAGATCTGATCTGCGCGGCGGAGTTCGCCACGAAATATAACGTGAATTTCATGGCGACTTATGCGAAGGGTCTGATCTGCATGCCGATGAGCACGGCCATGTGTGAGAAGCTGGGCCTGCCGCAGATGGTGGAAAACAATACGGATAATCACGCTACCGCGTTTACCGTCTCCATCGATCATGTGGATACGACGACAGGAATTTCCGCAGCGGAGCGTTCCTACACCGCCATGAAATGCGTGGAGGAAGGTGTAAAGCCGGAGGATTTCAGAAGGCCGGGCCACATGTTTCCTCTGGAAGCCAAAGCGGGCGGCGTTTTCGAACGCGGCGGCCACACAGAAGGAACGGTGGACCTTTTACGTATCGCCGGCCTTCAGGAAGCCGGACTGTGCTGCGAGATCATGCGCGAGGACGGAGAGATGATGCGCACGAAGGAACTGATCGAATTCGCGCAGCTGCACAATCTGAAGTTCACGACGATGAAAGCCCTCAAGGAATACAGAAGAGAGCACAATATATAGCGGATAATCTGCAGGAAGGGAGGTCTGTGCATGACGGATGATTTATGCAAAGCCGGAATCATGATCGAAGAGCTGTCGAAAAAGACATCGGAGCAGGCCGGTTCAGGAGAACAGATCAGGGACGGCGCACCGATCATGGAGCATGTCGTCGCAGCCAATCTGCCGACGAAATACGGAAAATTCAGAATTCACGGTTATGTTAACCGTCTGAACGGAGAACATCATGTGGCTCTGACGATGGGCGATGTGGGAGACGGCAGGCCGGTGCTCGTCAGGGTTCATTCCGAGTGCCTGACAGGCGATGTTTTCGGTTCGGCAAAATGCGACTGCGGTGATCAGTTTGACGCGGCGATGCGCATGATTGCCGCTGAAGGCCGGGGTATCATGGTGTATCTGCGCCAGGAAGGCCGGGGTATCGGGCTGATCAATAAGCTGAAGGCTTATGCACTTCAGGATCAGGGTATGGATACCGTGGAGGCAAATGTGGCGCTGGGATTTCCGCCGGATATGAGAGATTATACGGTGGGAGCCGAGATGCTCATCGACCTCGGAGCAAAACGTCTGAGACTCATGACGAACAATCCGGAAAAAATCTCAGGACTGGAAAAATATGGAATAGAAATCGTGGAGCGCGTGCCGATCGAAACGAAGCACAAGAGCGCCAGCGACGCGTATATGAAGACGAAAAAAGTGAAGATGGGACATATCCTGAAAACGTACTGAAAAATCCCGCGGGCTGCGTCGGAAAGACGGAAAAGCATAAGTCACAGCAGGCAAGGCTGTTTTGGCAGGCTGTCCGCATGAGGAAATACCGGACGAAGTGAAGAAGTAAGGAGAGAGAAAAAATGGCAAATCAGACGGCAAATATCAATGTACTCGAAGGAAAGCTGGTAGCGGACGGGATAAAAGTGGGTATCGTCGCTTCCAGATTTAATGAATTCATCGTGTCAAAGCTGATCAGCGGTGCGCTGGACGGTCTGCTCCGCCACGATGTGAAGGAAGAGGATATTACGCTGGCATGGGTTCCGGGGGCTTTTGAGCTTCCGCTGACAGCACAGAAAATGGTGCAGTCGGGAAAATATGACGCTGTCATCTGTCTGGGTGCGGTAATCCGCGGGGCGACGTCTCATTATGATCTCGTATGCAACGAGGTCGCAAAGGGCGTAGCTCAGGTGGGACTCCAGACAGGCGTTCCTGTCCTGTTCGGCGTGGTCACTACGGAAAATATCGAGCAGGCCATCGAACGTGCCGGCACGAAGGCGGGCAATAAGGGATACGACTGCGCTCTGTCCGCTCTGGAAATGGTAAATCTTTTTCACAATCTGTAAAAATGTATGAGAGAATATAAAGCG
>CAJFPD010000052.1 GCA_904398315.1 Candidatus Alangreenwoodia gallinarii | reverse complement strand
TCGAGGGTGACAGAATCGATGCCGCTGATCAGGCCGGTGCCGCAGGCCCACTGCATGGCGGAGACGGCCCAGCCGCTGAGCCGGTCAGCGTCGGTATAGGAAGAGAGAACGGCATTTTCATCTGCGCTCATGTCATATTCCTCATGCTGCGCGTAGCGCTGAAACATGGCCGCCAGCTGCTGGCGGGTGACCGGATCGTCAGGGCGGAACAGGTCACCGCCGCAGCCGTTTACGATTCCTTCGGAAGCGGCCCAGCGGACAGCTTCGCCGTAGCAGGATTCCGGATCCACATCTGAAAAATTCATGAGGTAGTTCACTACCGGGCTGCCTTCCATGCGCCAGAATATGGTAACGACCATGCTGCGGCTGGCAGCTGCATACGGTTCAAAGGAGCCGGCGCCGGTGCCGTTCATCAGACCGGAATCACAGACATAGCGTACCGCGTCCTCATACCAGGCTCCCGAAGGGACATCTGCAAACGGCAGAGATTCCGACGGCTCCGGATTTTCCTGAAGTATCGCCTGAGCGACGACTCCGGCGATCAGAGAATGACCGGCGGCATTGGGATGAAAGTCGAGGTTCAGATCGGAGAGAGAGGAAAACGAAGCATTGCAGGGATTCTCCTGCGCGTCTTCAAAGGCATCATACACATCTGCCTCGATGACGCCGTCCCGTGCAGCTGCGGCCGTTTTTTCATTCAGTGCTCTCACGCCTGCGTCGAAAGCATCGACGATCTCTTCGGCGAGCGGACTGGCGATATGTCCGTAAGGGTTGTACTGATTGACGAGAATGATCCGGGTATCCGGATTGATCTCCCGGATCCTGCCGATTATCGCATTGAGATTTGTCTCAAATGCGCTGAATGCAGTTTCGGCCTGCTCAGACCCGGCGAAGAGGGGGATATTTGTCACCGCGGACATCAGTACGGTCATATTTTTGCTGATCAGGGCGGCCGATATCTCTTTGGCATTCAGATATTCCGCTTCTTCTCTGCCTTCGTTATACTTTTCGGCCAGAAAGGCATACAGGGCGTTCATCAGGTCGTTTCCCCCGACGGTGACAGAGATGAGATCCGCGTCCCGAATATCGACGGTGTTGTCCGTCAGCTTTTCAAGCAGACTTGCGGACGTTTCGCCGTCTTCCGCAAGATTTGTCAGAGTACAGCCGGTCTGTTCCGCCGCCAGTGCGGGGAAGGACTGCGTATCCTGCTCCGTCAGTCCGTATCCGGTGCTGATGCTGTCGCCGAGCGTGACATAGTTTTTATCGTCCGTTTTGTCTGCCGGAGCCGCTCCGGGCAGCAGTGTCAGGCACAGAGCCAGAACACAGAACATACAGATGATTCGTTTGATTCGTTTTTTCATGTCTTTTTCCTTCCTTTTCTCTGATTTTTCCTTTTATCCTCTCTTTTTTCTTTCTTTGATTTTTTCGTTTTCTTTTCGTTTTGTCCGCCGGTTTGTCTGACAGTCTGAATTTCAGATATTTTTATTGTATCAGAAAAAAAGAAGCGTCACTATTCCCGTATGATATCCGGAGTTCTTTGTATATATATTTTTTGTCAGAAGGAGTCTTTTATTTGTCCGCCAGAGCATTTTCTGTCGAAAAAGAGAAATTTATGCTATGGATAGCATTTATTTGATGATTTCAGGAGTTTATGCTATAATAAAAGGAAAGGAGGAATACGGGATGACAGAACCACGTGAACTGAAAAAACGGGACCGGTATCTTGAAAAGCTGATAGGATTTCAGGACACGGAGCCTGTAAAAGTCATTACAGGTATTCGTCGGTGCGGGAAGTCCAGTCTGCTGAAACTGATGATTCGTCATCTGAAGGAAAGCGGCATACGGCCGGAGCAGATTGTAGAGATGAATTTTGAATCCCACGATTTTTATAAGATGACTTCGGACGAGCTGTATCATTATGTGAAAGACCGGGTAATCCCGGACAGAAGGATGTATCTTTTCTTTGATGAGCTGCAAAGGATTGATGCATGGGAGGATGCGGTAAATGCCTTCCGTGTGGACTTTAACTGTGATATCTACATTACCGGCTCAAATGCTCATCTGCTGTCCTCTGAATATGCCACTTACCTGTCGGGGCGATGTGTGGAGATCAGGATGCTGCCGCTTTCCTTCCGTGAATTTCTTTCTTTCCACGACTTCGAAGTCAGGGAAGTCAGCAGCGCTTTGGGGGGAACGCGCAGGCAGGCGTTTGACAAAAACGGAGAACGGTATGATCTGCGGGAGGTTTTCGATGCTTATATGCGCTTTGGAGGAATGCCGGGAATCGCTGATATCGGTCTGGATCAGGAAAAGGCATTATCTCTTCTGGAGGGTATTTACTCTACTGTTGTAGTGAGGGACATTCTGGAGCGTGAAAAGCGGCGGGGACAGAGGCAGATTACGGACTCTGTGCTTCTGCGCAAAATTGTTCTGTTTCTCGCGGATAACATCGGGAGCAGCATTTCCGCCTCGTCCATCGGCAGGACACTGATGAATGAAGGCTTATTGGAGGATGAAAAACGCAAAGGGACTCCGAGTACACACACCGTTCAGGCATATATCAATGCGTTGCTGGAAAGCTACTTTTTCTATGAGATCAGGCGTTTCGATATCAAGGGCAAAGCATATCTGCGCACGCTTGCCAAATATTATATCGTCGATATCGGGCTTCGGAATTACCTGCTCGGATTCCGCAACCGGGACAGCGGTCATGCGATTGAGAATGTTGTTTACTTCGAGCTGCTGCGAAGAGGCTATGATGTGGCGATCGGGAAAGTTGGCAGCTCTGAGGTGGATTTTATCGCGACAACCGCAGATGACAAAAAGTATATTCAGGTAACGGAGTCTATGCAGAGCGAAGATACCCGCAGAAGAGAACTCGCCCCGCTGCAGAAAATCCGGGATAATTACGAGAAGATCGTGCTGTCTCTCGAGCCGGGCTTCGATTCTTCCTACGACGGGATCAGATCCCTGAATCTGATTGACTGGCTGCTGGATGATTAATTCAGGCCGGGGAAAGAGTGGAATACCATGCAGGAGAACAGAATCTCTCTTTTTTACCTGCAAATCCGAAAAACAGCCTCCGGAAAATATCTGACTCCGGCCGAAAGAAATGTTAAAATATATCAGGAAAAAAATCATTATCGAATGACGGCGTAAAGCCCGCGGATTTGCCTGTGGGAAGTGCCGGAGATCGTCTGAGTTTAAAATCAGAGTAAAAAATCACTTCAGCCGGCTATTGCCATTTGAAAAGCACAGATTAAAAATGTAAGGAGAAGACAGCATTGAGCGCTTTCGATGAAAATTTTGTGAAAGAAGGGTG
>CAJFPD010000051.1 GCA_904398315.1 Candidatus Alangreenwoodia gallinarii | reverse complement strand
TCACATCCATATCTTTTCTCCCGGATGATATCGGAGGGCGCCGCCTGCGTCGATTTCAGCGCAGGAATGCTCTCATCCATCCTCTATCCTTTTTTACTTTTTCAGTCAAAATTTTAATCAGAACAATAATATCATATTCCTCGCGGCTGTCAAGCTGTGCGCGGTATTCCGGCCTCTTTTGTCTTCAGAAAATCTTCAGATTTGTGAGAGATTAAAATAAAGGATGCAATATTGAAAAGTGCGCAGTATTATAATATAATCTACTCTCTGATAACAGCGAAAACTTAACCCGTCCTTTACATCTTTCTTACACGCAAAACAGCAGGTGCTGCAGAAAAAAAGGAGGAGGAAAGGACAGAATTTTCTGAAAGAGAAGAGATATACGGATAAAGAACTATGGAAAATCAAATCAGATCAATAACAAATGATCAGGAGATACACGCTCCTGCATCAGATGGCCGGCGCAGGCTTTCTCTGTCCCGGACCTTGCGGAATACTTTTTATGTGACGAGAAAATCGCTGATCACCGCCGCCGTTCTGACAGCCGTTCTTCTGGCAGTCATTCTCATCTTTCACAGACTTTTTCTGGATGCGGAAAGCGGCGGTCTGCTTCTGACCGCTGCAGTGGCACTTTCTCTGCTCACAGGACTTCTCACCGCGGCGAAAATACGGATATCCGACAGGGCAGCCAGGATCATCAATCCTGTCCTGTTCTTTCTGGTTCCGGTGGCCTCGATGTGTATGGCGGAATGTCTCAACGGAAAATTCATCTATGACTTTTCCTATGTCTCATTCCTGTGTAATTACGTCGTCTACCTGATCCTGTATGCCGTCGTCATGGTCTTCTCCGGCAGCTTCAAAATGCCGATTCTCATCATGACGCCGATTATCTTTCTGTTTTCCTTCGCATGCAGCCTCGTCCTCACATTCCGCGGGACGCCGCTCGTACCGATGGATTTTCTTACGATATCCACAGGACTTGCCGTAGCCTCAAACTACTCCTACAGCGTTACCTGCACGCTGATTCTGGGCGTTCTCATGTTTCTGGCTATCATGGTACTCGGGATCCGGATGACGAAGATCCGCTTCAAACACCGCGGCAGCCATATTCTGCGCCTTGCCGCGCTGCTGTTTATCCTCGCGGTCACCATACCGTTCTACACGACGGATGTGGCTGCCAACCACGGTATCAAGCCTGATTTCTGGAATCAGACGAGAGGATACCACAATTCGGGGACGGTACTTAACTTCTTCCTGAATACGCGGTATCTCATCGTTGAAAAGCCTTCGGATTACAATGCTGCTCAGGTCACTTCCATCGTAGAGGGAGTCCTCGCCGAAAATCAGGATGATGAAGGTATCCTTGCTTCGGCAAAGACGATTCAGGAACTCGCGGCACAGAGAGCTGAGGAAGAGGCGCAGAACGCCGAAGAAAACGGCACGGATACAACGGATACAGAGGATGCAAACGGTACAGATACAGCAAATAACCTGCAGAACGGCGAAACGGGAGGAAATGCGGACCCGGCAGCAGCGGCAGCCGGACAGAATGAAACGGATGACGGTCTCGGCAACGGATTCGATGAAAACGGCAATCCTCTGCCGAATACCGGGCTCGACACCGATCTGGCTGTCAGAGGTACTTCCGACATCGATCAGCCCGCAGCTTCCGCCCGCAAGAAAAAGGATCAGGCTCCGAACGTTATCTGTATCATGAATGAGACGTTCTCCGATCTGCGGGTTCTCGGACAGCTCTCCACGAATCAGGACTACATGCCGTTTACGCGCAGCCTGACGAAAAACACTATCAAGGGAAATCTCTATATGCCTGTCACCGGAGCGGGAACGAGCAACTCCGAATTTGAGTTCCTTACGGGAAATACCATGGCGTTCCTCGCCGCAGGCAGCAATGCATATGAGCTCTATATCAAGAGTCAGCTGCCTTCTCTGGCGTACACGCTGGCAGCGCAGAATTATTCCCGCACCGCCCTGCACGTCTACTACAGGACGAGCTGGCAGAGGGATGTCAATTATCCGCTGCTTGGATTCGAGCGCTACGACAGCATCGAATCCTTCATCGATAACGACGCTATCGACGAATACCGAAACGGCAACAAGAGTTTCAGCGATTTCGAAGATGCCGTAAACGAACAGTATCCGGGCGAAAACGTTCTGCTGAGACGTTTCGTCAGCGACCGCTTCGATTACAAGCTCCTGGAGCAGATGTACGAGGAAAGAGATCCTTCGAAGCCGTTCTTCATATTCAACGTCACGATGCAGAATCACGGAAGCTACGATTCCGCCTATGAAAACTTCGATCAGAAGATCAAGCTGACCTCCACGGAGGAATACTATCCGGCTGCAAACCGCTATCTCTCTCTGATCTACGAATCAGATCAGGCCTTCAAAGAGCTGGTGGAATACTTCAGCAACGTGGATGAACCGACGATCATCTGCATGTTCGGCGATCATCAGCCGAATATCGAAACGGAATTTGTAGAGAGCCTTCTCGGATCGGATATCAGCGATCTGAGCACAGAGGATAATCAAAAGCGCTTTGTCACTCCGTTTGTCATCTGGGCAAACTACAACATCGAAGAGGGATATGTGGATAAGATGAGCGCCAATTATCTGTCGACACTGCTCCTGCAGGTGGCGGATCTGAAGACGACAAAATATAACGACTATCTCTCGGCGCTTTATCGCTATGTGCCTGTCATCGATTCCAACGGCTACATCACCGCCGATGACGAGTACTACACCTTCGATGAGACATCGGAGTATACCGACCTGCTGGCAGGCTATGAAAAAGTCCAGTACAACAACCTGTTCGATACCATAGGACGCCATGATGAGCTGTTCTACATACCGAACGATACCGCACAGCAGTAAACGTACCGGCAAATCGGATAAGATAAAACACACATAATAATAGAAAAAGAAAGACCGCCCGCGGCAGAAACGGGCGGCGATATAATTCTTCCCCGCCACAGCCGGGAGCTTAACGCAGCAGAACAGCGGACAGAACGCACGGTTATGATATCATGTGTATCTGTCCGTTTTTTCTTTCCTTCCTGTCCATACCGGTGAATCGCCCCGGCTGTCCGAAAGCTCGTAGCCGATCGCTTTCACTCTTGCCGCCAGCTCTGCTCTGGCCTGGGCGGATTCCGCTCCGTCTGACACTTTCCCGTCGTACAGCATATATTTTCGGCGGACTTCCCCGGGGGAAAGATTCGGCATCACCACATTGGCGCCCGCCAGGATCCCGCGCTCTCTGCCATCCGATGACGCGGTTCCCAGCGCTGTCGTCGCCGGCAGAAGGAGCTCCGGCATCATCAGCCGCAGGATTCCCAGAAGAAACAGAGTCTCCTCCGTGCTCCCGGCCGGCTCACCGCCGAACGGCGTATCGTGATGCGGCAGAAACGGACCGATACCGACCATATGCGGCTTCAGATCATGGAGAAACAGCAGATCTTCCGCCAGGCAGGCGGTCGTCTGTCCCGGAGAACCCACCATGAAGCCGGCGCCCACCTGATATCCGATCTCCTTCAGATCGCAGAGACAGCGCATCCTCCTTTCAAAAGACATCTCCGCCGGATGAAGGCTCTCATAGTGACGCCGGTCTGCCGTCTCATGACGCAGCAGATACCGGTCGGCCCCCGCCCGGAAATAGGCCTCATAGCTCTTTTTCGCCTTTTCTCCGATGGACAGCGTCACCGCGCAGTCCGGCCAGTGTTCCCGCAGCGATGACACGATGTCGCAGACGCGGTCGTCATGAAAATACGCATCTTCGCCGCCCTGCAGCACAAACGTCCGGAAACCCAGATCATATCCCTCTGCCGCGCAGATCAGAATATCCTCCTTTGTCAGCCGGTACCGGGCCGCCTTTCCGTTGCTGCGGCGTATACCGCAGTAATAACAGTCGTTTTTACAGTAATTCGTAATTTCGATCAGGCCCCGCGTATAGATCTGATTTCCGAATATCTTCCGGGCGGTTTCTCTCGCCTTCGCATACAGGTAGGATTCCGTTTCATGATTTCTGCCGTCGATGAGCCGGATAAATTCCTCCCCGGTGAGAATTCTATTCTCCTCCAGTCTGTCGATCATCTGAATCATCTCCCGCGTTTCCGGGCTGTATACTTCTTTCCGGCTGTCGCACTTTTCCCTTTGCCCGTGCGTTTTCCCGCATTCTGCTCTCATATGCGGACTGCGGTCATCCGGCCGCAATTTATCCTTCTCCTTTTCGCTCATGCCGATTTTTTCCCCTTTCCTCCTTTTTTCTTTCCCGTAAATCTCCGCTGTCTGAAGCCGGCGGAACTGCGGCATTCCTATTTCAATTTTTCCCATTATATCACAGAATTCTTCCCTATCCGACGTACAGTCATTGCGAAAGAAGTCTTTCTCTGATACAATCGGAAGGTGGCCGTCTGCCGGCATCGGCGGGCGGCAAATATCTGCAATTATTACGGGACTCCTCTCGGCGATCCTGCCGGACTGCAGACATACAGGCCGGTAAAGCGGAAACCAAGAGATTTACCGTCAACAGGAGAATGGATCATGAAAAAACTATTATCCAAATGGAACAGCATCAGTCTTATCAAACGGATCATTGCCGGGCTGATCATAGGCGTCGTCCTCGCACTGGCCGTTCCTCAGGCAACATTCGTGGGGATCTTCGGGGATCTCTTTGTCAGCGCTCTGCGGGCCGTCGCTCCGGTGCTCATTTTCTTTCTCGTCATCGGTTCTCTGTGCCGTGCAAAAACGGGAAAAAGCGGTACTCTGAAAACCGTCATCGTTCTCTACCTGATCGGAACATTTGCAGCCGCTGTCGTAGCGGTCATCGTCAGCTTCATCATTCCGATGTCCATCACACTGACGGAAGCGGCTACGGAGAATACGCCGCCGGAAGGTATCACCCAGGTATTGCATGATCTTCTCATGCAGATCGTGGACAATCCGGTGTCAGCTCTCTACAATGCCAACTTCATAGGAGTCCTCGCATGGGCTGTTCTCATCGGTGTGGCTCTCCGCATGGCCTCCGGACATACAAAATCCGTAGTGGATGATATTTCCAACGCTCTCACGAAAGTAGTCCGCTGGATTATCAGCCTCGCTCCGATCGGCATTCTGGGTCTCGTATTCACCGCAGTGACCGAAAGCGGCATGGGTATATTTACAGAATATGGAAAATTAATTCTGCTGCTCGTCTGCTCTATGCTGGCCATGGCTCTCATTTTCAATCCTCTGGTCGTATTTCTGTGCATCCGGCGGAATCCGTATCCCCTCGTCTTCAAATGTCTGAAGGAAAGTGCCATCACAGCATTTTTCACGCGGAGCTCCGCCGCCAATATTCCGGTCAACATGCAGCTGTGCAAATCGCTGGATCTCGATGAGGACATCTATTCTGTCTCGATCCCTCTGGGTGCCACGATCAACATGGAAGGCGCCGCAATCACTATCAGTATCATGACGCTGGCCGCCACAAATACTCTGGGGATTGATGTAGATCTTCCGACTGCTGTCATCCTCAGTATCCTCTCGGCGGTAGCCGCCTGCGGCGCATCCGGTGTGGCGGGAGGCTCTCTTCTGCTCATTCCGATGGCCTGCAGTCTTTTCGGTATCTCGAACGATATTGCCATGCAGGTGGTAGGTGTCGGCTTTATTATCGGCGTCATTCAGGATTCCATGGAAACGGCCCTCAATTCCTCGACAGACGCGCTGTTTACCGCCGCCGCGGAATTCCGTAGCTGGAGAAAGCAGGGCAGAGAAATCCGGATAAAATGATTTTTCTTCGTCTGCCGCCGGCCGCACATCAGAAAAGAAAGACGGTACAGCTCCTATCCCGAAGAGCTGTACCGTCTTTTTTCTCGCTTCTTTATTTTTATTTATCTTTT
>CAJFPD010000050.1 GCA_904398315.1 Candidatus Alangreenwoodia gallinarii | reverse complement strand
GAGTTGAGCTTTTTCGATACCCCGAGGAACGGGCAGATCCCCAGAAACTGCGAAAGTACGTAGTTATTTACGAGGATAACGCTCATGATGATGATAAAAAGCTGTGTCATCATTATTTATCGCCTCCTTCCGCAGTCTGTGTATCTGCCGTCTGTGTATCCGCCGCGGCAGCTGCTGCCTGATCTGCGGAGACATTATCTGCAGCGGATCTGAGTTTTTCTTCCGCCTTTTTCTTTGCTTCTGCTTTTGCAGCTTCGATTTTTTTCGCTTCTTCTTCCGCTGCGCGGATCGTTTCCGGATCTCCCGGACAGCCGGAGCAGCTGAATTCACGGTTCATTTTTCCTCCGGTGATCTTGTTGACGATGGCCGTGAGGATACCGAACACGAAGAATCCGCCCGGAGCCAGGATGAAGATGCTCATCGGTGTGATGAGATCGGTGGTGACTTCCATGCCGAGAACCGTGCCGGAACCGAGGAATTCACGGATCGCGCCCATAACGAAGAGGGCGAGGGTAAATCCGAGACCCATGCCGATACCGTCGAGCGCGGAATCGATGACAGAGTTTTTGCTGGCAAACATTTCAGCTCTGCCGAGGATGATACAGTTGACCACGATCAGCGGAATATACAGTCCAAGCGATGCGTTCAGATCCGGCAGATAAGCCTGCAGCAGGAACTGAACGACGGTGACAAATCCGGCGATGACTACGATGTAGCACGGGATTCTGACTTTATCGGGAATGATATTTTTCAGCAGTGAGATGACGATATTGGAACAGACCAGTACGGCCATCGCAGAGAGACCCATGCCGGCGCCGTTGAGCGCGGACGTGGATGTGGCGAGGAACGGACAGGTTCCCAGCAGCAGCACCAGAGTAGGGTTTTCACGGATGATACCCTTGGTGAGAATTCTGAGCTTGGATTCTTTTTCCATCAGTTGATACCTCCCATCTCTTTATAAGCTGCGAGCGCATATTTTACAGCTCCGTATATACCGTCGGAGGATACTGTAGCACCGGTCACCTGATCGACCTGACTGTCATCTTTGATGCTGTCCACGTCGTCCAGGGCGGTGATACCCTGATACTGAGCCAGGTAATCGCTTTCCATGGCCTTCGTTCCGAGTCCCGGCGTATCGGAATGATCTGTAACGGTGACGCCGGTCACAGCTCCCTGGGAATCGATTCCAACCATGACGGTGATCGTGCCGCCGAAGCTCGCGTTCTGCGCCGTGACGACGACACCGGCTCCGTTATCAGCTATGTAATATTCTGTAACGCCTTCCGGGAGATCTCCTTCCGCAGGCGTAAAGGAGTCAGCCTCCGGGAGAACCTCCATGCGGGCCGCGTCGGCCGTTTCCTTATTGATCTTTGCAATCTGCGGAGCTGTAATCTGGTAAGTGACCGCCAGAGCGCCGGAGATTACGAGACAGATGATGAACAGGATAATAGTGGAACCGTACATTCCGTCGCGGAACGATACCGCTTTCGATTTCGTCGGATTGCTCATCAGTTATCAGCACCTCCTTCCGAAGCGGCTCTCTGTGCCGCCCGTTTTTCCGCCTTTTTTGCTTCCTTGGCAGGATTTCCGTAGAGCCTCTTTTCACAGAAGTTATCGATGTGAGGCGTGAGGATATTCATCAGCAGGATCGCGAAGGAGACACCCTCCGGATAAGAGCCGAAGAGACGGATGATCATCGTGATCAGACCGCAGCCGATGCCGAAGATGATTTTTCCTGTCGTGGTTGACGGTGTCGTCGCATAATCTGTAGCCATGAAGAACGCTCCCAGCATGGCGCCGCCGGCACAGATCTGCCACAGAGGATTGACTCCGGCGATCAGCGAGATGACGGCGATGGTTCCGAGAAACGCGACAGGCGTCGCAGCGGAGATGACTCTCATGAGAATCAGGAAGATACCGCCGATCAGAAGCGCCAGAGCGCAGACTTCACCCATAGAACCGCCTGTGGTTCCGAGAAACATCTGCTTCAGTGAAAACATGGATTCCGCTTCCGCAGCACCGCTTTCGTTGAAGACTCCCAGAGGCGTCGCAGAGGTGACGGCATCTGCCGCACTGAAGATACGGCCTTCATTTGGATTGGCCCAGGTGGTCATGTCCGTCGCAAAGGACACGAAGAGGACGATTCTGGCCGTGATCGCAGGGTTGGCGAAATTCTGGCCGAGACCGCCGAAAAACTGTTTTACGATGACGATAGCGACGAAGGAACCGATGACACCCTGCCAGTAAGGCAGCGTGACAGGCACGTTCATGGCGATGAGCATACCTGTGACGACAGCACTCATGTCGCCGGTCGTCGTCGGCTTTTTCATGATTTTTTCGTAAGCCCATTCGAAGAATACGGCTGCCACCACGCATACCAGCGTGAGCATCAGAGCGCGGAAGCCGAAGATGTAGATCGAGGCGATCAGCGACGGAAGAAGCGCGATGATCACCAGCGTCATGATCTTCGTCGTATTCATAGAATCCGTAATATGAGGATTGGAAGTGACGAGCAGATTTCCGTTCTTAAATGTTTTCATTTTAAATACCGGCCTCCTTTACCATATCCTTCGAGAGCGTATTGATAAATGCGAGAGGCTTTTTCGCAGGACAGACGTAAGAGCAGCTGCCGCAGCTCATGCATTCCATGATTTTCAGATTTTTAAGACGTTCCAGATCTCCCGCCTCGAAGGCTTTTGCGAATTCCTTCGGCATCAGGCCCACAGGACATCCGCGGTAACATCTTCCGCAGTTGATACATGGAGTCGGCTCAGACATCTTCGCCTGTTTTTCGTCGAAGAAAAGTACGGCGCCGGTGTTTTTTACGAGAACTCCGCCGTCACTGTTCTGCGCTTTGCCCATCATGGGACCGCCGGCTATGATCTTTTTCGGAGCGGATTTATAACCGCCGCAGAACTCTGCAAGATCGTAGTATTTCGTTCCTACCGGAGCGACTACATTGGAAGGAGAGACGATAGCGTCACCTGCTACCGTGACCGTCCGCTTTACGAGCGGCATACCGGTGCGGAAATATTCCCCAAGCGTCATGATCGTAGTGACATTGGACAGAATACATCCCACGGAAGCGGGCAGCTGACCTGCTTTCAGGGTCTTCCCGGCCGTTTCGTGGATGAGGACTCTTTCGGCGCCCTGCGGATAGGTACTCCGCAGTTCGACCACTTCGGCCTGCGGAATGTCCTTCAGAGCTTCACGCATCTTCGCGATGGCGTCCGGTTTGTTGTTTTCAATGCCTACATAGCATTTCGTGAGACCCAGATATTTCATCGTCAGCCGGATACCTGATATGATATCGTCGGTGTGTTCCAGCATGTTGCGGTGATCGGATGTGATGAAAGGCTCACATTCGGCACCGTTGACGATAAGCGTGTCGCACTGGTCGAGATTGTCCGGGTTGAACTTGACGTGCGTGGGAAACGATGCTCCGCCGAGACCTACGAGACCGCAGTCGCGCACCGCCCGGATGAAATCATCTTTCGTGTCGCACCGGGGAATTTTGAGCCCTTCCCACGGTTCCTGCCTGCCGTCTGACTTGATGACCACAAAGGTGTCCGTGCTGCCCAGCGCGGAGCGCATCTCTTCGATGGCTGTCACTTCACCAGATACACTGGCGTGTATCGGCGCACTGACAGGTGCGCTGACATCTCCGATCAGCTGTCCGACCTTGACGTGATCCCCTTTCTGAACAAGGGGCTGACAGGGTCTTCCGATGTGCTGAGACATAGAGATATAGACAGTTTCAGGTACAGGAATGACAATAGATTCACAGTCTGCAGTATCTTTATGATGACTGACATGGATACTGTGCATATGATTGGAAAATAAACCCATATGTCTTCTCTCCCTTTCGTAAAAAATGATAATTGCAGCTTCTGCAATGCAGTATTTTCAAAGGAATGACCGCATAACAGAAAAAACGCCGAACGGCGCTACGGAAAACGCAACGATAAACCAAAAAATCATAATAGCGCAGCAGCGCCGTTTAGGGTGGTTAGAGTATATAACTGAATTTCTTCAAAGTCAATAAAATTCGCTATAAAACGGTTGATTTCAACAATTTCAGGCGATGCGGCTCTGATGAGTGATAAAAGATGCGGGAGGAATTGGTGAAATAAATAACGGAAAGATTTGATGATAAAAATATTTTGAGACAGATACAGAACAGATAAGGTACGGACTTTTTCAGGAATATTTTTCCGCGTATTTTCACCGGATTTCCGCAGTGATACAGCTATTGCCATTTCGAGTCGGCGATGATAAAATGTTAATCTGTATAAGAGTTTATGACGGAAAACTATGACAAATATGGTAAACGGCGGGCCGCCGGCTGTATCAGGACCGGACTTCAGCGCGGTACGGGCATGGCGATACAGCATAGAGTAAAGATGATGTGACCATAACGGAATGGCATATATCTATATCTATATCAATATATAAAGGTAAAAGGTATATGCCGTTTTGCGGAGTGCGGCGGCTGTGGAAAGGATTGATCGAAGATGTCGAGCAGTAAAAAATACAAGGATTCCTACTATCCTGTCCGGACGGTGACAGATCTCAGGGATCTCATCGGCAGCTCCGCGGAATTATTTCCGGAACGGACTGCGTACCTGAAAAAGGATACACCGGGCGGCAGATTTATGCCCGTTACCTACAGACGGCTGAAAGAGGATATTGACGCTTTCGGAACGGCGCTGCTGGACCTCGGAATGAAGGGAAAGCACGTCGGAGTGATCGGAGAGACGAGATACGAATGGATCGTAGGACATCTCGGAACATCATGCGGTGCGGGTGTGATCGTTCCCCTGGACAAGGAACTGCCTCTTTCGGAACTGACGAATCTGTGTCAGCGTGCGCATCTTTCTGCGATAATTTATTCCGGAAAGGTGGAGAAAAACGTCCTGAAGGCCATCGACGGAATCGAGAGCATGGAGTATATCATCAGCATGGATGCGGAGAAAAGCGACGAGGACAGGCTTTCTTTCAGCGAACTGCTGGAGAAGGGCAGGAGGCTCATCGTGGCGGGCGATCGTTCGTTTATCGATGCTGTGATCGATCCGGATGTCATGAGCATTCTCCTGTTTACATCCGGAACCACCGGTCTCGCGAAGGGCGTCATGCTCTCTCACAGAAATATCGTCTCAAATGTCATGAATATGTCTATGTATGTCAAGGTATTCGAGGATGACATCTCCCTGTCGATCCTTCCTATTCACCATACTTATGAGTTTACCTGTGATCACATGACAGTTCTTTTCCAGGGAGGCACGATAGCATTATGTGAGGGGCTGAAATATATCGTCAAAAATATGGAGGAATGTCATGCGACGATTCTCATCGGCGTGCCGCTGGTCTTTGAGATGATGAATAAGAAGGTGTGGAAACAGGCGGAAAAGACGGGAAAGGCCGCGAAGCTGCGCAAGGGCATCGCTCTGGCGAAAAAGCTGGACCGTTTCAATATCAAGTCGATGCGCAAGCTGTTTAAAGATGTACATAACGCCTTCGGCGGCCATATGAGAATGTTCATTTCCGGAGCGGCTGCCATCGATCCGGAGATTATCGATAATTTCAACAGCATGGGAATTAATATGTTTCAGGGCTACGGCATGACGGAAAACTCGCCGATCATCGCTGTGAACAGGGACAGGTATCATGATTCCGCCTCTGTGGGGCCGGCTATGCCGCATACGGAGATCCGGATCGATAATCCGGACGAGGATGGCATCGGAGAGATCGTGACGAAAAATGATTCCGTGATGCTGGGATATTACGAAAATCCGGAAGAAACGGCCAGGGCTCTGAAGGACGGCTGGCTGTACACAGGAGACTACGGTTATCTGGATGAGAGGGGATTTCTCTTTGTCACGGGCAGAAAGAAGAATGTCATCGTCACGAAAAACGGCAAGAACATCTTCCCGGAAGAAGTGGAATATTATCTCGGAAAGAGCCAGTACATCAGCGAAGTAGTCGTAGAGGGAGCAGAGCAGCCGGATGGTGAAATGATCGTGACGGCGCATATCGTTCCGGATTATGAGACGATCCGGGATCAGGTCGGAGATATGGATGAGGTTCAGCTGAAGAAGTTCTTCAAAAAAATCATCGACGATACGAACGATCAGATGCCTTCTTACAAGAGAGTCAAGCGCTTTGTGCTCCGCGACAGAGAATTTGAAAAGACGAGCACGAAGAAGATCAAGAGATTCGGTACGCCGTTCGGCAGTGCCGGAGCGGAGGATGTCGGCAGCAGGAACAACTGACAGAATCCTGATTTTCGGAAGCAGCGGATTTTCCGCTGCTTTTTTGCGTTTTTCTGTTTTTCCGTTTTTCTTCTGTCAGCCTTTTCCGGCGGCATATCCGGGGAGCGGCAGAAGGGAAGGGGGAAAGGAAAATGATCAGATTGTGTACAAAATATGTAGAATAATAAATCAAATTGTGATAACATGATAATGTTTATATTGCCTGAAGAAGATGGGGAACTTGAAAGCGATGAAGACACAGACGGAAAAAATTTTGGAAATAAAGGATTTGTGTGTGGAATTCCGGACCGCGGAAGGTACGGTGAAAGCCGTCAACCACCTCAGTTATACGCTTCACAGAGGAGAAAAGCTGGGAATCGTCGGGGAAAGCGGCAGCGGAAAGAGTGTTTCCTCGCTGGGTGTTATGCGGCTGATTCCCAATCCTCCCGGGCAGATCACCGGCGGCAGCATCCTATACAAAGGCAGAGATCTGGTACAGGCTTCCGAGAAGGAGATGCAGAAGATCCGCGGAAACGAAATATCCATGATCTTTCAGGAGCCTATGACCTCTCTGAATCCGATCATCAAATGCGGCAAACAGATTGCGGAGTCGCTCCGGCTGCACCGCGGCCTGGATAAGAAAGAGGCTATGGAAGAAGCGGTCAGAATCATGCACGCGGTGGGGATAGCCAATCCGCAGGTTCGGGCATATGAATATCCGCATCAGATGTCCGGAGGTATGCGTCAGAGGATCATGATCGCCATGGCTCTGGCCTGCGATCCGCAGATTCTGATTGCCGATGAGCCGACCACGGCTCTGGACGTGACAATTCAGGCTCAGATTCTCGATCTGATCCGGGAGATGAACGAGACAAAAGATACATCGGTCTTATTTATCACCCATGATCTGGGCGTCGTGAGTGAGCTGTGCGATACTGTTATCGTGATGTATGCCGGCCAGCTGGTGGAGCAGGCTTCCGTGGAGGAACTCTTTATGGATCCGAAACATCCGTATTCCGCAGGACTGCTCCATGCGATTCCGAAAATAACCAGGGAGCGCGAACCGCTGCTCACCATCGAAGGTTCCGTTCCGAATCCCACAGAGCGCATCGAAGGCTGCGCTTTCTGGCCGAGATGTCCGCATGCCTCGGAACGGTGCAGAAAAGAAGAAGCACCTCTGCGGCAGATAGCGGAGGATCGTTTTGTCAAATGCTGGCTCTATGGAGAAGAAGCGGCATATCCTGCAGACGGAGTACCTGCCGGAAGCGGGAACGGCGGCGGGGAAGAAAAGAATGCCGGAAATATTACGGAGGAGGCTCAGTGATGGCTGCGGAGACACAGAAGGTGCTCGTACGGGCCGAGCATGTAAAAAAATATTTCAGAGGAAAAAACAGAGCCGCCGGCGTAGTAAAGGCGGTCGATGATGTCAGCTTTGAGATCATGCACGGAGAGACATTCGGTGTCGTCGGTGAAAGCGGATGCGGAAAGAGCACGCTGGGAAAGACTCTGATCCGTCTTCTCGAACCGACGTCCGGCGAGATCTATCTCGACGGCCGGGAAATTTCAAAGCTGAAAGGGGCGGACCGGAAGCAGATGCACAGAGAAGCGCAGATTATCTTCCAGGATCCCTCGGCCTGTCTCAATCCGAGAAGGACGGTAAAGCAGATTCTCATGGAACCTTTCGAGATCCACGGGATGAAAAAAAGCATGGATGTGGATGCCAGAATCAGAGAACTGATGCATCTGGTAGGGCTCGATGAATATCATCTCAGCAGGTATCCTCACGAACTGTCCGGAGGACAGAAGCAGAGGATCGGAATCGCGAGGGCGCTGGCTCTGAATCCAAAACTCGTCATCTGTGATGAGGCTGTTTCGGCTCTTGACGTATCCGTGCAGGCTCAGGTTCTGAATCTTCTGCAGGAACTGAAGGAGAAGCTGGGACTGACCTATTTTTTCATCTCGCACAATCTGAATGTGGTGTATCAGGTGAGCGACCGCGTGGCTGTCATGTATCTGGGCAGGATAGTGGAAATCGCAGGTTATGCGCAGCTGTATGAAAAGAGATATCATCCGTATACCGAAGCTCTGCTTTCAGCCATTCCGCAGGTAAATCCGTCTGACCGCAGCGAGCGCATTCATCTGGAAGGCGAGGTTCCGAGTCCGTCGGATCCGCCGAAGGGATGCAGGTTCAATACGCGCTGTCCGAAAGTCTGCGGGCGCTGCAGACAGGAAGAACCGGAGCTGAAAGAGATCAGCGGGGGACATTTTGTCGCCTGTCATTTATATGACTGATTATGACTGAGGAGACTGCGCCGGCTCTGCCGGCGTCTCAATATACTTCCGTGAAACCGCATGTGACGAAGCCCGGAGGGCGGAGGGCGGTTTCCGGCAATACGTATTTATTATTGGGAGGAAAATCTATGAAAAAGAAAATCCTTGCCCTGGCCATGTGCCTGGCACTCGTTTTCACCCTCTGTTCGTGCGGCGGAGGCGGCGATGCAGGATCTGCGGATTCTTCGGGATCTTCGGGTTCCAATACTGTAGTGGTCGCTATGGGCGGCGGCTTTGACACCCTCGATCCGGGTTATGTCTATGAGAAATACCCGCCTGTTGTAGTCAACGCCTGCTATGAAAACCTCTTTAAATTCTACTCCAATGACGGAGAAGCGGAACCGTGTCTGGCGGATACCTATGAATTTTCAGAGGACGGCCTGACGTTGACGGTAAAACTGAAGGACAACGTCACATTTGCCAGCGGAAACAAGATGACGTCCGCCGATGTCGTATTCAGCATCAACCGGACGAAAAATCTGAAGGGAAATCCGTCTTTCATCTGCGATACGATTGAAAGCATGGAGACTCCGGATGATCTGACGGTCGTATTCCACCTGACGCAGCCTGACAGTGCGATTCTCTCCAAGCTGACATATCCGGCTATGTGCGTTCTGGACAGCGCGGTCGTGAAGGAAAACGGCGGTACGGATGCGGAAAACGCTTCGACGGCAGATACGGCGCAGGCATACCTCGATACGACGAGTGCGGGTTCCGGCATGTATGTCATGACGAGCTATACACCGGATCAGGAGATTGTGCTCGAGAAAAATGAGAATTACTGGGGCGAAGGCACGAATGTCGATAAGTATATCATCAGAATCCAGTCTGACGCCAATACGCAGATGATGACGCTCTCCAGCGGCGATCTGGATATCGCTCTGAATCTGACGGACGATACGATGGCAGAACTGGAAGGCAATGAAAACATCGAGACTATCAACGCCGCTACGAAGACGGTAGGCTTTGTCATGATGAATATGGATGAATCCATCGGCGGACCGGTCTCCAACCCTCAGGTTCAGGAAGCTATCCGCAAAGCCATCGATTACGAGGGTCTGAAAGAGATCTGCGGTGAAGGTACGATTACGCCTTACAGTCTGATTCAGGCCGGATTCATGGGCAGTAAGGGAGAAAAAGCGGAAGGCTATACCGACATTGAAGAAGCGAAGTCTCTGCTGGCGGAAGCCGGATATCCTGACGGATTTGACATCGATATGCAGGTATGCGACCTCGATCTGGAAGGCGTTCTTCTGACGGATCTGGCTCAGAAGATCAAGGAGGATCTGTCTCAGATCGGCATCAATGTCAATATCGTGACAGAAGCATGGGCTGCCGGCTACGGCGATGACTACCGCGACGGAAAACTCGGATTTACTGTGATGTACTGGAGCGTGGATTACAACGATCCGAACGTACAGCTGGCATTCCTGCCGGGTCAGTCCGTCGGTCTGAGAGCCGGATGGACTGCTGAAATGGATCCGGAGATCGCGGCATATAACGATTCGATCATGAGAGCTACCGATACGGACGATCGTGTGGCACTGCTCGGTGAGCTGCAGGATGATCTGGCGGATTACGGTCCGTTTATCATGATCGCTCAGGCTCCTTGCCATATGGCATACAACACGAGACTGGAAGGCGTGACGAATTCCGATCCGTATTCTCTCGACCTGACGCTGATTAACATCAAATAGCGGATCAGTCGACTGACATTGAGTGTAAGATACGCAGTTTAACGGAAATAAGACTGAGAGAGGAAGAAAGTTCCGTTCGTTTTTCCTTTCATGTATCATTCGCCGCGCCGGTTTTTACCGGCGCGGCGGAAACGGCTTTCGGGGTTTTTGGCCCGGCTTCATGAAACCGGGCCGGCCGCGGAGAGCCGGAGGCCCCGCAGATATTTCCGCGATCGCATGGCATCCTGTGTGAAAAGATGTGAGATGCGATGGATGGCGGAAATATCCGCGCGGATATTTCCGATACATCCCTGAAATGAATGAGAAAAATATATTATTGAAGAGAGGTGTTGTATGGAACGGCTGAAATTTATAGGAAAAAGACTGGTATATCTGGTTATCATGCTGTTCGGTGTTGCAACGCTGGTTTTTATTCTGAGCAAGCTGGTTCCAGGAAATCCCGTAACGGCAAATCTGAGCCAGCGGGCGCTCAGTGATCCGGAAATCGTAGCTGCCTTTGAGGCAAAATACGGTCTGGATCAGCCGATTATCGTACAGTATTTTCTGTACATAAAAAATCTGCTGCAGTTCGATCTGGGTACATCGATACGTACGAACAATCCCGTTCTGTCAGAGCTGGCAAGATGTTATCCCGCCACGATAGAACTGGCCCTGTTCGCCATCATTTTAGCGGCCATTTTCGGAATTCTGTTCGGTGTCATTTCCGCCATAAAGAGAAACAGCCTGGCGGATCAGGCGGTCCGCGCGATTTCCGTGACGGGCGTCAGCATTCCGAGCTTCTGGTTTGCCTTGCTGGTATTATATTTCTTTTATTATAAACTGGGCATTCTTCCGGGGCCGGGTCGTCTGAGCACTTCCTTTTCCCCTCCGGAAACGGTGACAGGCCTTTATGTCATAGACAGTCTGATCGAAGGTGACATGATGAAAGCGATGGACGCGCTGAGTCATCTGATTCTGCCGGGGATCGTCCTGGCTGCTTTTACGATGGGCCTCATAACCAGAACGACGCGTTCCAACCTGCTGGATGTCATGTCGACGGACTATATCCGCACCGCCAGAGCAAAGGGACTGTCGGAGACAGCGATTATTGTCAAGCATGCGCTGGGAAATGCGATCATTCCCGTACTGACTGTCATCGGTCTGGGCTTCGGAAATCTGCTGGGCGGAATGGTCCTGGTAGAGACTATTTTTAACTGGCCCGGCGTCGGTCAGTTCGCCTATCAGTCGGTTATGTCGAATGATTATCCGGCGATTATCGGAGTGGCGCTGCTCATCGCGCTGAATTATATGGTGATCAATACAGTTGTAGATATTCTGTACGGCATCATCGATCCAAGAGTGAGGTGCAGCTGATGATACATTCCTTGAAAAAAATGTTCCGGTCCAATTATCTGTTCACATTCGGCGTCATCATATGCCTTTTCTGGATCGTAGCGGCAATTCTCGCACCGGTGATCTCGCCTTACGATCCGGTCTCTCAGGATCTTGGAAACAGACTGGCGGCTCCGTCTGCGGAGCACCTGTTCGGAACGGATAACTTCGGCAGGGATATTTTCAGCAGAGTCATCTACGGAGGACGATATTCTCTGCTGGCAGGCTGTCTGACCGTAGTGATTGCCGGCTGCGTCGGTACTTTTTACGGTGCGATCGCCGGTTATGTGGGAGGAAAAGTGGATACCGTCATGATGAGAATCTCAGAGATGATCCTTTCTTTTCCGTCTCTGATCCTGGCGATGATCATCAACGCGGTTCTCGGTTCCAATCTGTTTAACACCATGTTCGCCCTGGTCATCGTAGCCTGGCCGAATTACGCCCGTCTGATGCGAAGCGTTGTGCTGAGCGTCAAGGAGAATGAATATGTCGCGGCGGCGGAGGCTCTGGGCGCGTCCAGGATGAGGATTCTGATCCGGGAGATCATACCGAACAGTATCAATTCCGTTCTGATCATGGCGACCACCGATATCGGAAATCAGATTCTGATGTTTTCCACCCTGAGCTTCCTGGGACTCGGTTCCGCTCCTCCGACACCGGAATGGGGCATGATGGTCTCCGACGGTGTGAATTATTTCAACTGCTTCTGGGTGGCGGGCTTCCCGGGTCTGGCTATCTTTACAATGGCCATCGGAGCCAATTTTATCGGAGACGGGCTGAGAGATATCCTGGATCCGAAGCTGAGAAAGGAATTCTGATCCGGACCGGCTATAATTAATAATATGAAAGCGAGAGGCCCCCGAAACGCGGGCCTTTCTTTTTCCTGTACAGAAACTCCTTTCTGCCTGTGCTGCGGAACATGATCCTGATTTTTCAGCGTGTTTGCTGCAGGGTGAGACGGACAGCATCCGCAGAGAGAGAAAAACGGAGGAAACTATGATAAAACAGAACAGAGCGCAGCGAATTATCGATGCATTAAAAGAGTCGGGAGTGCCGCAGATGCTCATCACAGATCCCCTTTCCATCTATTATCTGACCGGCGTATCGGTGATGCCGATGGAGCGTTTCTTCGGCCTTCTGCTGAAGGAGAACGGGAAACATGTCTTATTTCTGAATCGTCTCTTCACAGTTCCGGAAAATACCGGGCTGGAAGAGGTGTGGTTTTCCGATACGGATCCGGTGACTGAGCTGATTACGGAGCATGTGGATCCGTCTTCTCCGCTGGGCGTGGACAAGGATCTGAAAGCGAGATTTCTGCTGCCGCTGATGGAGGCAAAGGCAGCCTCCTCTTTTGTCAACACTTCTTTTGCGGTGGATAAAGTCAGAGGCGTGAAGGATGCGGAAGAACAGACAAAAATGCGTATCGCATCCGATATCAATGACAGAGCGATGGAGGAATTCCGGAAACTTATCCGCGAAGGTGTGACGGAGCGGGAAGTGGCGGATCAGATGCTGGAGATTTATATGAAACTGGGTGCCGACGGATTTTCCTTCGAACCTCTGGTCGCCTTCGGAGCCAATGCCGCGGATCCTCACCATGCGCCGGACGGGACAGTTCTTCAGCCGGGGGACTGTGTTCTCTTCGATGTGGGATGCATGAAGGATCATTACTGCTCCGATATGACCAGAACCTTTTATTTCCGCAGAGTGAGCGAAGAACACCGCCGGATCTATGAGATCGTCCGACAGGCGAATGAAGCCGCGGTCGCGAAGATACGTCCCGGAGTGCCTCTCTGTGAGCTGGATCTTACGGCCAGAAATCTCATTGAAAAGGAAGGATACGGGCCGAACTTCAATCACCGGCTCGGACATTTCATCGGTCTGAACGAGCATGAATACGGTGATGTCTCGTCGGTCAACACACAGAAGGCGGAGGCCGGCATGATTTTTTCCGTCGAGCCGGGCATATATGTGACGGGAGATACCGGCGTGAGGATCGAAGATCTGGTGCTCGTGACAGCGGACGGATGCGAGGTTCTGAACCGCTATTCCCATGAACTGGATATTATCGGAGAGGAGAATGTCTAATGGAAATAAATGTAAATGACGGACAGGACGGATGTGAGGAAAGACATCCGGAGGCTGTGCTGCATATGGCAAACGGCAGGCGGATCGTCATAGAACTCCTGCCGGAGTCAGCTCCGAATACGGTCTGCAGTTTCATACACGCCGCATCCCACGGATGGCTGGATCATCATGCCATCGAGCGCATCGTACCGGGAAACTGGGTGGATGTCAGTTATTCGGCATTCGGCAGGGAGGAATGCAGATATCTGATTCCCGATGAATTTGCACTGAATCCCGATGTCGTTCCCCTCGACTCTCATCCGGGTGCAGTCTGTATGGGCGGATACGGAAAAGCCGGCCTGGCCGGCTGCGAGTTTTTCTTTCCGCTGCGGGACTGTCCGGAACATAAAGGAATTTATCCCGTATTCGGCCGCGTGACGGAGGGAATGGATGAGATCCTCCGTATCGGCTCCGTCGCCACCGAGCCGGTGGATTTCCCTATCGAAGGCATCGAAGTCAACCGGCCGCTCGAACCGCAGATCATAGAAAGGGTGGAGCTCGATCTGCACGGTGTGAAATATCCGGAGCCGGTGAAGATGGAAAATCCAGAACTGCCGGTCTGCTGGAAATAGAGCGGAAAAACGGCGGAAAAGGGCAGGACAGAGAAAAATGACGGCGGAAAAACGGCGGAAGGAAAAGGCGCTCGGTGTCTTTTCCTTCCGTTTTGCGGATTCTGCG
>CAJFPD010000049.1 GCA_904398315.1 Candidatus Alangreenwoodia gallinarii | reverse complement strand
GCCGGAATGCATTTCAGGACGGATGCGTCTGCGGAAATGTGATCGGCACCTATTTTCACGGCATTTTCGACAACAGAGAGTTTACCGGGAAGCTGCTCGGCGCTCTGGCTCAAAGAAAAGGACTGGACGGGCAGAGCTTTCACATGCCGGACCGGGAGACTTACCGGCAGCAGCAGTACGACAGACTGGCCGCACTGATACGCAGAAGTCTGGATATGAAACGGATCTACAGGATTATGGGACTTGAGCCTAAGGAGCCGGAATGAGCCGGCGGAAGAAAGGCTGTGAAAGATGGAGCCTGAAGCGGAGCGGCGGGCTGAGGAAGTATAAGGCGGACCGGAAGGTGAATTAAGAAAAAAATAAGAAGCGGCAGAAGAGATATTTATCGATCTCTGCCGCTCATTTTTGTTATAATAAAACATATGGAAAAGAGACTCTCTTTTCGGCAGAGAAAAACGCTGTTACGGGGTGTGGCGTATCCGGGTTCCGGGTTTCAGATTCCGGTTTCCGGAAAATTGCCGGAGGAAGAGTGTCAGGGAGAAGAGAAAAAGAAGATAAAAAGAGGACAGAAGAGGAAACAAGGGGGTAATATCACATGAAAAAGATGAATCAGGTCCGCTTTTATGAGAGAGACAGGATGAAACCCGAAAGGCCGGTACTGCTGTGGACATTGTTTGTCATCTATCTGGCTGTGATGACATGGATTGTACTGTTTAAATTCGCGGTATCCGCCGATCAGCTGCCGTATATCAGGAGCCTGAATCTCGTGCCGTTTCAGGAATCGCTGATCATCAATGACCGGCTGGATCTGTCGGAGATCATCATGAACGGCGTCGTCTTCCTGCCTTTCGGAATCTATCTTGCCGTACTGCTGCCGAAGGTTCCGTTCTGGAAGAAATTCCTGTCTTTCGCCGGAGTCAGTCTGATCTATGAGGCATGCCAGTATATTTTTGCCATCGGAGCTTCTGACATTACAGATCTGATCATGAACTGCGCGGGCGGCTGTATCGGCGTATTCGTATTCTTCCTGCTGCGCACCGTTCTGGGAAACCGCAGAAGAGCAGAAACGGTGGTCAGCGTGCTGGCAGGCGCCGGAACCGTCATCATGCTCGTCCTGATCGGGCTGACGCTGGTCTATAATCTCTAATGAAGAAATATGCGGGCAGCGGAAGCCTGCGGGCAGGAGCCATGCCGGCGTGCGGCGGTAAAAAAGAAGAGGCGACAGGAACAGGAGCGGCCGCAGGGCCAAAACCGGATCGGAGGAATTATGGCAGAGGAAAAGGGAACGATCGTACTGGTCGGTTTTTATAATATCAAAGCACTGGGAGTCCGCTATCTCGAGTCGGCGCTGAAGAAGAACGGCTGGCGTGTCGTTACGGTGTTTTACAAGAATTTCAACAGCGTCAGGCCGAAGCCGACGACGGAGAAGGAGCTGTCTCTTTTTATCGAGCGTGTGAAGAGGGAAAATCCCGTACTGGTGGGTCTTTCCGTCATGAGCTCCATGTATCTGGAGACGGTGGACAGGTTGGTGGATGTTCTTCTGAAAGAGAATATTACCGTCGTCTGCGGAGGGGCGTACGCCACGATGTTTCCCGACTATTTTCTGTCCCGCGGGGTGAAATATGTGATCCGGTCCGACGGAGAAATTCCTCTTTCCATGCTTGCGGAAGCGGTGAAAGACGGCGCGTCTGTGGCGGAGATTCCGTCTCTCTGCCGGATGGAAGACGGGGAAAAGAAAGAGACGCCGATCACCGGTCTGGAGATGGACATCGATAAATACGGCCTGCCGGCCATCCGCTGCGAGCACGCGTGCTACATCGAAAACGACACGCTGACGGAAGGCGATCCGCAGCTGGGAACGCGTTCCTATGAGATCATCGCCTCCAGAGGATGCCCTTTTACCTGTTCCTACTGCTGCTGCATCAATCTGCGGCGTCTGATGCCGAAGGGCGCCGGCGTGCGTACCCGTTCGGTAGAGAGCGTCATGGAGGAGCTGAACGAGGCGAAAAGACAATGTAAAAAACTGGTATTTATGCATTTTTACGATGAGATCTTTCCGAATCTCCCGGGCTGGGTGGACGAGTTCTGCCGCAGGTATCCGGAGGAGATCCACATGCCGTTTACGATCTGGTCGCATCCGAAGATGGTAAATGCAGAGATGCTGGCAAAGCTGCAGAAGGTGGGTCTCACGGAGGTCATCATGGGCATCCAGTCCGGCTCGGACCGCATCCGGCACGACGTATTTCACAGGTACGAGACAAGAGAAGACATCATAAAAGCCACGAAAGTGATCTCCGAATCCGGTGTGTTCTGGGCCAGTTACGATTTCATGGTTCAGCATCCCTTTGAGTCGACGGAGGATCTGAAGGACACCTACCGGCTGGTCAAGGATATGTACGGACCTTTTGAACTGCAGCTGCACGGCCTGAATTTTCTGCCCGGCACCGACATCGTGCCGATGGCCATCGAAGCCGGTTATTTCACGGAAGAGGAGATGGAAAAAGTCATGTATGCGCCGATGGATGATCAGTTCGGCACGTACTGGCAGCGCACCGGCGACAGGGAAAATATGCTCTGGTACAAGATGACCTACTGTCTGCAGTTTAAGAGCCTGCGCGACAGAGTGATCCGCTGCGAGGACGATCCGCTGGCTCACGGGGACGAGATCGACAGGATGTATGCAAAAGCGCAGGGCATGGCGAAGCGCCGCTATTATTACAAGAAAGCCCGCGTCGTTCTGAAAAGCATGAGGATGAGGTAGGCCGGAATCATGCACGATATCTGGAATCCGTGGCACGGCTGCGTGAAATGCAGCGAAGGCTGTGACAACTGTTATATGTATTTTCTCGACCGCACGAGAGGTCAGCGGGGCGATGAGATCTACCGGACGAAGAACGGTTTTGATTATCCGCTGCGGAAAAAACGCGGCGGAGGGTTCCGGATACAGAGCGGAGAGCTTCTGCGTGTGTGCATGACCTCCGATTTTTTTCTGGAGGAGGCGGACCGGTGGCGTCCGGAGGCCTGGGACATCATCTGGCAGCGGCGGGATGTAAAATTCTTTCTGCTGACGAAGCGGCCGGAGCGCGTGGCGGAATGTCTGCCGGATGACTGGGGTGACGGATGGCCCAATGTCTTTCTGAACGTTACCTGCGAAAATCAGCGGCGGGCGGAGGAGCGGATTCCGGTTTTGCTGGACCTTCCCTTTCATCATAAGGGGATCATGTGCGCGCCTCTGATCGGCGGCATTTCGGCGGAGCGCTGGCTGAACAGCGGAGAAATCGAACAGGTCATCGCCGGCGGCGAAAATTACGACGGATCCCGGCCCTGCCGCTTTGAATGGATTCAGTCCCTGCGCCGACAGTGCGAAGAACGGAATATCACATTCTGTTTTATAGAGACGGGAACGAATTTCATCAAGGACGGCAGGCGTTACCATATGCCGGATAAAGCTCTCCAGAGCCGGATGGCATTCCGGTCGGGAATGAATTTCCGGGGAAAACCGATGGAATTTCTGCTGACCGATCCTCTCGGAATTCCCGTTCCGAAGGAACAGCTGTACGTACCGCGCTACGACGGGCGAGCCTGCAGAGAATGCGGGAGCATTCTGATCTGTAACGGCTGCAGCGGATGCGGCCGCTGCGGATGAGAACAGGAAGACGGCCGGATGGCAGAGGCCCGGAGGAAGAAAAAGGACAGCTGACCGTTGACAGATGCTGAAATTGCGCTATAATATACAGCATGCTGTATATTGAAAAGCGGCGGAAAAGCAAAGAATGTTATCAGAGAACAGAAGAGGAGTGTACATCATGGCAGAGGCGGAGTATGTGCTGGCCAGAAAGATACTGAAGCTGGCAAACAGGATCGTCAGCGGGCGCAATACGGATATCCGGGATCTCGGGCTTACGTCCTCGCAGGCGGACAGCCTGGTCTATTTCGTCCATAATGAGGGCAGATCGGCGGTGGATCTGAAAGATCATCTGGGAGTGACTCACCAGACCGCCAGAGGAATTGTAAAACGCATGGCGGAGAAGAATCTGATTGAGATCCGTATTTCCGAGGAGGACGGCCGGTACAGAAGAATTTTCGTCACGGAAAAAGGACGGAGTCTGTATCGGCAGATGGAAAAAAACGGCGCCCATACGGGAAACCGGCTTCTGACCGGCATGAGCCCGGAGGAAAAGCAGCAGTTTTCCTCTCTCATTTCCCTGGCGCTGGAAAATATGGAGAGGTGATTTTAAAATGGTAAAGAGAACAGTATTGTATATTCTGGGGCTGAATCTCATCGCCGTGGCCGTGGTGCTCAATATCCGGTATGCCGTGGGAGTGGCGGCGTTCAGCTCTGTCATGTATGCGATTTCAGAGATCTATTCCATGTCTTTAGGAACGGCGTCCATAATCTGTTATCTTCTGTTCGTCCTGGTCCAGTGCATTCTCTCGAAGAAAGTGACGCTGGCCTATGCTCTGGAGATCCCTCTGTCCTTTGCCTTCGGAATTCTGACGGATGTCTATGATTTCCTCATTCCGGAATTCAGCCTTCCCATCGTGCTGCGCTGTCTGCTGTTCTGCCTGACCATGGCGGTGACGGCGATGGGTGTCTACCTCTGTGTGAAGACGGACCTGGTGCTGACGCCGACAGACGGCATCGTCAAGACGATTTCTGAAGTATTTCACATCGTCTTTTCTAAAGTGAAAAACGTATTCGACATTTCCCTGGTCGTCATCACCGCTGTTCTCTGCCTGGCCAATCATACGCAGTTTTACGGCATCGGAGCCGGAACGGTGTTGTCGGCGATTTTCATCGGACGGATCATCCGGATATATGAGCAGCATCTGCCGATCTCCTTTTCTTCGGGTTCTCATATCGCTCAGACGAGGTGAAAAAACGGCGGGGTATGACAGTCTGTTTCAGGACAGGCTGTTTTTTGTTTGAAACGGACTGACGTTCTGATATGATAAAAGGAAAAATAAAAGAAAAAAAGAGGTTTGATTTATGGATACGGAATATCAGAAGCCGAAGGAAATCGAAGAAAGAAGCATGCAGATCATCGAGTCGGAGATGACGACGCGGCCGCCGCGGTATCACGCGCCGGTGGTGCGGCGCGTGATACACGCCACCGCCGATTTTGATTATGAAAGGAATCTGATCTTTTCCGAAACGGCGGTGGCGTCAGCGCTTGCAGCGCTGCGCGGCGGCCGGAAAAATCCGGCTTCCGGCTCCGGTCCGGAGAAAGATACGGGAAAGGATGCGGATTCCAATACGGATATGAGAGCGAAAACAGGCACGGGAACAGATACAGGCGCAGGTGCAGGAGCAGGCAGGGAGACTGGCGGGGCGATAATCGTGACGGACACCAATATGGCTCTGGCGGGCATCAATAAGGGAGCCCTGAAGCGTCTGGGCTGCCGTGGAGTGTGTCATATGGCAGATCCTGATGTGGCGGAGGAGGCTCTCCGCCGCGGCATAACCCGGGCAGCCGTGAGCATGGAAAAAGCGGCCCGGGCGGCCGGACCGGAACTTTTTTCGCCGGAATCCGGAGAATTCGGAGACGCCGGACAGAAGCAGGCTCCGTGGATTTTCGCCGTCGGAAATGCACCCACCGCGCTGCTGCGTTTAAAGGAACTGATCCGGGAGGGAGCAGTCCGTCCGGCACTTGTCATCGGCGTGCCGGTAGGGTTCGTCAACGTGGTGGAGTC
>CAJFPD010000048.1 GCA_904398315.1 Candidatus Alangreenwoodia gallinarii | reverse complement strand
TCTCTGCGATCGTCGTAGCACTGTTCCTGGCAGTTCCTTATCTGAAGAACAAGTATACGACATCATTTGCGCGGGCAGCGAAGAAAGGAGCGGAATGAGATGCTGGAAATCAAAAATATCTGCAAAACTTTCAATAAAGGCACGGTGAACGAAAAAGTGGCCCTCGACGGTGTATCTCTGACGCTGAACGACGGTGATTTCGTAACGGTAATCGGAGGAAACGGAGCCGGAAAGTCCACTATGCTCAACGCAGTCGCAGGCGTCTGGCCTATCGATTCCGGCAGCATTCTGCTGGACGGAGTAAATGTGGCGGGACTGCCGGAACACAAAAGGGCAAAATATCTGGGCCGTGTGTTTCAGGATCCTATGAACGGTACAGCGGCTACCATGGAGATTCAGGAGAATCTGGCCATCGCCGTACGAAGGGGAAAACGCCGCAGTCTGCGGCCCGGTATCACGAAAAAAGAAAAGGCACAGTTCAAAGAACTGCTGAAGGAACTCGATCTGGGCCTTGAAGACCGCATGACAAGTAAGGTAGGACTTCTGTCCGGAGGCCAGCGGCAGGCGCTGACGCTGCTCATGGCCACAATTCAGAAGCCGAAACTTCTGCTGCTGGACGAACACACAGCAGCACTCGATCCGAAGACTGCCGCGAAGGTGCTGCAGCTTTCCGATAAAATCATCGCGGAAAATCAGCTGACAGCCATGATGGTGACACATAATATGAACGATGCCATCACTCACGGAAACCGTCTGATCATGATGAACGAAGGACAGATCGTTCTTGATATAGGAGGAGAAGAGAAAAAAAATCTGACTGTGGAAGACCTTCTTCAGAAATTTGAACAGGTCAGCGGCGAAAAATTTGCAAATGATCAGGCACTCCTCTCATAATGTATACAAAATCGGAATTGTATTTTAGTATACGAATTTGATTTTGTCCTGCACAAGAGCAAAAATTTGAGTATAATGAAAACTGTACTGAGACGGGCCGTGCAGGGCACGGCGCGCATCCCGTTCCGAGATGCGGTAATTATGATATAAAAGGAGAAAAGACATGGCACTTACCAATGAATATCTTAAAGGTGTTTATGACGGGCTGGCTGAGCGTTATTCATATCAGCCGGAGTATCTTCAGGCTGTCTTTGAAGTGCTCGAATCCCTCCAGCCTTTAATCGAAAAAGATGACAGATATCAGAAGAATGCGATTATCGAACGTATCGTGGAGCCGGAAAGGCTGATTCAGTTTAAGGTAACCTGGGAGGATGACAACGGCAATATTCAGGTTAACCGCGGCTATCGTGTTCAGTTCAACTCCGCGATCGGACCTTACAAGGGCGGTCTCAGATTCCATCCGAGCGTAAACGCATCCATTCTGAAGTTCCTCGGATTTGAACAGATTTTCAAAAATTCTCTGACAGGCCTTCCTATGGGCGGCGGTAAAGGCGGTTCGGATTTCGATCCGAAAGGCAAGTCCGACGCGGAAGTCATGCGTTTCTGTCAGGCATTTATGACGGAGCTTTCGAAGCATATCGGCCCTGACACAGATGTTCCTGCGGGGGATATCGGCGTCGGCGGACGTGAGATCGGTTATCTCTTCGGCCAGTACAAGAAGATCAAAAACGAGTTTGCAGGCGTTCTCACGGGTAAAGGTCTCAGTTTCGGCGGATCTTTAGCCCGCACGGAAGCGACGGGCTACGGGCTCTGTTATTATGCGGACGAGATGCTGAAAGCCAACGGCAAATCCTTCGAGGGTAAAAAGGTAGTCATCTCCGGCAGCGGCAATGTAGCGATCTATGCAAACCAGAAAGCGACGCAGCTGGGCGGTAAAGTCATCGCCATGAGCGATTCCAACGGCTATATTGTAGATGAAAACGGAATCGATTATAAGATCATCCAGGAAATCAAAGAAGTCAAGAGAGACCGGATCAAGACGTATCTCGACTATGTACCTTCAGCAAAATATGTGGAAGGCAGCACGGGTATCTGGAATACTCCGTGCGACATCGCTCTTCCTTGCGCTACGCAGAATGAGCTGGACGGTGCGGCAGCGGAGACTCTTATCAAAAACGGAGTTATCGCCGTTTCGGAAGGTGCCAACATGCCTTGCACTCCGGAAGCGGTTGCCGCATTCCATAAGGCAGGCGTGCTTTTCGGACCGGCAAAGGCTTCCAACGCCGGCGGCGTAGCCACATCCGGACTGGAGATGTCCCAGAACAGCATGCGCCTGTCCTGGACCTTTGAAGAGACAGATGAAAGACTGCACGATATCATGAGAAACATCTACAGAAACTGTGCGGAAGCTGCGAAGGAAGTAGGCTGCGAAGGCGACCTGGTAGTAGGCGCAAATGTGGCAGGCTTTAAGAAAGTCGCAGACGCGATGATCGCCCAGGGACTGTAGAAGCCTGTATAGCTATCTGTATAAGCTATAGCTGCACGACACGGAACCGGCCACAGAATCGGCCGGCCGGAATTCCGGAATCCGGAAAATTTCGGATAACCGGTATAACAGAATACAGAATCAAGTAAAAGATCAGACTGCTGACGCTTTTTCGGGCGCCGGCAGTCTGTTTTTTATTTTCCTGCGGCTGTCGGATGACTGTCGGAAATCTGCAGAGAAGGCGCGGGAGTTTTCCCTTGTCTTCTCTTTCCCTTTACAGCGGAAAAGTGTATAATAAAAAACAGCACGGAAAGTAAAGATATCGGATTTTTATCTGTGATAGATGTTCATGCGTTCCGGGCTGCAAATAAAAAATATTGTTTTTATTTTTAAGAAGGGAAGGTTATAAACGAGATGCAGATTTTCATAGACACGGCGAATACGGAGGAAATACGGGAAGCGGCTTCCTGGGGAATTCTGTCGGGAGTGACGACAAATCCGAGCCTGATCGCAAAAGAGGGACGCGATTTTAAGACGGTGGTAAAGGAAATCACGGATATCGTGGATGGATCGATCAGCGCGGAAGTGCTGGCTGATGATGCGGAAGGCATGATCGCCGAAGGCCGGGAACTGGCAGCTATTCATCCGAATATCACGATCAAGATTCCGATGACACAGGAAGGCCTTAAAGCGGTAAATGTTCTGTCAAAAGAAGGCATTGCCACGAATGTCACACTGATCTTTTCTGCGGCGCAGGCACTTCTGGCTGCAAGGGCGGGAGCTGCATATGTAAGTCCTTTTGTGGGGCGTCTTGATGACATCGGAAATGAAGGGCTGCAGGTCATCGAGGATATCGTCACAATCTTTGCACTGCATGAGATCGATACGAAGATCATCGCTGCAAGCATCAGAACTCCTATGCATGTGCTCGACTGCGCGAGAGCCGGCGCGGATATCGCCACGGTGCCTTTCGGAGTGCTGAAGAAAATGTTTCTGCATCCTCTGACCGACAAGGGAATCGCTCAGTTTAAACAGGATTGGGAAGATGCGGGGCTGAAATAAAAACTGTACGTCAGGACAACGGAAAGATGGCGGATCTGCGGTTCCGGAAAAAATCTGAAAAAAATATAAATTTCCTGTTGACAGACGTGGATGAAATCTCTATAATAAATTTCGCTGCGAAAACAGCAGCGACATCGGACCAAAGGTCAGCAGAAAGAAAAATAAAAAAATTGAAAAAAGCTGTTGACAGATGTGGAAATCGATGCTATTATATAAAAGTTCGCTGATGAAAACGAAAACAACGCTTCGCAGCGGGCAAAGGTTACAACCGCAAGGGTTGGACCGATTCGGAAAAAACTGGAAACAGTTCTTTTCCGGAAAACCTGTCCGGTGGGCAGGGAAACGAACATTGAAAACAACATAGTGCAGAGATTCTGTAAACGTACAGAATCACTT
>CAJFPD010000047.1 GCA_904398315.1 Candidatus Alangreenwoodia gallinarii | reverse complement strand
TGTAGACGGGGCAAAATCGCTCATGTGCGGACCGGCGAAGGCATTCCGCTATGTTCTTTCTCATCCTACCGGCAAGATCGAAGTGATCGGAGCGGACAGCGACGGCAGCATGATCTTTAAGTATCATCAGGCGAAATATGACCGGGATCAGTCCCGCATTTTCAGAAAAAAGATCGCGGAAGATCAGTGCTGGCTCGAAGAGAACGATACGGAAGGAGAGCAGAACGCGGATGTCAGTCTCTGTACGGAGACGGCGGAGAAGAAGATCGACGATGAAGCGCTGATCTCCCTTTTCTTCGATATCGAAAAGCCGGGGCGCCGTCCTTCTGAGAATTCTGTCCGGATCATTCTGCCTGTCTGAGCGGGAAACGGAAAAAAAGAGACGACCCCGGAGCTGTCCGGATCAGAGGATCCTGCGGTTTCGGGGCCGTTTTTATTATGCGATAATCCTTTGTATCATATCCGGTACGGTATTTTCAGTACAGTAAGCTTTCTTCGGAGATTTCATTTTTCCGTGCCGCTGTTTTTTTCTGCACTGCTGCCGTTTTCGCCGTCCTGCACGCCGGAACTGCCGGATCTGTCAGAGCTGTCAGATCCGGATGTGTTTTCCTCTGTTCCGCTGCCGTTATCCCGGCTGCTGTCCTGTCCGTCTTCTCCGTAGATCGCCACGCCGGTAGAAGAACCGTCCTCAGAGATCGTCAGATCGCTTTCCGCTCCCGGCGATTCCTGCCATAGAGCGACGGCACTGTCTTCATTGTCGGTTTCGATCTCCGCGTAAGCTGTGTCTCCCTGATTCAGATGTATGACGTATCCGTCATCGCTCTTCTGCATCTGGGCATCATATTCCTCACCGTTGATATAGACACGGAAGGCTTTGACGGGATTGGCGGTGGCACCGTCGGTAGCCGCATAGGTGATGCCGGATGTGGCTCCCATGAGGAGCGCCAGAGATATGCAGGCCGCAGCCAGTCTGCTGCAGCGGAATCTGCTCTTTACGTTTTTCATCTTTTCTTCCTCCCTGATGACTGTCTCCGAAGCGTGAAGCTTCGAAAAGACTTCCTTATATAACTCTTTACTGTTCTTCGTTCCAGACATCTGATAACCTCTCCTTCAGTAATTTCCTCGCGCGCAGGAGCCTTGTACGTACGGTGGGTTCCTTGAGCTTCAGCATATCCGCGATTTCGCGGGTGCTGTAATCCTCATAGTAGAACAGATGAACGATGATGCGGTATTTTTTCGGCAGATTCATAACAGCGAAAAAGAGATCGCTCTCTTCCGGCGTTTCGTACTGCAGAGATTCCGCGTAAGTCTCCAGAGGAATATTTTTCCGGAACCACGAGGATACGGAAACCTTTTTACACTGATTTACCGTGACGCGCAGCAGCCAGTTTCTGACGTGATCCTGGCTTTCAAATTCCCGATCGGTGCGGTAAAGCTTCAGCAGAACATCCTGTACGATGTCGTCAGCATCCGCCTGATTTCTGAAATAATTAAATGCCACCGCATAGATATGATCTTTATATTTTTCCGCCGCTTCTTCAAAATCCTGTCCCCGCAAAACGGTCCTTCCTTCCTGGTTCCCGTACATGGTCTTTCCGCCATCCGGATCTGAGGGCCGGAGAAAAACGGAAAAACCGCCCGTTTTGAAATGCATTTCACTAATTATACCTTTCAGAGGGCCGAAATGTTTCACGGGCGGAGAAAAATCTGATAAAAGAACAGGGAGTGCCGGCGGAAAATTCTGTTTTCCGTCAGCACTCCCTTCGTCTGTCGTTTTTTTCCGCTGTTGCGGAAAAGAATCAGGGGAGATCTCTGTGAGCTGTGCCTCAGCTCTGAACGCCTCTCTGTTTTTTCGAAAGACCGGATGAAAAGAACAGCGCTGTGATAAAACCTGCGATGCCGATCACGATGGCTGCCGTGACCGCGCCGGAAAATCCGTGAGCGATGGCGGCATTTTCCGCCAGGCCTTCATTCAGAGCTGATGTCTGATATGCGGCCTGAATACCGCCGAAGAGAGAAGAACCTACGCCGGCGGCGATCTGCATGAAGGTATTGACGATGGCGACGCCGTGGGCGTTGAGGTCCGGCGTCAGCGTAGCCAGCGCGGATGTCTGAGACGGCGACATGGAGAAAGCGAGTCCCTGATAGATGATGATATGTATGATGACGATAACCGCAGGGACGGTGAGTTCTCCGCACCGCGACAGAGCGAACAGTCCCGCGGTAAAGACGAGAAATCCCACAGGGATCATGACTTTTCCGCCGCGGCGGTCCAGGATTTTTCCGCTGATATTGGTGGAGACTGCGTTAAGCAGGACGCCGGGCAGCAGGAGCAGCGCCGAAGCCATGCTGGATACGCCAAGAGCCCCCTGCAGGAAGGAAGGCATGACAGCGTTCAGCGAAAAGTTGATGAGCATGGCCAGGGATACCATGATCAGTCCCAGAGTAAATCTGCGGTCAGCAAAGGGACGGAAGTTGAGCATGGGCTGCGGGAGTTTCCTCTGCCGCAGGACAAAGACTGCGATGATCAGAGCACCGGCTGCGATGAGAACCGTTCCGGAAACAGCGGAACTCATGACGATGCTGATTCCGTAGAGAAAGAGGGCGAGACCGGCAGTGGAGAGAATGACAGAGAAAAGATCGAGGTGCGGCTTTGTCAGCTCCGCCACATTTTCCAGCACCATGATTCCCAGAACGATGGCAGCTGCCACCAGAATCATGATGAGAATGAAAATCGCCTTCCAGCTGAAGAACTGTACGATGATACCGGAGATACTCGGTCCGAAAGCAGGTCCCAGCGTAATTCCGCAGACGCACAGCGCCATGGCTGTTCCTATTTTTTCCCTCGGCGCCACAAGAAGGGTGGTATTCATCATGATCGGAATCATCATGCCGGTTCCCACAGCCTGAATCATGCGGAATGCAAGAAGTGCAGGAAAGACGGGAGAAAAAAAGCAGCCCGCAGTGCCGGCGAGAATGATCAGCATGGCTCCGGTATACAGTTTTTTCGTGGGGATACTCTGATAGAGAAATGCGGTGACGGGTACCATGACGGATGTCACCAGCATGTAGCCTGTAATGAGCCACTGGGATGAGGCGGCGGTGATATTCATATCCTCCGCGATGGGAAGGAGTGCCACATTCAGCGCTGTCTCATTGAACGTGGCTACCAGCGCGCTGAAGACGAGAACGCCCACGCTCAGCCACGGATTTTTTTTCTTCTGTTCGTTCATTTTTTACCTCCATAGTGAAATGTCCGTGCTTCATTTTCCGGAAAAGAAGCGCAGCAGAAAGCCCCGGCCTTAAAGGCAGGGGAATAATATAAAAAATGGTATCAGTCCGTGTCTCGGATATCGGAAACCGGAGATATCCGTTATTTTTTCCGACGGAGATTATTTTAACATCCGGATGCTTGATTGTGAAATTCCAATAGCGTATCATTAATAACATATAGGAATTAAAAAATGAGACTGAAAGAAAGGGAGTATCTTATGAACACGACACAGCTGTCCTGTTTTCTCGAAGTGGCGGAACATCTCAGCTTTGCAAAAGCGGCGCAGAATCTTCATATTTCTCAGCCGACGGTGAGCAAGCAGATACGGTCACTGGAAGATGAACTGGGTGTCCGCCTGTTTGAGCGAAGCACGCGCAATGTTTCGCTGACCTACGCGGGCCGCCGTTTTTTTCCGGATGCCAGAGGAATTCTGATCCAGGAGAGAAATGCCGCGCAGCGCCTGCGCGATCTGGAAAAGACACAGCAGCAGCCGCTGATCATCGGCAGTTACGGTATGGAATTCGTCTCTTATCTGCCTCAGATACTGTCCTCTCTTTACCGGGAGATACCGCATCTGCGTTCTGATATCGTCAGCGCGCCGTATCAGTCGCTGAGCAGCGCGCTGTCCTCTCATTCGATCGATATCATTATCGGAATCAAAGAGATCGTAGAGGCGAGACATCACGCCAGAGGCAATTTTTATATGGTGGAGGAGGCACCTTTGTGCTGTATTCTGTCGGAAAACGGCGGGATTTTTTCAGCCGGGGAAAAAAGAAGGCACGGAGAGGAAAAGAAGGTTGCGGATGGCAGAATGACGCAGGGAACAGAAAGTGAGGAACGCCTTTCTTATGATGATCTTTCGCCGGAGAAAATGAAAACGCGTTTCGGTGTGACAGAACGCCTGACATTTGCGGATCTGGAGGCGGCACTGAGGGACCGTCCGGAGCTGGCCGGGCAGAAAAATATTTTCGGCGGAGAGAATGTCATTTTCTGCGACAGTGTGGAAGCTGTCCTGTGTCTCGTTCGGGCAGGAGCAGGCTACCTGCTCCTGCCCGAACCGAAACCTCTGAGACAGAACGGCCTGCGCTATCTCACTCTGGAAAATGCTCCCGTTTTTTCCTACGGATATTTTTATGAAAAGACAAATCCGAATCCGGCTCTGAAAAAATTCCGTCGCCTCATGAGGGAGTATTTCCGTTCAGCTTTCGAATGAGAAGCTCTTTCGGACGAAATCCGGACAGCTTTTCGATAATTCTGCCCTTTTCAACGATAAACATCGTAGGAACAGAGACCACGTTCCACTGCTCCGCCAGCCGCGGATTCCGGTCGATATCCACTTTGACGACCGTATAGCCGTCGTCGGATGCCATATCGTCCAGTTCCTTTGCAAGCATCCTGCACGGTCCGCACCATGAGGCAAAAAAATCGACGAGTACCGGTTTCTGTGCCTTCATGACGAGTTCTTCAAAATTGTTTTCCTCTGCGTATACGAGCATGAAATCTCTCCTTTCCGAACCGGCCGGCAGATCTTCCGGTGATGCTGATTTTTCAGAAATTCCGGGAAGTATCCGTCCGGCTCCGAATGATGTGAAGAGCATCCTGGGCGGCGACCGCGCCGTCGCTGACGGCGGTTACGATCTGACGAAGAAATTTATCCGTCACATCTCCGGCTCCGTAAAGCCCGGGAACAGAAGTACGCATATGCCCGTCAACCCGGATATATCCTTTGTCGTCGAGAACATCCAGACCCTCCAGAAATCCCGTGACCGGATCCGCTCCGATGTACGGAAATACATTCTGCACATCGAGCAGTCGTTCCTCTCCTGTTTCGGTCAGGCGGATCCGCAGACCGGTCACGCGGTTTCCGGCGCTGAGGATTTCCAGAGGCACCGCGTTGCGCAGGATTTCGATTTTCGGATTCCTGCAGGCGCGGTCGACGAGGACACTGTCCGCCCGGAAGACATCGCGGCGCATGACGATGATCACTTTTTTAGCAAAGCGGGTCAGGTAGTCGGCCTCTTCCAGCGCCGAGTTTCCCGCACCGATTACCGCCGCCTGGCTGCCGCGGCAGAAAGCGCCGTCGCATACAGCACAGTAGGAAACGCCGCGGCCGATATTCTCCTCCTCTCCGGGGATACCGAGAGTGCGTTCTTTCGTTCCGGATGCGGCGATCACGGCCTCAGCCCGGAGTTCCGTACCGTCGGCCAGCCGGATGCGGAATCGGGGCGATGAGCTGCAGGATACCGGATGGGAATTCTTTTCCCTCCGGCAGATTTTCCCGTCCGTCCGGCGGTCAGCACAGCTGACGGAAACAGCTTCCCCGTATATATGTCGGGCTCCGGCTGCCGCCGCCTGCTCAGACATTTTCAGAGCGAGATCCGCCCCGTCCTGCAGCAGAGCACCGGGCCAGTTGGCGATCTCCGATGTTTTCAGCAGTTTTCCGCCCGGTGCGTCGTGTTCCAGCAGGATCGTATCGAGTCCGGCTCTGGATGCGTAAAGCGCTGCGGTCATACCGGCAGGGCCGGCACCGATGATGACGAGCTGCGCGCTGTTTTCACATTCTTCCGGGCATTCTGATATCGTACGATCTCTCATATTTATCACCTTTCTTTTCTTTGCTCCGGTTTTTTCATCTCTTTCTTTATGCCGGCGATCTCCTTTTTACGTCTGCGGCCGGTTCCTCTTTTAGTCTGTTCTCTTTTCTCTCTCCTTATACCCGAGCGTTCCGGCCGTATTTTTTCTTAAGAAAGAAAAAGGTAAGGAGGAGGAATAACGGATTGAGCTTTATGCGCTGTGATTTTATAATATTTTATATTGATAAATGAAAGATTCTGAAGAAGAAAAAGGGGATTGTCATGGATATCAGACTTCACTATACGGAAAAGGGTACGGGAGAACCTCTGATTCTCCTTCACGGAAACGGAGAAAACAGCGGCTATTTCGTTCATCAGATCGATTTTTTTTCGCAGAAGTACAGAGTCATAGCGGTGGATACGCGCGGGCACGGAAAATCGCCGAGAGGGAAGGCGCCGTTCCGGATCCGTCAGTTTGCAGAGGATCTCCGCGATTTTATGGATGAACTGGAAATAGAAAGGGCAAATATTCTGGGATTTTCCGACGGAGGAAATATCGCTGTGACATTTGCCCTGAAATATCCGCAGCGGGTGAACCGGCTCATTCTGAACGGAGCCAATCTTTTTCCGCGGGGGATGAGACTCTGTGTCCTGATTCCGATCATCATCGCCTATCGCTTTGTCTCTCTGTTTGATTCCGTAAGCGAACGGGCGAAGAAAAGCGCGGGACTTCTGCGGCTGATGGCGGAGGAACCGCAGATATCTCCGCGGGAGCTGGCCGGGCTTTCTGTGCGTACACTGGTGATCGCCGGCACCCGCGATATGGTAAAGGACAGCCATACCCGTCTGATCTTCTGCAGTCTGCCGGATGCCGAGCTGGCGATCATGAAAGGGGATCATTTTATCGCGGCGAAAAAACCGCAGGAATTTAACAGAATAGTATGGAATTTTCTGGAAAAATAGAGAGCGCCGGATTCTATTTTCTGGCGGTAACCGGGATGAAAAGGAAGCGGGCGGAATATCATTCCGCGGCATCAAACCGTATGACGGTGATATACTGTTTTCCGAGACGGGACAGTTCGCCGTCGATCCTGTCTTTTAATTCCCGGCGCTGATCCGTCATCGAATAGGGGACTGCGAGATCGAAGACCAGCTTTGTCTGTTTTGCACCCCGAACCATGCGGAAATCATGCATGGACAGATGCGGATCGATATCCCGGATGATTTTGCTGACGGTGTGGCGCATTTCATCCCATTCCTCGTCGTTCTGGACGACGGGATCGTAATGAATGACGAGATGGACATTCAGTTTTTCCAGTACTTCGCATTCGATTTCATCGATGATATCGTGACAGACCAGAGGGTCTTCTTCCGCGCTGAGCTCTGCGTGAAGAGATGCAAAGCACTGGCCCGGGCCGTAATCGTGTACCAGAAGATCGTGGATACCGAGTATTTTTCCGTGGGCCAGAACGAGACTGCTGATCTTTTCGACCAGGGCGGGATCGGCGCGTTTGCCCAGAAGGGGAGATACGGTTTCCTTTGCAATGCTGACGCCGGAGTAGAGAATGAAGATCGCCACAGCAAGCCCCACCCAGCCGTCGATATTGATGTCGAGGAAGTAATTGACCAGGCATCCTGCCAGAACGGCTGAGGAGGTGATGACATCATTTCTGCTGTCCACAGATGTGGCGCGCAGTGTGGTGGAACGGATCCGTCTGCCGAGAGAGACAAAGAAAAGAGCCATCCATATTTTTACAGCAATGGAACAGAGAAGTATGGCGAAGGTGACGGCGGAAAAGGCGACGTCTTCCGGATGCAGTATTTTTTCCGCGGATGACTTGGCAAGATCGGCACCGATCAGCAGAATCAGCGCGGCGATGACGAGACCGGAAAGATATTCGTAACGCGCATGGCCGTAGGGATGATCTCTGTCGGCAGGCTGCTGCGCCATGCGGAATCCGAGAAGCGTCACCAGGGAAGATGAGGCGTCGGACAGGTTGTTGACCGCGTCAGCGATGATGGACACAGATCCGGAAAGAATACCCGCTGCGAGTTTTCCGAGGAACAGCAGGATATTGCATACGATGCCCGTCACACCCGCCAGTTTTCCGATGGCGGAATGTACGGAAGGGGATGAGGTGTTTTTGTAATCTCTGACAAACAGCCGTAAAAGAAGTTCCGTCATAAAGTTTCCTCCTGATAAGTATTTCAGAATATGTTTCATCAGAATGTGCGTCAGATCTTTTTCTGCGATACCGCAGCTTTCTTCCGCAGCAGAAGACACGGGAAAATACAGCAGAAAAAAACCCACGGTTCAGTATATGATCTACTGTCCCGTGGGTGAAAATCCACTGTCACTTTTCCGTGA
>CAJFPD010000046.1 GCA_904398315.1 Candidatus Alangreenwoodia gallinarii | reverse complement strand
CGGCTCGCCGACGCTCAGTCCGCCGATGGCATAGCCCGGAAGATCCAGCTCCGTGATCTCACAGGCGCTCTGGTAGCGCAGATCTTTATACATTCCTCCCTGCATGATGCCGAAAAGCGACTGGCGTTCCGTATTTTTATGAGCCGCTTTGCAGCGCGCGAGCCAGCGCGTGGTACGCTCCAGCGACTTTTTCACATAGTTTCTGTCCGCCGGATACGGGGTGCATTCGTCAAAGGCCATGATGATATCGGAGCCCAGAGCATTCTGAACCTCCATAGACTTCTCCGGCGTCAGCATGTGGCGCGATCCGTCGATATGGGAATTGAACATCACGCCTTCTTCCGTGATCTTGCGCAGCGCGCCCAGGCTGAACACCTGAAATCCGCCGCTGTCCGTCAGAATCGCTCTGTCCCAGTTCATGAATTTATGAAGGCCTCCGGCCTCTCTCACGATTTCGTGACCCGGCCTGAGATAAAGATGGTATGTATTGGAAAGAATGATCTCCGCTCCCAATTCCTTCACCTGCTCCGGCAGCATCGCCTTTACCGTAGCCGCCGTTCCCACCGGCATGAAGACCGGCGTCTCCACCGTTCCGTGAGGCGTGTGGAGGCGTCCCCGGCGCGCTCTGGTGGCGGGATCCGTCTTTAAGATTTCAAATGTTACTGCGTCCATATTTTATGCGTCTCCATTTCTCCGTTCTTTTCCGTTCTCAGCGTTACCTTACTATTATATCTGCCGGTTTCGCTGTTTTCAACACAATCGTTTCACGGAAGCAGTCACCGCACAGAAAACAGAGGAAAAGCGGAAAACGGCCAGAAAAAGATCCCTTCAGGAACCGCCTGCATCTTTTTGCTTTCCGTTCCTGAAGGGATTCTGTCCTGATTGCCGGGATCGGATTCTGTCATATTCTGTGATCCCGACATCGGTCATATATCTCGCTTTTTATATTTTTTTCTTTATATCTTCGCTGATATCGACCGTCTTCGTATACTGAACATTGTGCAGCGAACCACCCGTCACCTGTTCGAGATCGTCAAGATCGATTTCCTGCATTTCCGTTTCCTCAGTTGCCTGATCTTCGGAAATTTTCTTCCTGTCATCATTCATCTTTCTTTTCCTCCTTTAAAATACCTTCTGCCGCTGGATTCCCTTTGGAATCATTTTCTGTCTCCGCTTCGGCTGCTGAACCGTTTTCAGCAGCTAGAGAGCTTTTATCCGCATCATTTTCCGGACCCGGACTTTCCTCCGTGCCCCCGGCCGCCGGATGTTCCGTTTCGATATCGAGAACTCTGCATATGACAGCCGCACTTTCCGCCCGAGTTATATCATTTTCAGGATCGAATCTTCCGTCATCTCTGCCGTTGATAATTCCCGCCTCTGTCAAAGTTTTTACATCTGCAGCCGCCCAGTCGGAAATAGCGCTCTCATCGGTAAAATCTTTTTCTGTCACAGCAGTTATCTCGATTCCCGCCAGTTTCAGGAAACGATTTATCATCGCAGCCATCTGCTCTCTCGTAATCGGCGCATCCGGTGCAAAGGTGCCGTCTCCCATGCCTTTGGCAGCTCCGCAGGATACAGCCCATGTGACAGCTTCGCTGTACCACGCATCCGGATTGACATCGCGGAACTGCGGAACCTCGATATCTCCGGACGGTACCAGATTCATGTTCATCAGCAGCTGTGCAAACTGAGCTCTTGTGATCTGCCCGTTCGGTTCAAATCTGCCTTCTCCGACACCGCTGATAATGCCTTCGGATGCGAGTCTTTCAATATCTTTTTCCGCCCAGTGTCCTGCGGTATCACTGAATGTAATCTCTGACGGATTTTCCGGCTCCGTCGGTTCTTCCGGTTCTTCCGGTTCTTCCGGTTCTTCCGGCTCCGAAGGATTTTCCGGCTTTACAGAAGATCCGCCGTGTCCGCCGGATCCTCCCTGAGAAGGCTCCTCCGGTTCGGTTCCTTTTTCTGATACCGTCACCTGTACTGTAACCGTGATCATATCCTCTGAAGGAATAAGACCTCTCCAGTCAGCATTCGTCATATTTCCGGCACTGTCAAACGTGATGACATCCTCATACGGTACGACGATGCCTGTCAGCGTAGCGGTACCCGGTTCCGAAGCGAGAATTGTGTTGGAATAATCGATGACGGCCACATTTTCATCAGAGGATTCCAGCCATTTCACCTTCAGCTGACCTTCCTCCGCTCCGATGATATCAGGCTGAATCTGTACCTCGTCTTCTGTGGCAAGATTATATTTTCCGTTATTTTCAAATCTGACGCCGGTCACCTTCGTTAAAAGGCTGATCGCATTCGCATCGAACTGTTTGCGTACCGTCGTTTCAAAATTCAGAATCTCTTCGCCGCCTGCGGCCGCCCTGACGGTAATTCCCGCATTTCCCTGTCCGTCCGCAATTTCATACGCGCTGTCCGGAATGTCAAGAGTCATGTCAACTGCAGTGCTCTCTCCGGCTGCCAGGGACGGAACAGTCGCTTCTCCGAGAACGGTATCGTCTTCGGAATAAGCGGTAAATATGACTTCTTCTGAAGTATCATTTCCGGTGTTTTCCACACTGACCGTATACGCATAATGCGCTTCGGTGTAACCGTCTCCTTTAAAATAGCTGACCGCGCCATCGTCGAATACAAGCTGTGCACCCTTCTTCGCGCTGACCGTAACGGGATCCTTCCCGGCGATGTACGCACCGAAGACCGTACCCGAAATATCTTCCGGCATATCCGTATATACCGATACGGATACATTATCTCCTCCCGGGATCAGCTGAATCTGCTGCGTTCCGATCTCTTCTCCGTTTCTCGTAAAGGTTACTGTCACCGGATCGTATTCCGGAAGCAGACCGTCGTTTTTTACGAGCGCGGTGATTTTCACCGCATCGCCGGCCTGCGGATATTCCTTGTCGAGCGTTACACTTCCCACAGACACCTCTGTATACGGCTCATGTTTCGTCAGAACGAGGCTGGAACTGGAAGCATCGTTGTATATCCCTTTACCGCTGCCGATATAGATCGTATTATCGATGACAGATGCCCCTATTCCCGAATAATAGACATTTTCTCCGCCGTCTGTGAGAGCAAACGGTTCGCTCCAGTAAGCATCTTCCTCATCTCCGTCTTCCGATGTATCTCCGGTATCCGTACCGTTAAACATGGAAGCGAAGATCTCTCTCGAAGAGCCGACGACACCTGTCCAGAAGAGATACATTCTGCCGTCGCTGTCTACATAGACATCGTAATCTGTGATATTGTCTGTCTCCGCTGCGATATCCGCCTGTACTGTCACCGTTTCAGCGGGAACCGTCACCGTCGTCCCGTCCGGCAGCTCATAGGAATCGGCATCGTTTTCATACTGAAGTGTATAGTATTCCGAACCGTTTTCCGATACTTTCGTATACTGTTCGTTCGAAATGATATCGCTGATATTCAGATACATGATCTGACCGTGATCCTCTCCTTCACCCTGAGCGCCGTAGAACAGATAGGTATTGCCCTGTCCCGTTCTTCCGAATTTCGGAGAAGCGTAAGTCCCGGATTCCGGAGTAATGCGGATATTATGAGTAAAGCTGTTTTCACTGAAATCGTAAATCTGCAGGAACACATCTCTGTCATTTGTTGTCGTCAGATTCTTATCCCAGTCCACCGTCCACGCAAAGAGCGAAAGACCGTTGTATGAAACGGCATCGGTGTCGACGACGCGAAGCATCTCGGAATTGCTTCCATTGATGCGCACATCCAGGAATCTCTGTCCATACCACTGTTCTTTATATCTTTCAGGATTGTCCACTCCGTCGAGTTCCTCCTCGGTATAGACAGAGCCGTCATTGCTCCATTTGCCGTCTTCGTAGAACAGATAGGCTGTCACTGACACAGCATCCGCGATATCCGTCGTTTTTTCCAGATCATCATATTCTGTCTTCGTATAATACAGGATGATTCTTCCTGTCGAGCTGTCGTACGCCGCTCTCGGCAGGACGTCCGCGGCGTAATCCTCATCCGTCGTCTTCGTCAGTTGCTCTACTTGTCCGAATGTCTCCGATTGCTTATCGAAGAATACCGCTTTGATATTCAGAGATTTCAGAGCATCTTCCACGGTGGCATCTTCCCCGAAGACTTTTTCCGCAGATGACCAGGATATGAGCAGTCTGTCTCCCAGATCATATACATTCGGATAATCGTCCAGCGTTCCGTCATCATCGATCAGTTCCGGCTCAGACCATGTCGTTCCGTCGCCGATAGAATAATATACCGCCCGCTTGTTCACATTATTTCTGCTGGTATCGTCATCGACAAAGACCATGAGCATTTTTCCATCGCCGATCTTTGTGACGCTTACGTTCGGGTTATCCGCCGCTCCGTTCCGCAGCACCGTTTCCTCCGTTCCGGAAGATGCATTCAAAGCGGAAAGCAGACGACGTCCGCTGTTCCAGCTTCCCCGGTTTGAGAGATAATCTCTCGAAACAGGCTGATCTGTGATGAGAGATTCATCCCCGCCGCCGGTCATCATATCCGACAGAGAAGCCATCGACAGTGTATTTTCCGTTTCGTAATCAAAATCGATATGACCGTTCTGACCTTCTGTGCTGAACATCTTTTCTGTCGTATTATACAGAGATTTGGAATAGACCGTAAATCCTACGAGCTCGATTCCCCATCCCAGATCGATCGTCACATCGCCGTATGCGTTTGTCGAACTCTCCGTAAACTGCAGATCCATGTCGAATTTGAAATCCGCACTGCCGGTTACGAAAATAATGCCGTAGCCGATCCCGAGCTTCACGCCGATCTCAGGATTCAGGAAGAGATATCCCTCCCGTCTCACATCGCTGTTGAACTTCTTAAATACGCCGAAATCCTCAGAAGTATAAGGAATCGCTCCCTCTGTCTCGTAGCTGTCCTGATAATCGGTATACATGTGATAAATTCCCGTAATATCGCCGGACAGCTCGCCCGAAATGAGAATGCTCAGACCGATAGGCAGTTCGATCGTCTGCTCCGCACTGACTCCGAAACCGACCTTTACATAAAAGATCAGATCTTCAAAATAGGTATTTCCGTCACTTCGTGAAGAAAGCGTGAGATTGAAGCCGACAGACGGCGTCACAGACCACTTGAAACTTCCCTTGGTATCATACTGGCTCTTGGACGGCATCTCACCCGTCAGATCTCCGTTCTGCAGAGCCTCCATATACTTCTTCATCTTATCCTCATACGACTTTTTACTGTCCCAGGATTTGGAGCCGGAGGCGAGTTTCTTGGAAAAGCCGAAAGAATAATTGTTCTGCAGCCAGGTATATTTATCCCTATCCTCCGGAGGAATATTTTCCGGCGTATAGGATTCTCCCGTGACGTCAAAGGCGTCGATGGAGCCGAGATCGATATCGCCCAGAGGATTTCCGATGATATCTTCTACAATACCGGTAGTCACGACATCCTCCAGCGATGAGCTTCCGATCATCGGAAAGATAAAGGAAGCGAGATCAAGTGCGGCATAAAAATCGTATCCTGTATCGACCGGCGCATACCATTTTCCGTTCTGATCACAGTACTGTACATATACCTTATAGCCAAACGCCATATCCTTTTTAGGATTAAACGTCAGCGACGCCGTAAAATCTCCGCCGCTGTTCGAGGAGGAAATCCGGTAATCATCCGCATGCTCCGAGCAGTCGATTGTCTCATAGCCCTGATCGTTATAGATGAAAAACTTCGCTCCGGAAGGCCTGATCGCACTGTCCGAAGTGACCGTCGTTCTGATCGTAAGAGTATCGTCCTCTACGGTAATCATATTATCGGCAATAGAGCCCGTTTTCGTCTCGTAGGCCGCCGAGACAGCCTTTGCTCTGAATTTCTCCAGAGCCGGCAGAATGATGCGCGAATTACTTTCGATACTTGCCGTCGCATTATATTCCGCATCTCCGACGCTCAGGGATGCACTGATCGTTCCCCAGGACGGGAGTCCCATCATCGGAATGGAATATCGGCCCTCACCGTCTGTCATGCCGGTAAATCCCGCGATATCCATATACGCTCCGATTACCGGCTCGTAATCTGTCGCTTCTCTGCCGGCTGCCAGATCATAGAGTGTATTCTTTTCTCTCAGAACCTGACCTCTCTGAGTGATCGTCGCGCTGTTTGTCTTCGGCAGAAATTCGTAATAGTATCTCGTATTATCCTGATCGAGCGATACGTTCAGCTTGCTGCCGTACACGTACATCGGATTTTCACTCTGTTTTCGCTTTTCTCCTGCTGTATTATCGTCTGCGCTGCTGTCTCCGATCGTACCGCTATTGTCGTCGTCACCTGTCATATTCGCCCAGGAAGTGTAGTATCCTTCCGGAGCGATCGCCGACAGTGTATAATTCAGACCTATATACGGATTGATCAGCCACATCGAGCCGTCGTCACCTGTCGCTTCCCCGTTTCCGCTGTCTGTCGTATTGCGAACGGCATTCGTCAGGGAATCGACCACACCGGTTATGTACTCATACGACTTCGGGGAATAACCGACATAAAAGGTCTGTTCCCCCGTCGAAGGACACATAGAGAGACTGGCATCCGCGACGATATCCGCCATCGTATAATCCGTCTCTTCGATGACGACGCCCGCGCTGTTGGCTCCGCTGAATTTCGTATCTCCCTCCTGATAATATTCCACGCCGCCTTTGCTGTTGTCACTGTGATACCACCAGCGGACACCGGAGGCTGATCTGTTCGCAGCAGGCGATATTTTCACGCGTATGACAGCATACTTCGGAACTGAGATCGAATAGTAGTCCAGCCATCCGGCATGAAGCTTTTTCGTCACCGTTCCCGCATCACAGGCTTCCAGAATATTGATGATATAAGATGCCCTGTGCTCCTTATCGAATTTTCCCTTTGAACTGCTGTCGGAATCGTCACGATCCGCATTTTCAAAATTGACCGTCACCATTTCCTGTTCAAAGACAGGGAAAATCTTGATCGTTTCATCTTTATTCTGGCTTGATAATACCCCATTGTCTATCAGTGTCTTGATAAACGACTGGTTCGGCGTCACGACGACTTCATGAGCATTGTTTGCCGAAACATAATAGACATTTTTAGATCTGTATTTATTTCCGTCATAAAATTCTTTTTCACTGATATCTCCCTTGCAGAAATAGACTCCTTTCAGGTAGATGCCCTTTTCCGTATTGCGTGACGGATTTGCATCCGCGATTGTGACGGATTTCTCATTGTTGCCGTAAAATGCATCGACATTGCTCGTGCCGCTTTTTACAGTTACCGTCCCCGGATTATATACTCTGTTTGTCTCGCCATCGTAGAAAAGATCGGAAATAGCCGGAGTTCCCGAAGTAAAATCATACAGTTTTCTGTTCAGACTCTCCACGGAATTCTGAGGGGAAAAACTGTATTTCGCCCATTCAAACCGGAACCAGTCTATTGTAGCCTTCGGATTATGTTTTCCCGCAGCAGTTGCTTTGGTAGAAAATTTCAGATAGAGACTCTCATTGACAGATGCTACGTTCAGATCGCGTTCCGCCCAGCCGCTTTTGCCGTTTTGTGTATAACACGCTCCGTAACTTCCTTCAAATGTCTGATCCGTATCTGTGTCGAGCCAGGTCGTAAATTTACTTCCGTCTCCGCCGACGTTCATACTGAAACGCAGGTTTTTGATACCCGTAAAGTTAATTCTGTTATTTGTGACCAGCATGGAATATTTATTTTTATCATACTGGGTCAAATAAAGATCGCTGCCGTTTACCTGCGCTCTGTTATCATTATCACTTCCGGTTCTGACTGCTTTCCATCCGCCCTCCACACCGATCTGATTGGCCGGCATGGATGTGGAAGCTCCCAGGGTGATACCGTCAGACAGAAGGCTGACGTTCCCTGCGGACAGAAGACTGTTTGCTGCAGGAACATTCTGCGCAGAAGTACCCTGTGCAGAAGGATCGGCCGAAATCTTTACTTCCACATAGTGATTTTCTATCTCGGTGTCTTCACCGCCCTCCAGACGCACGCCGAATGCCGCATCTTTTGAGAAATCATATGCTGTGACTCTGACTTTCTTTTCGGTTTCTCCCGGAACGAATGCGACTGTCTTTCCCTCGAATTCTTCATAACTTTCTGCCGCCGCAGAGGATTTTACGGTGGAAACATATACCATCGAAAAATATTGCATACCGCTTTTTCTCTGCACCGTAATATAACCTTCCGGAGCATCCGATGACAGAGTCAGATCGGTATCTGTCAGAGCAAAGACGGGCGTTTCGTAATCTTCATCGTCGATGATCGAAACGTATGTCGTCGCATTTGCGGCAATCGTAGTACTTTCTGACGTCGTGCCGAGAAGTGCGAGCATAAAAAGCTTATCACTTTCCGCCGCGTCATTATCGTAAATCTTTACGATAATCTCTTTTTCTGTTTCACCGCTTCGAAAATGAAGAACGCCCTGTGCACCTTCTGCCGAAAGAAAATAACTGTACATGTCATCCAGTGTTTCTTTCGTGGCATCTTCTACGTTTTCTTTCTCTGAAGTATCCAGATTCAGATACGCTGCCTGAGCGTCGAGCAGAGGGGAACCGCTGCTCTTTCTTTTCTTATCAGTATTTTCGGGAAGAACCGATGCGGTATCCGAAAGATTGCCGGAGGATTCTTCTTCCTTTTCTGTCACTTCTGCCACCGGTTCTGTATCAGATTTACCGGAATCCTGATCTCCGGATACTTCCGCATCTTTTTCGCTGTCCTCTATCTCATCCAGCTGATCGTCATCAGACGGTTTTTCTGTTGCATCCTGTACATCAGAACCGGAAACTTCTTCTGACGCGCCGGACCCCTCTTCTGTCATATCGGTTTCCGATAGTTCTTCTGTTTCGTCCTGATATACAAACTCCGATAATTCCGGTTTTTCTCCATACACTTTTTCGAGAGGACTGCCGTGTTCATCGAGAATTTCATAATCATTTCCATAGCTTGCGAGGAAATCCGCGGCTTTAAAGTACACATCTGCAGCTTCGCTGTTTCCCCCGTGCCGTATCACCTTGATCTTCAGTTCTCCGCTGTCTTCTGCAATTTCATATTCTGACGCTTCAAAATCGAAATGTGCATCTCCTTCTGCAGTATTTTCACCTGCGAAGACGGGCGGAGATAATGATGCCAGCATACTGAGCGTCAAAATGCCGCTCAGAAGCTTTTTCATTACTCTTCCTTTCATAACTCCTCCTACTGATTTTTCTTCTACTGAACTGCCTGTCTTCTTAATAACTGTTTCAGCAATCCCTCCTCTTTTCTGAGTTTTTCAAAAGGTCCTTCCTGCACGATCACCCCCTTGTCCATAACCAGTATGCGGTCGCATTTTTCTATCGTTGAAAGCCGGTGTGCCACGATAATCTTCGTACACTCCAGGCTGTTTATACTTTCCGTAATTTTTGCCTGCGCGATATTGTCCAGTGCCGACGTCGCTTCGTCAAAGATCAGAATAGAAGGTTTTGCGATCAGAGCCCGCGCGATCAGCACTCGCTGTCTCTGTCCGCCGGAGAGCGTGCAGTTTTCCTGACTGACCGGCGTATGCACTCCCATCGGCAGTGACGCGATCGTCTCAGTCAGTCCTGCCATCTCCACAGCTTCCCTGACTTCCTCCATATCCGCATCCGGCTTTGTTATCGTAATATTAGAATAAATATCCCCCGATATGATGCCGGCATCCTGAAGAACGGTTCCGATTTTTCTGCGGCATGCCTTCATATCGAGTTCACGTATATCAAATTCATCTATGTAAATGCTGCCTTTTTCCGGATCCTCAAATCCGAGAAGCAGCCGGAGCAGCGTCGATTTTCCGCACCCGGAGGTACCGATGATTCCGACACTTTCTCCCTCACGGATGTGAACGGAAAGACCGTTCAGTACATACGGCGAATCCTGCGTATAGCGGAAATGCAGATCCGATACGGTGATTTCTCCTCTGATCTTCTGCGGTATCTTTTTCCCGGATCCGTACTCTTCTTCCTCCGCCTCAAGCACAGGTCTGATCAGGGAATAAGAACTTCTGAAAGAAGCGATCATCTGTATAATGACGGCCGTACCGGTTCCGGCCGCAGTATATGCGCCGTACGCCGACGAAAAAGCGATATAATCGGATGCCGCCATTCCCGTTCCCAGAAGAAAAATCACCGCTGTCGTAAAGATATGGATCAGCTTATAAAACACCGGCGCGTATCTGAGAAAAAAGGGCTTCTCCTCCTTTCTGGCCGCATCGAGATAATATTCACTCCACCGTTGCAGCACGCGGGCTTCTGCTCCGTTGAGCTTGATCTGCTCCATTCCCGCCAGCATCTCATAACTGAAACCGGACATTTTCGACAGTGACCGGGAGTACTCTCGCATCCACCGGGAATTTAGAACTCCTTCCGCCGCCATCATCACGCCAAGAAGAACAGATGACAGAAGAACCCAGAGAAACAGCTTCGGTGCGTAGATACGTATCTGAATCAGATAAAACAGAGACAAAATCAGGCTGATACACGCACTGATGCTCCTTGCGGAAAGAATCTGTGAAATATCGGAGAATTCCGTAATCATACGCGACAGCTCTCCGGACCGCTGATTTTGGAAAAAATCGGCTTTCAGCCTGAGCAGCCGCGAAAAAATCGCGCTCTGCACGTAAGTGCCGCACCGCACCATGGAATTCGTCAGAACGAGAGACTGCAGCAGCTTCAAAACCGCGGCTGTCATTACCGCAGCGAAGAGAAGTGCTGCCGCCGCCGGAATCCCGTTCATCTCTCCCGCCGGTATAATCCGGGAAAAGATAAAACTGTTTACCCACGGCAGGAGCATGCCGGCGAGAGTTGCCAGCACAGACGCCGTCAGAACAATGATCCGGTCACTTCCGGAGCTGCAGCGAAACAGAAAAGAGACCAGATCTCTCATCAGAATCCTGCCTTTTTTCAGTTCCCTGTAAAAATACATGGCACTGTCCGTGAACTTCTCCGCTTTTTCCGGCGTCACTTTCACCTTTCTGCCCTGTTCCATAAAGAAACATGTCCCATCTGTCTTCGGTATCACCGCCAGCCACCGCCCGTCGTCCGTCCTTGCCAGCATGGGAACGGCTGCCGTCCGGTACCAGTCTTGATCGAGTTCCACATAGCGTGTCCGGATAAAAAATCTCTCTTCCAGAATCTTCAGCTGCTCCGAAAGCATCAGACCTGATTCCAGACGCTCTTTCTCATGAAAAAATTTCAGCACCGCATTGATGCCTTCGTATTCCTCTCTGTCATCCAATGCGGCTTTCATATTTTTCCATGCGCGCGCAGCCGCCTGTCTGTTTTTTTCTCTTATACTTTCATTTTCTTCCCTCGGTTCATTTCCCACGTTATCCCACACTCCTCACCAGAGCACAATAGGCTCCGTTTTTTGTCATGAGTTCCTCATGCGTCCCCCGCTCCAGGATTTTTCCGCTTTCCATGACGAGGATTTCATCGCTGTCGCGGATCGTCGACAGTCTGTGTGCCACGATAATTCTCGTAATGCCCAGCCTGCTGATATTGTTCATGATCTGTTCCTCGGTGTCCGTGTCGAGCGCACTCGTCGCCTCGTCCATGATAAGCACGGACGGTTTTTTCACAAGGGCGCGGGCGATTTCTATCCTCTGGCGCTGACCGCCGGAAAAATTTCTGCCGTTTTCCGTCACAGGCTCGCGGTAACCCCCTCTGCGTCCGATGATCACATCGTGTATACATGCCGCCTTTGCCGCTGTCACGACATCATCATAAGAAATACTGTCATCCCACATCGTAATGTTATCCATCACCGTCCCCTCAAAGAGGCGGATGTTCTGACTCACCACCGCGATTTTCGAATAAAAGTAGTAATGGTCGATTTCCTCTCTCGGCGTTCCGTGAAACGTCACGGTTCCGCCGTCCTCCCGGTAAAGTCCGGCGATAATTTTGGCGACCGTCGACTTTCCGCTTCCGCTGCCTCCTGTGATCGCAACGCTGCCGCCCTTTCGTACAGTCAGATGAAAACCGCTTATCATCGGCGGATCCAACGGACCGTAACCGAAACTGACATCGCGAAGTTCGATATCGCCGTCGACCGGTTTTTCCTGTTTTTGGCCTTCCGCAAGAAATTTATCGTCTTCATCGTAATGCATGACATCGTTGGTACGCGTCGTCTCACTCTTCAGCGTCTGCATTTCCATTCCCGCACTGACCGCGTTTCCCACCGGTACCAGCATAGCCGCCACGAGAGCCTGTGCCGCTATGAGAATACCGACCGTCATGGTACCGGAAAGAATCTTAAAAACACCTGCGATCAGAACCGCTCCCGAGCCGAAAGCATTCAGAAAAGAAAACAGCGTTTCCGTATAAACCCCTGTTTTATCGATTTCATTTCTCGTGTTTACCGCCTGCGTTCCCGCCGCCATGAGTCTTTCAAAGACAGCATCCTCCGCACCGCAGGATTTTACCGTTTCGATAATGTCCACCGTACGGGATACATCCCCCTGCAGCGCACCCATATCCCGGCTGTAGGAACGCATTTTTTCCTCATATCGTCTTGAACTGAGTATCATCGCCGCGATATTGACACCGGCGCACAGAACGCCGATCAGTGCGATATATATATCGAACACAGCGGTCAGTATGAGATATACAGCTATTTGCAGCACATAGCCCGGCAGCGGCGTCAGCATGCGGCAGATGGCAGAACCCATCTGCATGCCTGCGCTCTGCCGGTTCGCCAGATCTCCCTCGCTGCGCTGAGCGAAAAACTCGATAGGCAGTCTCAGCAGATGCTGAATAAAGCCCGAATTGATGCTCACATTCAGCTGTCTGCTGATCCGACAGCGTATCTTTTCATTGAGCGCCATCGCCGCCGCTGTGATCAGACCGGCACACAACAGCACACGCAGGATGATCACCGCATTCTGAACATTACCGCCGATGAGAATCTTATCGATAAAGACGGAATTCAGAAAAAGCACTGCGATGCTGCCGGTCAGCGCACACATCTCCAGAATCAGAAAAAAAAACACGTCGGGCAGAAACGCTCTCGTACAGTTCCGGACATAGTCCTTCGCTCTTTTTCCTCCCCGGTCTTTCTGAAAATTCTCCGACGGTGTAAGTTCGATGGCAATCCCGGTAAAAGATCCGGAAAACTCTTCCATGCTCACCGTCTTCATTCCGTATGCCGGATCGGCGAGTACAGCGCCTTTTCTGCTGAAGCCGCACAGAACGAGAAAGTGATCCATATTCCAGTGCAGGACCGCCGGCATCTTCAGTTTTTTCACTCCTTCGAGATTTACACGGAGCGCCCGGGTCTGCAGGCCGTGAAACCGGGCAGCCCTGACGATACTCTTTGCGTTTACGCCGTTTCTCGATACACCGCATTCGCGCCTCAGTTCTTCCAGTGTCACCGTCTTTCCGTAGTACCCGAGAATCATGGCAAGCGATGCCGCACCGCATTCCGTCGCTTCCATCTGAAGCACGGGGCGCACTTTTTTCACTTTCTCCACAGCTTCCTCCTAAAACAGCCACTCATAGGGACGGCATTCCTCCACCACGATATCCGCTGTACAGGTTGTTCCCATGACGACATCCACATCACTGCTGGCCGAGTTCGACCACTTCAGTCCGCTCTTTGCCGATCTGTCCGGTATCAGCGTGATCTCCACCTGCAGATAAGTCTGCGATTCATCCAGCAGACTGACAAACAGAGAATTTTCCGATCCGATGATATTCCGTCCGGTGTCCGGGTAGGTGGAAATGCGCGAAACATATCCCTTGATATATCCGTATTCCTCCCTCGGTGCAAAGTCAGGCATCACCTGGACATTCATTCCCAGGGTTATTATTCCGCTCCTGTCAGAAGGGATAAACGCGGTCAGTACTCTGTTATTTCCGCTTTCATCATATGGAACGACCGATGCCACCCGGTCACCTTCAGATATATACGAATTCTTATCCGTGATATAGGTTACGATCCCGTCGATATCGGAACGTATGACGGAATATCTGTCGTATTCCTCATAAAGCCTTCTCCGTTCGGACTCTGCCATACCGTTCTGCCTGCCCTTTTCGATTTCAGAAAGAATATCCTCCTGTGGAATTATGGCGAGAATATCCCCTGCTTTTACCGCATCTCCGCGGGTGACGACCGTTTCGGAAACTGTGCCGCCGTAAACGGCACAGACCGCACCGTTATTCCTCTCCGGCCAGATGATTCCGTTCACCGTCACTGTTTCATAAACTGTCCCCCGCAGGAGCCAGAGAGCAAAGATTGCAGCGCATGCCGCCAGCAGCATGATAAACACGATACTTCTGAGACCGATCGCGCGTATGCCCCGGCTCATACCGGATCTGGAAGAAAAACTCTCAATAGCTTCTTTTCTGAACAGATTCATATTTTTACTCCTGTATCAGACGATACATACGTCCGTAGCCCTGCTCATCCAGAACACTGTAGGTGAATGCATCTCCTGTCAGCGCCCCGTTTCCCTCAAAGCGGAAATTCTGCAGCAGGCCCTCATAGCCTTTTTTATGCAGAGCCTGTGCAATCCCGGCCGGATCAGATGTTCCGGAATTCACCGCCGTATCCGCGATCATTCTCACCGCGTTATAGCCCTGTATGTACCAGGAATCGAATTCCTGTCCCGTATCTTTCAGATACTGTTCCGCCAGTTCCTCATAACATCCGATGTCGTCGTCCGACACGATATCCAGAATAAATTCGTCAGCCATGATAAAGCCGTTCATCGCCGCTCTCAGTTCCTCGTCCCGGCTTATACGGTCGCTGTCGTCAAATGCCGTATCTCCTGCACAGATCATGTTGGGATCTCTGTCTCTGATCTGTTTCAGGAGATCAAATCCCTCTTCATCCACGGGAAAAATCACGACGCCTTCCACGTCCAGTGTCTGCCAGCGATCGTATATGTCGTCAAACCGCACCTCGAGCTCGGATATACTCACGCAGTCCACCACAAAGATTCCGTCATCTGCTCCGTACCTCAGAAATCCGTTCATCTCGGAGCGTTCAAATTCTCTGTCGGCAGAACAGACCGCCCAGCGGACGGCTTCCGTCTGCTCCGCGGCACAGCGCAGTATCTCGCCTGTATGTTTTCCTGAATTGCATATCGAAAAAACCATATCATAATGATTATCCTGGCAGACGCTGTCATACAGAAAAAACGGAACGATAAATACCTTTCCCGCTTCATTGAAGATATAAGCCGCCGTCTTATTCAGATCCATATCTACGGGACCTATTACAGCTGTCACACTCTGATCGGCGGCCAGCATATCGATAATCGCAGCGCCCTCTTCATAACTGCCGTCATAATCGTAAAACTCATATTCTATCTCAAAGCCGCTGTCCGCAGACCCGCTGTTCAGATCCTCCGCCGCGGCCACCGTCCCGTCCTGATATCCCGGATAAAGGCCCGCTTCTTCTCCGATGACAGCGATTTTGATGTGTTCTGTCTGCGCATCACCGGTACGGCCGCATCCCGCGGGAAGAAACAGGATCGCGGCGAACAGAAAAAAGAAAAACAGTTTTTTCATATCTCCCGGCCCTTTTTTCTCCGTCATTTTACTCATAATTCTAATTTCGTACTAAATATGACATCATTATATCAGAAAGCGTAAAATGCTGACAACACAAACAGTTTTTTTATACATTTCCCTGCTTTCGTCCTCCGGACAAATAAAATATAATAATAGATATTGTCTAAAGTACGAATACAGACTGCATGACATGCGAAAAAGCTGTCGTGAGAGACGGTATGAAAGCATGAAAGGAACAGAAGAATGAGAATATTAGTCGTAGAGGATGATCTGACCCTGAGTGCAGGAATATGCTTTGAACTGGATTGTAATGATTATCTGACCGTTGCCGCCTATAACTGCAAAAAGGCGACGCAGCTTATTCAAAATGACCATTTTGATTTAATCATACTAGATGTAAACTTGCCGGATGGGAACGGTTTTGATCTGTGCCATATCATTAAGGACATTCACCCTGAATTGCCCGTTATATTTTTGACCGCCAATGATCTGGAGCAGGATGTTTTGAACGGTTTTGATCTCGGCGCGGAGGATTATGTGACAAAACCGTTCAGCATGAAAATTCTCCTGCGGCGTATAGAGGTAGTTCTGCGCAGAAATACAGCAGCGGAACCTCCGGCCTCCGGCCTCTGGAGCGACGGGTTTCTTACACTCGATTTCGGCACTCTCACCGCGGTTCGCGGCACCGAAAAAATCGCTGTCACCTCCAATGAATATAAACTGCTGAAAATATTGACCGAAAATGCCGGAAATATTTTAACGAGACAGACTCTGCTGGAACGTCTCTGGGATGCGGAGGCCAACTTTGTGGATGACCACGCGCTGACTGCCGCGGTCAACCGTCTGAGAGCCAAAATCGAAGACGATACTCACACGTACATCAAAACAGTGCGCGGCATGGGCTATGTATGGCAGGGGGCGGCAAAATGAAAGAAACCCGTCTGACAGGATTCTGCCGGAGACTGCTCTTCGCTCTCGCTTTCTGCGCCGGAGCAGCAGGCATTTTCTTCGGTTATATTCCGGAAGAAGTGATACGCAGCTTTCTGTTTGTTTTCTGCGGTGCTGCCGTTGTGACGACGGCGCTTTGGGCTGTCTGGCAGAGCCGCATGCTTTCCGACTTTTCCAACGATATCTGTGAAACAGCGGATGCTCTGATGGAAGGACGGGAACTTCAAAACTTCTCACCCTATGAGGAAACAGCATTCTCCAAGGTTCAGGAAAAGCTGCTGCGCTACTACGAGAAAATGAGGGAGGAACGGCAGCAGAGCATACAGGACAAGCAGACGATTCAGGAGCTGGTCAGCGACATATCCCATCAGGTGAAAACGCCGACGGCGAACATCCGGATGATCACCGACATTTTGAGCGAACATGAACTGTCCCGTGAGAAGCAGAGCGAATTTCTCGACCTGATGACTGTGCAGACCAGCAAACTGGACTTTCTAATGCAGTCACTGATCAAAATGTCCCGGCTGGAAACGGGCACTTTCGTTCTGCATCCGGAGGATACCCGGCTGAACGATACGATTGCGAGGGCCATGAGTACCGTGCTGGCAAAAGCGGAAAAGAAGCATATCCGTCTTTCAGCAGACTGCGACAGCAGATTGACCGTAAAGCACGATCCGAAATGGACAGCGGAGGCCATCGGCAATATTCTGGACAATGCGGTAAAGTACACACCGGAAGGCGGCACAATCTGTGTTTCCGTCCGACCGTGGCAGTTTTATACCCGGATCGATATAAGCGACACCGGGATCGGTATTGAGGAAAAAAACTATAACGCTGTATTTCAGCGTTTTTATCGGGCCGAAGAAGCAGCTGCAAAAGAAGGTGTCGGCCTCGGCTTATATCTGGCAAGAGGAATCATCACCCGGCAAAACGGCTACATTACGGTGAAATCAAAAAAAGGCGAAGGAAGTACGTTCTCCGTATTCCTGTTAAGCTGATAAGGATGGAATTATGAATATTGTGGAAATACGACACTTAAAAAAATACTTTCAGGACGGCCCGCAGGTCGTCAGAGCATTGGACGATATCGACCTGTCCATCGAAAAGGGAAAATTCACAGCCATCGTAGGCGCGTCCGGCTCCGGCAAAACGACACTGCTCTGTTCGATTGCCGGTCTTTGCAGGCCCACCGAAGGAAGTGTAATCGTTGACGGACTGGATCTGTCCGAAATGGATGAAGAACAGCTTACCGTATTCCGGCGCAGAAAAATCGGCTTTGTCTTTCAGAGGTACAATCTGGTGCCCGAGCTGACGATCCGGGAAAATATCATCTTTCCGCTTGCTCTGGATGGCTCACGGCCCGATGCGGAGTATTTTTCCGATCTTGTTCATCTGCTGGGGCTGAACAGTCGTCTGAATGATTACCCCTATATGCTTTCCGGCGGGGCGCAGCAGTGTACGGCGATTGCAAGGGCATTAATCACAAAACCCTCGATTATCCTGGCCGACGAACCCACCGCCAGCTTTGACATCAGAACGACACAGAATGTCGCAGGACTGCTGAAGATGACTGCCGCGACTTTTCATCAGACACTGGTCGTCATCACCCATAATCCGGATCTTGCCCAGCTTGCGGATCGTGTCGTCCGGCTTCAGGACGGAAAAATCATATAGCTGACTTTATGCGCCTGAATCAGGCGCATTTTTACTATCATAATTTTGTGACATTCGCGTGCCCGAACTGTGACATGACGATGCTATCCTGATACTCAAGAAACAGGCAAGGAGGAACACGCCATGAAGAACATGCTCAACGTTCTTGCCGGGCGCAGTTTTCGCGCCGGCAGAATGCGAAATCTGATCGCGGTTCTGGCGATCATGCTGACCGCAATTCTATTTACTACTGTTACCACCATCGGTATGGGGGCTATGGATTCCATGACTCTGACCATGCAGATGCTGAAAGGCAGCCGGGCAGACGGCGACTTCCGCAATATGACCGCTGAACAGTATGGGGCCTTAGCGGATGCTGACTTCATCCAAGAATACGGCCTGCGGATGCCCGTGGGCTTTCTGACCAATACCAGCCGCCACAACATTGAATTTGATGTGATGGATGAAACACAGGCTGATCTGACCTTCTGTACCCCAAGCCACGGCAATCTTCCGCAGGCGGAAAATGAAATCGTGACCTCGGATGCGGCTTTGCGGGATCTGGGTGCAGAGCCGGAAGTTGGCGCTGCTGTCACCATTGCCTTTACCGCACATGGGCAGGAATATCAGATGAATATGGTCGTATCCGGCTGGTTTGAGGCTACTAACGAGCAGGTCAGCATGATGTGGGCCGGAACATCGTTTCGGGACGCACATCCTGACATTTTCCAATTTACCTATGATCAGGACAGGGATTCCGCCGGCACCTATTATTCCGATTTCATCGCCGCGGGCACTGCAGGGCTTCAGGAAAATATGGATAATTGGGTGCGCCAGATGGGCGGCGACCCGGATTCGAACAACTCCGATAATATGTCCGGCTCGGTCAATACCATGACAAATCCTGCATTGGAACCGGTGACGCTCCTTCTGGGAGCTGTTGTGATTATCCTGTTCATACTCTGCGGTTATCTGCTGATCTACAATGTATTCGATATTGCGGTGATGCAGGAAATCCGCCGTTACGGCCTGTACCGCACCGTGGGCATGAGCAGGCGGCAAGTGAAAAAGCTGATAAACAGGCAGGCGCTGTGGCTGTCCTGTATCGGTATTCCGCTCGGCCTGTTGGCCGGTTACTTTATCGGAAAAGCGGCATTGCCGAGAGTCATGAGCATCCTTTCCAGCAGCTATGAAAATATTGCCATCAATGTGGAGCCGTCTCCTGTCATCTTCGTCGGAGCCGCTGTCCTCGCCGCACTGACCGTATTTCTCTCCACGAGAAAACCTGTCCGCGTGGCTGCCAATATCCCGCCGATCGAAGCATTCCGCTACGTGGAGGCGGCGGCAGGGAAAAAGACCACTAAGAAAAGCACGGCCAGCACCAGTCTGCCCCGGCTTGCCTGGTCGAATCTGGGGCGCAATAAGCGGCGTTCCGCCTTCATTGTGGCCTCGTTGACCCTCTGCGTTGTGCTGCTGAACTGTATGGGCATCGCTGCGGAAAGTGTGGACATTGAGAAACAGGTGTCATACAGCATCCGCACCGACTTCGCTGTGGTGAATGCTGCCAGTACAAACGGCATGGAAGGTTTTACCCGCCGTGAACAGGGGCTGAGTACGGAAGTGATAGACGCGATCAATGCACAGCCTAGTGTAAGCGGTGCTTCGGCCATTTATAAAAACACTCTGGATGACAGCGATGTGACCTATGATTTCCCGGTGGAATTTGCCTACAAAGATACTGATACGGATTCCGGTATTCCCGCTGCGTACACCGATGGAAGTATTCGTTTTCAGTTAGGAGATGACGGCCACGCACTTTGTAACGTCTATGGGATGGAAGAAGTTGCCCTTACCAGAATGGACTTACAAGAGGGCGAAACGGATGCTCACACACTTTATGAGCAGATGATGAATGGCGAGGGTGTCCTGCTGGGAGTGCAGTCCGTTATGGGAACTTCTATTTTGTTTCCTGACTTTGATTTATTAGATGTAGGAGATGTAATCACTGTCTATAAAAATGGCGAGCCTGTTATGGAACTCCCCATATTGGCAAAAGCAGCACTCAACGGAGATGATGAAGAAATCGGCTATACATCCAATGGGCCGTTGGAAGTAGGCGGTAACGGATTATATCTGTACCTGCCAACAGCGGTCTACACAGAAATCTATGACGAACCTGTAATCTATAAATATTCTTTCAATGTGGAGGAAAGTCAGCGGGAGGCCATGGCTGAGTTTTTGGAAAATTATGTAACAAATGTAGACCCCGGCTTGAACTACGCTTCTGCTGAGGATGCCCGTCAGGATGCTATGACTACCCGCACCATGCTCCAATTTGTCGGCGGTCTGATCGGCATGATCTTTGGCGCAGCCGGCGTGCTGAACCTGACCAACACCATCATCACCACGATCCTGGCCCGCCGACGTGAATTTGCGACCATGCAGAGTATCGGCATGACTGCAAAGCAGCTGACCCGGATGATGATCTGGGAAAGCGTCTATTATGCCGCCGGCGCGTGTGCCTCCGGTCTGATCTTATCTGTGATACTGGCCTTCACGGTCGTGCGGGGACTCACGGGAAACATCTGGTACTTCACATTCCACTTTACACTTCTCCCTGCCCTGACCGCGTGTGTCGTACTGCTGATCGTCGCCGCCATCGTGCCGGTGATCGCGCTGAAAGTTTTCAATAAGGGCAGCATCGTCGAAAAACTGCGTGTTGCGGAATAATCGGATAAGGAGGATCAAATTATGAGCACAGATATCATTTTACAGGCAAAAAACCTGAAGAAATACTACGGAAAAGGCGAAACAGAGGTCCGGGCGCTGGACGGCATTAATCTCGAGATCGAAACCGGAGAGTTTGTCGCCATTACCGGCACCTCCGGCTCCGGTAAATCCACCCTTCTTCATATGCTGGGCGGTCTTGACACTCCCACATCCGGAACGATATCCGTCGGCAATACGGAGCTGTCCGGACTGAATGACGAGCAGCTTACCGTATTCCGCCGCCGTCGTATCGGATTTATCTTTCAGAACTATAATCTGATCCCTACGCTAAATGTATGGGAAAATATCGTCTTTCCCGTCGCTATGGACGGGCAGAAGCCGGACAGAGAATTTATCCGTGAAATTTTACAGTTACTGGGACTGGAACAGAAAATCTACAGTCTGCCGAATAATCTCTCCGGCGGCCAGCAGCAGCGTGTGGCGATTGCGCGGGCCCTCGCCTCGAAACCCGACATCATTCTGGCCGATGAGCCGACAGGAAATCTGGACTCCCGTACCAGCGACAATGTGATCGCACTGCTGCACATGACAAGCCGAAAATTTCATCAGACCATTATCATGATTACCCATAACCCGGAGATCGCACAGATGACCGACCGGATGATCCGCATTGAAGACGGGCGGATCATCAGCTGATATGCCTGTGATCCGCCGCTTCTTTCAGTCCTGTACATAGCGCCTTTTCATCTCACGAAGCGCCGAGAGTCTCTTCTCCGCTTTTTCACCCATCTGCTCCGACACAGCCGCCGCGAGCGCATCCGCGACAGCTGCCGGAGCCGTCATGGAGTGATACTCCCCCGGTTCGCCGCGATAGACGAACAGCTGAATATCCGCCCGTTCGTCCTCCGGCACGGCGATCCGGCTGCATAACGCAACCGTCCGG
>CAJFPD010000045.1 GCA_904398315.1 Candidatus Alangreenwoodia gallinarii | reverse complement strand
AGATCCTCTTCCGGCGGATCCGCCGGTTCCAAAGATGTCACGTAAAGCATCGGCGCATCGCCGCGAAATTCATGGCAGTATTCCGTATGGATATCCGCACGGATATTTGCCCAGCCTTCCTCCTTTACGAGCTCTGCGGCACGTTCCATGATGCAGAAAAACGCGAGAAAGCTGATGTCCTCCGCGCAGCATACCATAGCAAAGCGGCCTGCTGCGAAGCGGTCAGCGGGATCGTCGGGCCGGCGGTGAAGCTGACCCCGGAACATAACTGTCTTTCCGTCATATTTTTCCGGTTCATTCATGGCATCGATGTACCAGGTACCGAAGTCTTCATCGGCGATTTCGATGACGTCAGCGTCGAGATCGAAAGGAAGCGGCATTCCTTCCGAGTAATCCTCGGCATTGCCGCTGCGGTCCTCTAAAAAGACGAGAGCCCGGGGATTCATGGCTTTGACGTTGGTGCTTCGTATCATCTCATTCAGCTCGGGTGTACAGCGGTTGAATACCACCAGCTCTGAAGCACCGACCTGCTCGATGATGCGGGAGCCCATGTTTTTCAGATAGACCTCATACGTTTCGGCATTGATGGTGGTGACGATCTGATAAATTTCCCAGTCCCGCGGAAATTCCTGCTCCAGCAGACGGATCTCCCACATGCCGTTGTATTCGACGATGATGCGGTCCGGCTTTTCCGCCATGGCCGCTTTTTTCAGCGTAACGCCTTTAAAATCTTCTTTTGATTCGATCATCAGAAGAGTGGAATTCGTTTCGCTGAGGAAACCGCTGTCATACTCCTCTTCTCCTTCTTCGCAGCAGACGATCAGAGTTTTTTCCTGATCGGTAAATCCGGGATCGAGAAGCGTGTCGCGGATGAAGCTGGTCTTGCCGCTTTCCAGAAAACCGGCAAAGACATAGACGGGGATACTCATTGTGATATTTCGCCTCCTTGTTTGTGCTGTTCTGCCGTCTGTTTCTGCACTGCGGATCAGATATGGAAAATTCCGGCCAGTTTTTCCTTCTCAAGTTTCGCTCCGATTACACAGATCTGGCCGGTGTAGGATGCGGGTCCGAGACGGATTTCCGATTCGCCCGGAACATAATCGAAATGCAGCCACTGTCCGTCCTCACTGGAAGGAACGATGCCTTTGGCGCGGAGAACGGTACCGCACAGGCCCAGATCGAGTTCCTCGAGAGCTTCCCTGAGCTCTTCCTCCGTATAGCGGTGCGCGGTTTCGATGCCCCAGCTTGTAAACACTTCATCCGCATCGTGGTCGTGATGGTCATGGCCGCAGGAGCAGGTTTCCTCGTGGTCGTGATGGTCATGGCCGCAGGAGCAGGTTTCCTCGTGGTCGTGATGGTCGTGGCCGCAGGAGCAGGTTTCCTCATGATCGTGATGATGCCCGTGTTCATGTTCATGATGATCCTCATGTTCATGTCCGTGCTCGTGATGATGTTCGTGCAGAGGTTCTTTGGAAAGTTCTTCCAGAAGCTCGTCGGCAAAAGAACGATCGCTTTCCATGGCTTCCAGGATCTGTTTTCCGGTCAGCTGATCCCACGGAGTCGTGATGATGCGGGCTTTTTCGTTGTGCTGACGCAGCAGTTCGACGCAGGCACGGAGTTTTTCCTCTGACATCTCTCCGGTTCTGCTGAGAATAATCGTTTTGGCATGCTCGATCTGATCGAGATAAAATTCTCCGAAATTCTTCGTATACATTTTGCATTTTTTCGCGTCGGCTACGGTAACAAAACTGTTGAGCTGAACAGGCATGTCCTCTTCCACCCTGCAGACGGCGCGGATGACGTCGGAAAGCTTGCCGACGCCGGAAGGCTCGATGAGAATACGATCCGGCGAAAAACGGGTTACCACATCGCGCAGTGCCTGACCGAAATCTCCCACGAGTGTGCAGCAGATGCAGCCGGAGCTCATTTCTGTGATCTCCACTCCGGAATCCCGGAGAAAGCCGCTGTCGATATTGATCTCACCGAATTCATTTTCGATGAGGACGATCTTTTCGCCTTTAAAGGCTTCCGCGATCAACTTTCTGATGAGCGTAGTCTTTCCGGCTCCGAGGAAGCCGGAAAAAATGTCGATTTTTGTCATATGAATAACCTCCTGTAATCCTGTAAGTATATGATTTCTGTGAGCCTTCTGTCTTCACTGCCTGCGGTATCCTGCCGCGGAGAGCATCACAGGCGTGTCCTATACACCTGCGAAGCGGAAGACAACACCCACGACGGCGGAAATAGCTATGAAGACAATAGGATGAATTCGGTTCCATTTTCGCATGGCGAGAAAGAGCAGCACAGCGAAAAAAATCGCTTTGAAATCGAACAGATCCGCAAAGCGGAAGCCGCCTTCTCCCATGATCTGGAAATGGATGAGTGAAATCTGTACCACAGAGAGAGCCGCAGAGCAGATCAGGGCGATGGAAGCGGCCCGGAGTCCGTAGAGTCCCCACTGAACCCAGCGGTTCTGCTTGAATTTCTCAAGAACCTTTGCGATGAGAAGGATGATGATGATTCCTGGTGTGATCAGACCCAGGGTGGCGATGACGCCTCCCGGTACAGATGCCACCTCAAAACCGGCGTATGTGGCCATATTAATGCCGAGGGCACCCGGTGTCGATTCGGAAATCGCCAGCATATTTGCGATTTCCGCATGCGTAAACCATCCTGTCGTGTCAGAGAGATCGTACAGGAACGGCAGCGTGGCCAGTCCTCCTCCTATGGCAAACAGCCCTGTCATGAAAAAAGAATAAAAGAGCTGCAGATAGATCATTTTCTGTCTTCGCTCCTTTCTTCCACGCCTTTTCTTCCGCGTGCCGACAGCTGCCGGAGAATGATGCCCGCAGCAGCCGATGCGATGACGAGAATCACCGGAGAGGCGTTCGTGAAAACGGAAAGAACGAATACGGCCAGAAAGATCACCAGCGTCTTTTTATCGACGACAGATTTTTTCCACAGCCGGCCGATAGCGTTCAGAATGAGGATACAGACGCAGACACGGATACCGGCAAAGGCATTCTGAACCGCGGCGTATTCCGCAAAATTCTGGAGCACGGCTGCGATGACGGTGATGACGATCAGAGCCGGCGTGACAAAGCCGAGCGTGGCGATGATTCCTCCTGTGATGCCTCTGCGCTTTTCACCGATAAAAGTGGCTGTGTTGATGGCGATGATTCCCGGAGTGCACTGGCCGATCGCATAATAGTCCATCAGTTCCTCGATCGTGGCCCAGTGTCTTTTGTCGACGATTTCACGCTCGATGATGGGAAGCATTGCATATCCGCCGCCGAAGGTGGTGGCGCCGATTTTTGCGAACAGAAGGAACAGATTGAGCAGTTCTTTCATGGTATTTTCCTTTCTTTAAATTACCCGGACTGCCGGCAGATAAAGCAGGCACGGTGCAAATGACCGGATTTTTCTTCCGGACAGATCTTCCTTATTATAGCACGTTTGTCAGGCGTTTCAATCTTTTCGCCTTTCGGCCCTTTTCCTCTGCGTTTCCGGAATACGGGAGGCGGTGAGATCTTTGTGATATGACTTT
>CAJFPD010000044.1 GCA_904398315.1 Candidatus Alangreenwoodia gallinarii | reverse complement strand
GTTCCGGTCAACCCGGAACGCCGCGGCCCGTCTCATCATTTTCTTCTACAGGAAGAATACAAATGTATCTATAATAAATACCGGAATGAGAATGCAGACAGACCATCCCATGTAGCCGAAGAAACTCGGCATTTTGATCTTGTTCTCTTCCGCGATGGATTTTACCATGAAGTTCGGCGCATTACCGATATAGGTATTCGCACCCATGAATACGGCGCCTGCCGAAATCGCCTCCAACATGAGCTGAGAGACGCTTCCCACCGATGTCTCGATGCCGGCCTGACCCAGAGCACCGGCGGTCTGCAGGAATACGAGATACGTCGGCGTATTGTCCAGGAAGGAAGACAGCGCACCGGTGCACCAGAACAGCTGCCACGGCTGATCGAGTCCCAGTTCTCCGCCGTGAGTCCTCAAATACATGAGAGCAGGGATCATCGTGATGAAGATACCGATAAACAGCTTTGCCACTTCGGCGATCGGTCCGTAGGTAAATTCATTGAGTTGCCTGGTCGATTTTTTCGTCGTCTTCAGCGACAGGAAACATGCGATCAGAATGATGACAATCTCTACGAGAACGGCATAGGAGAATACGACATCGTCGTAGATATGTATGCCGGCGCCGTCTGCGAAGAAATCAAACATATTCGGGAGCACACCGCTGGCGATAACGCCGAGAATGATGAGTCCGATGAAAATGATATTGTGCGCACCCTCGATGCGGATCGGCTCTTTTGCTTTGTTATCCGTCATATCCTGCGGCGATCTTCCGGCTGCCACTTCTTTTTTGTAGAAATGACGGTCGATCAGAATGAACACGATAAACAGGATCACCATATTAAACAGCAGAATCGGCAGCAGATGGAACGTCCAGGTAAACGGAACGCCTCTCTGGAATCCCATAAAGAGCGGAGGATCTCCCAGCGGAGTCAGACAGCCGCCCATGTTGGCCACCAGGAAAATAAAGAATACGATGATATGCACCTTTTTTTCACGCCATGCGTTTGCACGGATCAGCGGGCGTATCATCAGCATCGCTGCACCGGTGGTACCGATCCAGCTGGCCAGAACCGTGCCGATCAGAAGCAGAATGGCATTGACCTTCGTCGTGCCGACCAGCGTTCCTTTCAGCGCGATGCCGCCTGCCACGACGAACAGACCCAAAAGCAGCACGATGAACGGAATATAATCCAGAAGGACGGATTCCAGAACACGGAACAGAGCTTCTCCCGGTCCGTAGGCTACGGCAAACGGAATGACGAATATCGCCGACCAGGCCAGAGCCACCCACAGCATGTTCTTCTCCCACCATTCCGGCTTTACGAGAGGGAATATCGCGATGGAGAGAAGCATTCCGACAAACGGAATGATGCTCCAGACGGGCAGAGCCTCGCTGACAGCCTCATGAGCCGCTTCATCGGCGAAGACCGCCGGCGCACTCACAAACAGCAGGCAGAGAGCCCCCAGAAGTGTCGTCATGATTTTTTTCATAAAATGATCACCTTCCCCAAACTAAAAACGATAATTGCATGCCCGGGACCTTACGATCCCCAGTATTTATTATTTTATAGCATTTTTTGATGCTGTCAATCATCCTGTCTTCGTTTTGTATTGGAAAAAGTACTTTTTTGTCTGATCTGTATACCTGTTTTTTTATAGGTATACAGTATTTTATTCTGTCCGGATTTTGCAGGTTGCCGTTTTCTTTTCTGATACGCCGCAGGCGGGCCGCATCTGTGCGGCCCGCCTGCGTACTGCAAAATTTTCTCTCCGATTCCGGGCCGTCTTTTTTCCTATGCTTCCGCCATTTTGCGCAGCACGTCGGTTCCCAGACCCGTAATCGAGGAGATAAACGGAAAATCCAGCATTTTCTTCTGCTTCAGCTGCATGTAAATCGTCACACCCTGCTCTTCGGTGATGACGCCTGCAGAAGAGGCGAAATTGATATATCCCGCCGCCCGTTCCATCTCTTCGCTGTCGATATGAAGTTCTTTGCCATCCTCCACACCTTCGATGATGGTGTTGATGATGTCGCACAGCGCCAGGCGGATCATGCTCGCCCGCACGTAATCCTCCGGCTTCTGCGCTTTAAAGGCAAACAGATTTTTCTCCACCTGATAGAGGGGAATTCCCGTAAACTCCGCGACTTCCACGCTGCTCATCGGCACGTGGTTTTTCCCTTCGAAGAACTGCTCCTTTTCCTCCGGCGTAATGATGCCTGCCGTGACACAGAAGGAGACTCCGGTCTCATAGAGATTTCTGTCCACTTTTTCGCTCTCTCCCAGCTCCTGACGCGGCGCAGGGGCGTTGCGGTAATCGCAGAGCGTCTTTCTGCAGAGCCGGTCGAGGTCTACATATTTATATACCTGCCGGTAATTGCTGTTTTTTCTCTTCTTCTTTTTCGTATTTTTTCCTTCAGACATGATATTCCGACCTTATCCGTTTACTTTCTTTATGGCTGCGGCGATTTTTTCCGGAATCATCCGGCATTTTTCCTCACTGATAGCGGAAATGGCGATACGTATGCCGCCGCCGATAGCGATAGCGAAGATATTGTGCTTCTGCAGTTCCTCGTTGACCGCATCATCATTCTCACACGGGATCGTAATGAAAAATCCGGCGTTAAAAGGACAGGTGGCAAGGCCCGCTTCCGCCGCCGCTTCTTTAAAAGCCCTGCATCTGTCGGCCAGCAGCTTTTCATAGATTTTCCGCTCTTCAAAGACCCGCGCCAGCAGCTTTTCATCGTGAAAGACTTTAGCAATGGCCGCCTGACCTGCTCTCGTACAGTTCGACCAGGAACCTCTGCTGGAATATGCGGTCACGCGCTTAAATTCCTGTGCGATTTCTTCGTTCTGCGTGATACATAACATGGCTCCCGTCCGCAGACCATAGAAGGTAAATCCTTTGGATGCGCTGAAGCCCACCACTACGAGAATATTATCCGGCATATCGCCGAACTTCGGCAGAAATTCTCTTGCCCGGTCGGAATCTCCGGCAAAATCGATATAGGCGATATCCAGGAAAAAAGTGATCTTTTTCCCGGGCGCCGCGCACTCTTTCAGAATAGAGATAATTCTGTCCCACGTCCCGGAAGAAGGCGAATATCCCGTCGGATTATGGGCGGGTGCGTTGAAAAGAATGACAAGGCGATCCTGTTTTTTCAGTATTTCCGAAATTTTTTCCCGGAATGAACCGAAATTGAAATTTCCGCTCTCATCGAACATTTCATAAGTGGTCACCTCGCGTCCGATCTCCCGCGCGATAATCTGATAGGGACTCCAGTGCCAGTTCGACGTCAGGACCAGATCCCCGGGTCTGGAATAATTTGCGATCGTATTCCGGATGGAACCGGTTCCTCCCGGTGTCGCACAGGCTTCGATAAAGCCTTTCGGCATGTATTTTCCGAAGACGACCGTCTTCAGCACGTCGAGATATTCCGGAATGCCTGCGATAGGCGCGTACTCCGCCAGCTCCTGCGGCGTCATGTCCTTGAGGACATCCACCATGGAGGAGAGCACGATCAGATTTCCGTCGTCATCGAGAAGCGCCCCGATCGTCGCATTTACCACATTTTCCGCGCCGTATTCCGCCGTCGCTTTTTTCGCCAGCTGGCTCACGCCAAAGATCTTATCTTTTCCTGTAATCTCACGTCCGTTTCCCTCTGCAAAAATATAATCCATTCGAACACCTCTGCTGCGTCTTTTCTCACTTGTATACAGTTTTCACGGTATCATTATAGTATTTGGCTCTTTCGTAATCAAGAAAAAAAACTCGTTTCCCGCGGCGGCAGCGCTTCGGATTCCGCCGCGTGTGCAAAAACCGTTCTCCTCATCTCGAAAAAAACGCGGTCCGCACCGTTTGACTGTATGTTTGGCATATTTCGGGGCAAAACTAAAAATGGAGGTGGTACGAGTTGAATAATCAAAACGAAAAAAACGGCCGTTCCGTCCGCTCTTCGGCGGTCAGAAAACTCATCATCGGGCTTATCGTTCTCTGTCTGATCGGCGGACTGACTATATATGCCGTCAACAGAGCGCTCGAAAACGCCGCGGTGATCGAAGTCCCGCAGGATGATGCAGATTCCGGTTCCGGACCGGATATGAGCGTCTCCGCGGAAATTCCCATTACCGATAGTCTGGAGAATGATACTCCCGGTGGCGATGATTCCGCCGGCGAATCTGGCAGTACAGAAGGCGAGGAAGGTACGGCGCCTCTCATGCCCGTTCAGGGCGACATCATAAAATCCTACAGCGGCGACAATCTCGTGTATTCCGCGACGCTGGATCAGTATCTGTGTCACAAGGCTATCGATATCGCCGCTCCGGCCGGCAGTCAGGTCATCACCGTTCTGTCAGGCACAGTTACATTTGTCGGAGAAGACGACAGATACGGATCCTGTGTCACGATAGCCCACGGCGACGGGCTGGAGAGCCGCTACTGCTGTCTCGGAGAAATTTCCGTAGCGGAAGGTGACGTGGTGACAAAAGGCGATCCCATAGCTGTGGTCGGTGAAGATGCTCTTTTTGAGCAGGCTGACGGTCCTCATCTTCATTTTGAGGTTCTGCGCGACGGAGAGCTCATCAATCCGGATGAGATCACACAGTGACAAAAGCCGGAAGGAATGTCCCCCCATCAGGACATTCCTTTTTTGTGCATATATTTCTCTCTCGTCGCCATTCCCCCTCTGATATGCCGTTCGGCCTTGTTATTATCCAGAACATGCTTCACCTGACCTGCAAGAGACGGATTCAGTTCCCGCAGCCGCTCCGTCAAATCCTTGTGAACGGTGGATTTACTTATCTTGAAATGCTTCGCCGCACCGCGCACTGTCGTCTGTGTCTCGAGCACATACGCGGCCAGCTCCAGAACACGCTCTTCAATATAATCCTTCATATATTTCTGACCCCTTTCGAGACGGAAAAGTCTATAGAGAAATATATGAAGGTTTTATTTTATTTATGAGCTGTTTTGTCATGAGCTCCCTGCGGAGAAGGGATACTTCGGCGGACGGCAGACGAAAAGTTTCTGCCCCGGCGCAGCTCCGGAAATCTACCGTGCGGGAAAAACATCTGCGGACCGTGCCCGGCAGTAATAAATAGGCTTTCCAAGAGAGGAAAATTTTTCCTCATATTCTGTCTGAAACCGTTTCGATTCGCAGTTCGATCTGTGCAGATCCTCGGAATATTCTTCGATGCCCCATCCGCTTTTCCGGAATTCCTCCATGGAAAACAGAAACAACTCTTTATTATCCGTTTTGAATTCCAGCGGACTATCCGGCATGAGCACATGCCGGTAGCCTGCCAGATATCCCGCGTGCGTCAGTCTTCTCTTCGCATGGCGGTCCTTCGGCCACGGATCGCTGAAATTCAGGTAAATGCCGGATAATTCATTCTCCGAAAAGCACTCTTTAATATCTCTGATATACATATTGACAAAGACGAGATTCGGTGCAGCGCGAAAAATCCTGCCTTTCCCGCTGCCTCTTCGCTTTCCGGCACCTGCTGCCTCACGCGCTCCGCCTTCACATATTCCCTCCGGTACCGCGTCCTCCGGGATACGTTCCGCCTGAAAGACCCCTTCCGGTACGAGCTCCTCGAAAGGCCGTTCATTTCCGTCCGGAGACACAGCACTCTCTTCGGACAGCGGAAGCAGCCGGCGCGCCGCTTTCTGGAGTGCCCGCAGCATCACGCTGTCATTTCCCTCGACAGCGATAAAATTTCTGTCGGGTCTCGCCTCCGCCCGTGACAGAATAAACTGCCCCTTACCGCAGCCCAGCTCCGCAAAGAGCGGCTGACGGCTGTCGAACAGCTCATTCCAGCGTCCCTTCATCCGCCCCGTACATACGCTGCTGTTCTCCGCATATACGCTGAGCTTTTCCTCGAGTCCCTTCAGCTTTCTCTGTCTCATATTTTCGTACGTTCCTTTCCTTATCTGTCCTTCTTTTCTGACGATGTGTCCCCGCAGCCGTAAAGTCGGCCGGAACCGGTCCGGTGCTTCTGTCCTGTGCCTCTTCTGTTCCTTTTTCCCGGTGCCCGGCCGGTCAGAAAAACATTCCTGACAGAACGCGTTCCGCCAGGATTACAGCAGCATAGGCAGAGAGAAGGAGAATGGCTGCACCATCTCTTTTTTCCAGTTTCATGGTATGAAGTCTCGTACGGCCGGAACCGCCACGGTAACATCTGGCTTCCATCGCCATCGCCAGATCCTGAGCGATGCGGAAGGCTCCCACAAACAGGGGAATAAAGAGGGGCATCAGGCTCTTTACCCTCCGGACGATATTGCCGCTCTCAAAATCCGCTCCTCTGGCCTGCTGCGCTTTCATTATCTTGTCCGCTTCTTGCACCAGCATCGGAATAAAACGCAGTGCGATAGACATGATGATGGCGATCTCATGGGAGGGAAATCCGAAACGGGATAACGGGCTCATCAGCGACTCCATACCGTCGGTCAGCTTCATCGGCTTCGTCGTATAGGTGAGAAGCGCCGTTCCGAAGATCAGCAGAACCAGACGGCAGACCATGAATAACGCCTGGTGAAGTCCCTGTTCGGTGATATGCAGTGGACCCAGAGAGAGGAGAATCGTTCCGGGGTAAAGAAACAGATTGAGGATAAAGGTCAGAAGAATGATGACCGCAATAGGCCTCATGCCACGCAGGATAAAGCGAAAGGGGACTCCCGACGCCGCCGTCACGGCGATGACCGCCAGAAGGGATACACCGTATCCTGTGAAATCTCTCACGAGAAACAGCATGACGATATAGACGAGGACCGCCGTGATTTTCACTCTCGGGTCGAGTCTGTGAATCACCGAGTCCTTCGGATAATATTGTCCCAGTGTGATATCTCTCAGCATTTTTTCCCTCTCCGCTCTTTTCCCTTCAGCCATCCGGCCACAGCATCCGCGGCCTGTTCCGGAAGCAGGATACCGTCCGCATCTATGTCCGCTCCCATATCGCGCATTCTCCGGATCAGATCGGCGGCTGCCGGAAGACCAAGTCCGGCATCCCGCAGAATATCGGCGGCGGAGAAGATCTCCTCCGGTGTTCCCGACAGAAGAATTTCTCCGTCCTTCATTGCAAAAATTCTGTCACACATCTCCGCTGCATCGTCCATATTATGAGACACGAGAATGACAGTGCTTTTGCGTTCTCTTCGGATTTCCTGTATCATCGCAAGAATCCGGTCATGAGAACCCGGATCCAGACCGGCGGCCGGTTCATCCAGAATCAGGATCTTCGGCTGCATGGCCAGAACACCGGCGATGGCCACGCGCCTTTTCTGTCCTCCGGAGAGTTCGAAGGGAGATCTTTCCGCTATTTCGTCATAATCGAGCCCCGTCAGCCGGAGCGCATCTTTCACGCGCATTACTGCTTCTTCCGGAGAAATTCCGAGATTTTTCGGACCGAACGCCACATCTTTTTCCACGGTCTCCTCAAATAGCTGATATTCCGGATACTGAAACACGAGTCCGACTTTCTGACGTATCCGGCGCAGTGAAACATTCCCGGAAGTGATATCCTCTCCGTCGATAAGAATTTTTCCGGAATCCGGCTTGAGAAGTCCGTTAAGATGCTGAATCAGGGTAGACTTGCCGGAGCCGGTATGCCCGATGATCCCGATGAATTCTCCGTCTTCTGCGGAAAAAGAAACATGGCGGAGAGCATACGTCTCATCCGGTTGTCCTTTATTATACACATAACTGATATTTTCTGCGACGATCGGCATCTTTTTTCCTTTCCGTTCTGAAAATACGCTGAAGCGATACGCCTCAGCGCCTTCATATCATATTGCGCTGCGCTGCCACATGCCGGCTCTGTCATACCCCGGAACTGTCACGCTCCGGTTCCGCTCTCCCGCACAGATAGCGCGCCAGACCGTCCATATTAAGAACACTGTCCGGAATATCGATTCCACGGGCACGCAGCAGCTCTCTCATCTCCACAGCAGGGGGCAACTTCAGCCCGAGACGTTTCACAGAATCCGGATCTCCGAAAATTTCCTCCGGCGTTCCGGAAAGCGCAATTTTCCCCTTCTCCATCACTATGATCCGGTCAGCCTCCGCCGCCTCCTCCATAAAATGTGTAATCAGAAGAACAGTGATGCCCTCCTTTTTCAGGGACCGGATGATCTGCATCACCTCACACCTGCCTCTGGGATCCAGCATCGCTGTGGCCTCATCGAAGAGAATGCATTTTGGCCTCATGGCGATGACGCCGGCAATTGCCACTCTCTGCTTCTGTCCTCCGGAAAGCATGTGCGGCGATTTTTTTCTCAGCCCGAAAATACCTGTCCTCTTCATGGCATCGTCAATCCGCTCCCGTATCTCCGGCGCCGGAATGCCGAGATTTTCCGGACCGAATGCTACATCATCCTCCACAATAGCTGAAACCAGCTGATTATCCGGATTCTGAAAGACCATTCCCGCGCTGCGGCGTATTTCCCACACCAGCTCCTCATCTTTCGTATTCATCCCGCATACGAAAACATCTCCTCTCGAAGGAGAGAGGAGAGCGTTAATCGTTTTGATGAGTGTCGATTTTCCGGATCCGTTCTGTCCCAGCACGGCCACGAAGGATCCTTCTTCTATATACAGACTGATATCATCTACGGCAGTCTGAGACTCCGTCCCCTCTTCCGGGGCGGGATACGAAAACGTCAGATTTTCGATCCGTATGATATCCTCTGCTGCTCTGCTTTTCATGAATCATCCCCCGTTTCACCGGAACCGCAGATCGTCAGCGCCGCTCCGCCTCCTGCACCGCCTGCGCTTCCGCTTCATCTATGAGTTTCTGCTGCATCTGGCGGCTGATCCGCATGATCTCACGGAAAAATGCGACAGCGTATTCTTCATACCCCGCCTCTGCCTGCTGTCTTACTTTTTCAAGAATCTCCGCTTCCCGATCCGAACGAAGCACTTCCATGCGGTTTTCCATCTTATATTCCGCAACGTGCTTCACCGCATCCATTCTCCTGCAGAACAACGACAGGATCCGGCTGTCGATTTCATCGATCTCTCTTCTGATCTCTTCGAGTTCCATACCTCAGTCCTTTCTCTTGCTCCGGCTGCCCCGGATATTCCCGGGTATATCTATTCCACTTTGTATCCTTCCTGCTCCAGCAGCATATCTGTCAGGACAACTGCCGTCATCGCTTCCACCACGGGCACAGCTCGTACCGCGACACACGGATCGTGACGTCCGGTAATGCGCAGCTTAGTCTCTTCTCCCCGGATGAAATCGACAGTATCCTGCTCTTTTCCGATCGAAGGTGTCGGCTTGAAAGCGAGCCGCGCTATGACAGGCATTCCCGACGAAATACCGCCCAGAATTCCTCCGTGATGATTTGTCCTCGTCTTCACGCTGCCGTCTTCATCGATATAAAAAGCATCGTTATTTTCGCTTCCGCGAAGTTCCGAAGCCCGGAATCCTGCCCCGAATTCCACGCCCTTTACGGCAGGAATACCGAAATATCCGAAGGAAAGTCTCCCTTCGACGGTGTCGAAGATCGGCGATCCTATACCTGCCGGCATACCCGTCACCGCCACTTCCACGATACCGCCGACGGAATCCTCATTCCGCCGCGCTTCCTCGATCACTCCACGCATCCGCTCCTCCGCGCTGTCATCCAGGACCGGAAAGCTCTTTTTTCCCGGCGCAGCCACCTGTTCCGCAGTCAGATCCGTCTCCGGAAATGCCGCATCCTCCGCATCCCGTACCGACAGCAGATGGGCCCCGATATAGATTCCTCTTTTTTCCAGATACTGAAGACACAGACCTCCGGCGAAAGTCAGCGGAGCCGTGAGTCTGGCGGAAAAATGGCCGCCTCCGCGGACGTCGTTATTTCCGCGGTAGCGCAGATAACCCGTATAGTCCGCATGGCCGGGCCGTGCAGCCGCCGCCATCTTTTTATAATCACCGGAATGCTGATCCGCATTTTCGATCACCGCTGCGATAGGCGTTCCGCAGGTAACACCGTCCAGAACGCCGGAAAGAATCCGGGGCAGGTCGCTCTCTCTGCGCGGCGTCGCCGTGCGGTCCCGTCCGGGCGCCCGCCGGGCCATAAAAGCCAGCAGCTTTTCCATATCGATCCCGACTCCCGGCGGAAATCCGTCTATGACGGCGCCGATGGCCGTTCCGTGAGATTCCCCGAACAGAGATACTTTTAATATATTACCGATCTGTGACGACATCCGCTCTTCCTCCCAGTCTTCTGAATTCCCTGAAAAAGTCAGGATAGCTCTTTGCGACAGCCTCCGCCCCCCGGATAAGCACCGGTTCCTCGCAGGACAGCGCCGCTATGGCCATGGACATGACGATGCGATGATCGTTGTAGCCGCTCACCTCGCATCCGCCTTTCAGAGTTCCGCCTGCCGCGCCGGTCACTGTCAGCGTATCCCGCGATTCCTTCACGGCAGCGCCAAGCCTCCCGAGACAGTCCGCCATGGCGGACAGGCGGTCACACTCTTTGATGCGCAGACGCGAGACGTCCGAAAAGATGCTCGTCCCCTCCGCACAGGCCGCCGCCACGGACAGAATCGGAATGATATCCGGTATGTCGCCGCCGTCCACATCCACCGGGCGAAGCGGGCCGTTTTTTCTGACGGTGATATCCGTTCCGTCACGTTCCACTGCGGCACCGAATCGTCTCAGAATGTCCACCGCTTCCCTGTCGCCCTGTGAGCTGTCTTCTCTGAGACCTGTCACGGAAAGATCGGAACCGCAGGCTGCCGCTGTCAGCCAGAAAGCCGCCTGAGAATAATCGCTTTCCACCCCGACATCCCGGGCCAGGTAACGCTGATCTCCCGCTATCAGAAAACCCGCTTCGTTCTCTTCGATCTCCACTCCGAAATCCCGGATCATCTGCAGCGTCAGAGCCACATAACCGGCGGATTCCAACCGGCCCTTCACCCGGATTTCACTGCTCCCTTTCAGCAGAGGCAGTGCAAAGAGAAGTCCGGATATATACTGAGAACTGACGTTGCCGGGAATTTCAAAGACACCCGGATGCAGCCGGCCCCGTATGGAAAAAGGCAGACGGTCACGTCCCTCCGGCAGAAATTCGACACCTTTTTTCTTCATCTCATCCGCCAGCGGCGTCATCGGTCGCTCCGGCAGTTTCCCTCTGCCCTCAAAAGAGACTTCCGCTCCCAGCGCTGCAGCCACAGGCAGGAGAAATCTCAGCGTGGAACCGCTTTCGATACAGTCCAGCGTCGCTGTTTTCTGCGCCATTTTTTCTTCTTCCGGATGAAAAATCCCGCTGCCCGGTCCGATGCCTTCCACGACGGCGATATCGCCTTCTTCCCGCCGGATATCCGCTCCCAGCGCCCTCATGCAGCCGATCGTCGCGTCCATATCTCTCGATCCCGAAATTCCCCGGATCACGGATCTTCCTTCCGCCAGGGAAGCGCAGATCAGCGCTCTGTGCGCCACGGACTTTGACGGCGGCGCCTTCACCGTACCCTTCAGTTTTCCCGGATAAATTCTGATGTCCATCTTTCTTCTGACTCCGCCTTTCTTTCCGCTTTTCCGCTTTTCCGTTTCTTCCGTCTCTCTTCCTGTTTCTTTGCCGCTGTCTTTCCGGTTTTGCGCCGGCGAAAGACAGCTCCTTTTACATGCCGGCCCGCATAAACGCTTCAAGCCCTGCCAGCTCCAGATCGAAAACAGAAGCTCTGCCTATTTTGTCTATGCGCACAAGATGGATCCTGTCGCCGAACGTCTTTTTGTCCGATCCGGCCAGCCTGCACAGCTGCTCCGGGGGAAATTCCGGCTCCAGTTTAAAACCCTTCTTTTCCAGCGTCCGGCACAGAATCTCACAGGTTCCTTTCTCCGTCATTCCTGCAGCTTCTGAAGCAGCTGTCATCATCGCCATTCCGCAGGCCACAGCCTTCCCGTGGCTGATGCGGTAGCCGGATGCCTTTTCGATGGCATGCGCCATCGTGTGGCCGAAATTGAGAATCCGTCTGAGTCCGCCTTCTTTCTCATCCGCATCGACGACGGCGCCTTTAATCTCCACGCACCGCTTTACAGTCTGAGTCAGAATCTCTCCGATGCCGTTCCCGTCCACCAGGCGGAAAAGATCCGCATCACGGATCGCCGCTGTCTTTACGATCTCCGCCGTTCCGTCCAGTATCAGATCGTCATTTAACGATCCGAATGTATCGGTGTCGTAAAGGACGAGGGACGGCTGCCAGAAGGCTCCTGCCAGATTCTTCCCCGAACTGATATTGATTCCCGTCTTTCCTCCCACGGAGGAATCGACGGCTGCCAGCAACGTTGTGGGGATCTGGATAAAATCGATGCCCCGCAGATAAATCGATGCGGCAAATCCTCCCATATCGCCTGCCACACCGCCTCCCAGTGCGATGACAGCATCTCTTCTCGTCAGGTGATGACGCGACAGAAATTCGATAAACTCCATGACAGTCTTCATATTCTTGGAAGCCTCACCTGCAGTGAAGACGAAACGGCATGTCTCATAACCGGCCCGGCGAAAGCTTTCCTCCACGGTATCCGCATAGAGTCTGTCCACCGAAGAGTCAGTAAAAACCGCTATCCTGTCCGCTTTCAGCACTTCCTGCGCCTTCGCTCCTGCTTCCGGAAGAATTCCGCTGCCGATCCTGACGTCATAGCCGCCTCCTGCGCGGATCCTGACCGTCTCCGCCTCCTGCGCGATTTCCGTTTTCTTCTCTTTCACGCTTTTACTCCTCAGTCTGCCATCTCTTCGGACATGAATTTATGCATTTTCTTAATCTTTTTCATTGTATTATCGAACTGTGCCGGTGTCAATGACTGAGGTCCGTCGCAGAGCGCCTTCTTAGGATTGTTATGAACTTCGATGATCAGGCCGTCGGCTCCTGCCGCCACCGCTGCGATGGACAGCCGTTCCACGTACTGAACCACTCCGGTAGCGTGGCTCGGATCCACGATGACCGGCAGATGTGTCTTTTCCTTGAGTACCGCGATGGCGGAAAGATCCAGCGTATTTCTGGTGGCCGTCTCAAAGGTCCGGATTCCTCTCTCACACAAAATGACATTTTTATTTCCACCGGCCATAATATACTCCGCGCTCATGAGCCACTCCTCGATGGTATTCGCCAGACCGCGCTTGAGGAGAACCGGCTTTTCCTGCTTTCCGAGGATCTTCAGTAATTCGAAATTCTGCATGTTTCTTGCACCGACCTGAATGATATCCACATTTTCAAAGAGAGGCAGATGCGCCGCATTCATGATCTCCGTCACGATCGGCATCCCCGTCTCTTTTTTTGCCTCTTCCAGAAGCTCGATTCCTTCCGCTCTCAGACCCTGGAATGCGTACGGCGACGTTCTGGGCTTGAAGGCGCCGCCCCGCAGCAGCGTCGCTCCGGAAGCCTTGACATCCTTTGCCACTTCGATGATCTGTTCTTTCGATTCTACGGAACACGGACCGGCGATCACCTGGAAATTGCCGCCGCCTATCTTGATACCGTCTCCCACCTCCACGATGGTAGGGTTCGGATGAAACTTCTTATTGGCCGCTTTATACGGTTCCTGAATACGTTTTACATCCTCAACAAAATCAAATGCCAGGATATCATCCTCCTCCAGAGATACCGTATCTCCGATCAGACCCAGAATCGTCGTGTGCTCCCCCTCTGTTACGCTGACAGATACGTTGAACGCATCCAGATATTCCATCAGTTCCATCACATCAGACTTATTCGCTCCGTCCTTCAGAATTACTACCATTTTTAAAACCTCCTGAAACCATACGATATATGCACATTCCGTGCGCCTTGTCCCGATTTTCCCGGGCTGTCGCCCGTTCCCCTCTCTTCTGACAGCTGCAGTGCGCATCCGGACAGGAGAGGCAAAGAAAAAAGCCACCCGATACAAATCGGGTGGCTCGGAAATCGAGTTAAGTTGAGAAATCTTCCAGTAATCCCATGTATTTGTAATCGTTCGGAAAGCTTTTAAATTTTACGTACGCTAAAATAGCCTGTAAAGACACTAAACAGACCTTCGTAGTTTCCGTAATAAAAGTTTTTCCAAACCTGATTATTACACATAGCATTTACCTTCATCATTTTCGGGAACATCTCTCCCGGACCGGTGCTTTACCATAAGCCCGGAAGATTTCCGATTCAATTTTAAATTCACTATACTCCGATAAAGCGCACCTGTCAAGATATCTTACTGAAATTATACAGATAATATACCATTTCATATATCCGGACACCCGGAATTTTCCACGCAAAAAACAGTGCGGAAAGATTCCGCACTGCCGTAACATTCCTTATCGTCTCTTCTCAACAACCCGTACAGTCCGGGCTCTGATCGCCGCCGAAACGCAGAAATTTAAACCAGTTCCAGGAATGCCATCTCCGCAGCATCCCCCTGTCTCTTGCCGAGTTTGAGGATTCTTGTATATCCGCCGTTTCTCTCAGCATACTTCGGTGCGATATTGTCGAAGAGATCCGTAACCACGTCCTCATCGTAGATATAAGCGAGAGCCTGTCTTCTCGCGTGAAGATCACCGCGCTTTCCCAGCGTGATCATCTTCTCCGCCATTCTTCTCGTTTCCTTGGCTCTCGTCACGGTCGTCGTGATTCTGCCTTCTCTGAGAAGATCTGTGACCTGGTTTCTCAGCATCGCTTTTCTGTGAGCCGTAGGTCTTCCCAGCTTTCTGTATCCTTTCACCTGCGAGTCCCTCCTTCGCTTTAGTCTTCATTCGGTCTGAGACTGAGACCGAGTTCTTCGAGTTTGTGTTTCACCTCGTCGAGAGATTTCTTACCCAGGTTTCTCACCTTCATCATATCGTCCTCGGACTTATGGGTCAGTTCCTCGACGGTGTTGATATTCGCCCTCTTCAGGCAGTTAAACGATCTTACGGAAAGTTCGAGCTCCTCGATGGTCATCTCAAGAGCCTTTTCCTTCTGATCCTCTTCTTTTTCCACCATGATTTCCACGGAATCCATGCTGTCCGTCAGATCGATGAAGAGCTTCAGATGCTCCTGCATGATCTTGGCGCCGATGGATACGCTTTCCTCAGGAGAAATGCTGCCGTCAGTCCAGATTTCGAGAATGAGTCTGTCATAATCCGTGATCTGACCCACACGCGTGTTCTGCACCGTAAAATTCACCTTTCTGGCAGGCGTAAAGATACTGTCCACCGGAATGACCGCGATCGGAGTGTTGTCCGTCTTGTTCATATCGGCAGGCCGGTATCCGCGTCCGGTAGCCAGATTGATCTCCATCACCAGGGCAGCGTTTTCGTCGAGTGTCGCTATATGAAGCTCCGGATTGAAGATTTCAACATCGCCGTCAGAAATGATATCTGCAGCTGTTACTTCCTTCGGACCTACTGCATTGATAATCGCTCTCTTCGGGGTATCCCCGTTCAGGCGAACCGAAAGCTTCTTCAGGTTGAGGATGATCTCCGTCACATCCTCCTTTACGCCCGGAACGGTCGAAAACTCGTGAAGTATACCGTCGATTTTAATCGACGTCACCGCTGCACCCGGTAAGGACGAGAGGAGAATTCTTCTCAGGCTGTTGCCCAGAGTCGTGCCGTATCCTCTTTCGAGGGGCTCGACGATAAATTTTCCGTAGTTCTTGTCTGTCTCCGAATAGACACATTCTATTGTTGGTTTTTCGATTTCTATCACTCGAATACCTCCTTTGCGATCCTGCTGTTCTTTTTTAATTCCTGCCGGGGCAGGAAACACCGTATCTGTGAAACATCAGCCCGTGAGTTTCCGCCGAAAAAGCTGCAATACGGCGCGCAGGATCTGTACAGAAAATTCCGGAATCTCCGCTTCCGTGAATTTTTTTGTAAATAACCCGCGAAATTTGACGTTCTGTCTGACGAGCTCTG
>CAJFPD010000043.1 GCA_904398315.1 Candidatus Alangreenwoodia gallinarii | reverse complement strand
TCCTCCAGCATCGCCACCGACATGATCATCGGTAAGACATGCGAGGAGGCTCTGAAGGTTACAAATGACGACGTTCTCCGGGAACTGGGCGGACTTCCTTCCGTCAAGGTTCACTGCTCCATTCTCTCGGAGCAGTCCATCAAGGCGGCGATTTATGACTATGCTCAGAAAAACGGCCTCGAATTTGAAGGGCTGAAAGACTTCGATCCGAACGCGGAGGATCACGAGGAATCCTGTGAGATCAGCGACGATGAACTGTAATGCATATCTCTGCGGTGGAATGCGGTGCGGAAACGATACCGCCGGACGTTCCTGATATGGAAGACGAAACATGACAAAGGGGTGGCCTTTTTTGAAAAGGCAACCCCTTTTCCCCGTTTTTAAACGGCGGGCCTTTGTAACTTCTGTACCGTTGTCTGCAAAAACCCGCAGCCCGCTCGAGAGATCCCCGTATACATGAAATGGAGAAAGACAGATGACAAAAAAGCTGACACCCATGATGCAGCAGTATCTCGAAATCAAACAGCAGTATCAGGACTGTATCCTGTTCTTCCGCCTCGGAGATTTTTACGAGATGTTTTTCGAAGACGCTGTAACCGCATCCCGCGAGATGGAAGTGACACTGACGGGAAAAAACTGCGGCATGGAGGAAAAAGCGCCTATGTGCGGCGTTCCGTACCATGCTGCAGATACCTACATAGCCAAGCTGGTTGAAAAAGGCTACAAGGTGGCGGTATGCGAACAGACGGAGGATCCTGCCTCCGCTAAAGGAATTGTAAAGCGTGAGGTGATAAAGATCGTTACACCCGGTACGCTGACAAGTCAGAGCATGCTCAACGAAAAGGAGAATAATTATCTCGCCTGCGTCTTCGCTTCGGAGGAGGCGGCGGGACTCGCCTACTGTGACATTTCCACCGGAGAACTTAAAGCGGGAGAATATCGTCAGAAAGATGCGTCAGGTGATATTCTCAACGAGCTGATCCGCATCGACGCCCGTGAGGTCATTTTCTGCGAATATCTCAGAGATACGCCTTTTCAGCGTGATGTTTCCGATCTCACCTCTGCATACCTCTCTGTTCTGCCGGATCACTATTTCGAAGAGCACCAGGCGGAGTCCGTTCTGAAGCGCCGTTTTCACGTCAGCTCGCTGACCGGTCTCGGACTTTCGGATTCGGCTTCGGCGGTACGGGCTCTCGGCGGCCTGCTGACTTACCTTGCGGAAACGCAAAAGAGCGGTATCGAACAGCTGACACGCGTGGAAATTCTCGATCAGGACGGCCACATGGCTCTCGATAAATCAGCGATCCGCAATCTGGAGCTGACGGAAACACTCTTTGAGAAAAAGGTGAAAGGATCTCTGCTGGGAGTCCTGGATAAGACACAGACTGCTATGGGATCCCGCAAGCTGAAAAAGTGGATCCGTGAGCCGCTGAATCGCTCGGAAGAAATCCGGCGCCGGCTGGATGCGGTGGAATTTCTCATAAATGACGTCATTTTATGCAACAATCTGAGAGAGTCGCTGAAAGCGGTTTACGATCTTGAACGTCTGGCCGGCAGAATCGCCGGCGGCAACGCCAATGCCCGCGACATGCTCGCGCTGAAATATTCCGTCTCCGTTCTTCCGGAAATGAAAGAGGACCTCCGAAACTGCGGCAGTGACATGCTTCGTGATATCGCCGGCCGCATCGATCCTCTCCGGGAGATCTATGAAAAAATCGACCGGGCAATTCTTGAGGATCCGCCGGTTACCATCAAAGAGGGCGGCCTGATCCGGGACGGATATTCCGGGGAACTGGACAAAATTAAAGAAGCCTCCGGCGGCAGCCTCTCCTGGATCATGAATCTGGAAGCCGCAGAGCGCGAGAGAACAGGAATCAAAAAACTCAAAGTCGGATTTAACAAGGTCTTCGGATATTATATCGAAGTCACCAAATCTCAGGCCGAAAATGTGCCTGACGATTACATCCGTAAACAGACTCTCGTCAACTGTGAGCGGTATGTCACACCGAAACTGAAGGAAATGGAATCCGTCGTCCTCAACGCGGAGAGCCGCATCAATGCGCTGGAGTACGAGATATTCACGGAAATCCGCGAATATCTGAAAGCCTTTACCAAGACCGTACAGGATACCGCCGATGCCGTCTCCGATCTGGATGTTCTCACATCCTTCGCGGAAGTCAGCAGCAAAAACGGCTATGTAAAACCGGAAGTCGATGACAGCGATGTGATTTCGATCGTTCGGGGACGCCATCCTGTCATCGAGCAGACGATCGAGGACGGCATCTTCGTATCGAACGACACCTATATCGATCGTTCCGATCAGAGTCTTCTTCTGATCACCGGACCGAATATGGCCGGAAAATCCACCTACATGCGCCAGACAGCGCTGATCGTCCTCATGGCACAGACAGGCTGCTTCGTTCCGGCGGACAGTGCCCGGATCGGCGTGGTGGACCGGATCTACACGAGAATCGGAGCCTCCGACAATCTGACACAGGGACAGAGCACATTTTTCGTAGAAATGAGCGAACTTGCGTACATTCTGAATACAGCCACAGAGCACAGCCTTGTCATTCTCGATGAGATCGGACGGGGTACCAGCACATACGACGGACTTTCCATCGCCTGGGCTGTGGTGGATTATCTCTGCAGCAGAAAGCGGCGCATCCGCACGCTGTTCGCTTCCCATTATCATGAGCTTACGGTTCTGGAAGACTCACTGCGGGGACTGAAAAATCTCAATGTCGCTGTCAGCGAAAAGGATGGTGACGTCGTCTTTCTCCATAAAATCGCGGAAGGAAGCGCCAGTAAAAGCTATGGTATTCATGTAGCGCGGCTGGCAGGTGTTCCGGAACCGCTGCTGGCAGCCGCACAATCCAAACTGGATGAACTGGAACGGGCATCCGACGCTCAGAGCCGTGAAATATCCGCTTCTGCCGTCTCCCGTGATCCGGCCGCCGAAGCGGATTACAAAGACGGGATGACGGAATCACAGCAGATTTCTTTCCTTACCTTTACAGATCATCCGGCGGTGGAAATGCTGAAATCTCTCGATCTGATGAATATCACGCCGTCGGGAGCCATCGCCGTTTTAGAACAGCTGAAAGAAGCGGTGGAAAATCTGTAGAAGCGGTGGAAAAGACTGTAAAAACCTGTAAATCTGTGATAAGATATTATATGACAAAGAGAAAAAGAGGAAATGCAGACGAGACAGGCATCCGGTTTACGGGCAGCCTGCGGCCGGAATGTACAGGAGGAAAACGGTATGGATATCTCTCTCAGACAACGGATTATGGAACTGCCGAAACAACTGGCTGACAAAATCGCCGCCGGGGAAGTGGTGGAACGTCCTCTGTCCATCGTCAAAGAACTGGTAGAAAATTCCATAGATGC
>CAJFPD010000042.1 GCA_904398315.1 Candidatus Alangreenwoodia gallinarii | reverse complement strand
GGATCCGGAATTCGCGGAACGTCTGGAACATTTTCTCTTTGAAGAAGTGCCGGAAGAAGAAGGGCAGCAGCTGGATGAGACGACGCGTCACATGGCGATTATCGCCACTCTTCTGGGATGTCAGGGACTGGAAGAGTTCAGACTGGAAATTTCCAGAGCGCTGGATGCTGGACTTTCTCCTGTGATGATCAAGGAAGTGATCTATCAGGCGGTGGACTATCTGGGTATCGGCAGAGTCCGTCCGTTTCTCGACGCCGCGAATGAGATTCTGCGGGAACGCGGCGTAAAGCTGCCGCTAAAAGGCCAGGCCACCACCACGATGGAAGACCGTCTGGAAAAGGGAGTGCAGGCTCAGGTGGATATTTTCGGAGACGGGATGAAAGAAGCCTGGAAGAACGGCCACATCAACCGCTGGCTGGCGGCCAACTGTTTCGGCGATTATTATACGCGCACAGGCCTGTCCCTGGCACAGCGGGAGATGATCACATTCTGCTTCCTGTCGGCTCAGGGAGGCTGTGAACCGCAGCTGACAGCTCACGCGGGCGGCAATATGAATCTGGGAAATGACAGAGATTTCCTGGTGAGAGTCGTCTCTCAGTGTCTGCCGTATATCGGTTATCCCCGCAGTCTGAACGCCGTCACCTGTATCGATAAAGCGGCGGAGGCGCGGAAAGAAAAATAGCCGGCCGACGGCTGTCCGCCGGAAATCCGAAAAACTTCCGGGCGGGGCGGCCGGCGACCCGCCCGGGGTTCAATACGGAACGGGATATATAAATATGATATGAATATTAAATAATATGGAAATTATCGAACGGGAACTCATTTATCTCTGGTATTATTTTACCGTCCAGCTGGAACAGATCGCCGGCTTCTGGGCGGCGGGTATGCTGATCGGGTCGGCGGTATCTGTCTTTGCGAAGGAACACATTCACAGGGCTCTTTCGTCTCTGCAGAAAAAAGGAAACGGTCTTTTCGGCATCGCGGCGGCCGGCGTTCTGGGAATCGCCTCCCCGCTGTGCATGTACGGAACGATTCCCATCGCCGCCTCTTTTTCCAGAAGCGGCATGAGGGAAGACTGGCTGGCGGCATTCATGATGTCCTCCGTTCTCCTGAATCCGCAGCGGAGGAGACGAGGCTCTGGGCGTTCTGATGGCAGCCACCATCGGCGTACCTCTTTATGCCTGCGGAGGCGGCACGATTCCCCTTCTGCAGCAGTGGCTGCATGACGGGATGAGCGTCGGGAGCGCGGCTTCTTTCATGATCACCGGACCGGCTACGAAGATCACGAATCTCGGCGCTCTGAAAATTGTGCTGGGCGTAAAGCATTTTCTGCTGTATCTGGCCTATGTGATGATTTTTTCATTGATTACCGGTCTGCTGGTAAATCTGATTTTCTACTGAAACTGTCGGAAAAAGAGGCAGGACTGTCACTTCTCGATATAAACGACATTTGGCGGCATGTGATTGTATCTTTTTGCCGGCGGAATTGACAGAAAAATACCGGAAATGATAGACTCAGATGAGTCGTTTTTATCACTGAAGTGACAGACAGGAGATTTTGTTATGAGAGCCAGGAAAAGAATTCCGATCCGGCTGACCGCTGTATTTGTGCTGGTTCTGCTCATCGGCATCTGTGCCGGCTGTTCCGCCGACGATGCGGCGACGGCCGTCCAGTCCCAGGGCAGGGATTACGGGGAGACGTATAATCTGAACGAAGGCGATACCATGTCCACCGCTTTTTTCGATATGACGGTCAATTCGGCCACGCTGCAGTCCGAAATCGACGGATTCGTTCCGACGAATGATACCGATCGTTTTCTCGTCGTAAATATCACCGTGAAAAACACGTTCGACAGCGACAATCCGATTCCGATGTCGGATGCCGATTTTCAGCTGAGCTACGACGGCGCGGATGAGAACGACGCGGTATACCCGGAAAGCGCCTTTGCGGAGGATCAGCTGCCTGCCTCCTATGAGATCGCAAAGGGAGACCGCACCACGGGAAATCTGATCTATGTCGTACCCGACGGTGCCGCGGATTTTAAGATTTATTACTATGATCTGTGGGACGACGATTTTGAAGGAAACGATTACTGGCTTCCATTTTCTGTAACGGCATGATGACAGGAGCCGGCAGTCCGCGCCTTTGCGCGGGCTGCCGGCAGATCTGTTTTTTGATAAGGAGAATATTTCCATGAAATACCGGATTCTGATCATCGAAGATGATGAAAAAATAAGAAAGGAACTGAAGACGCTTCTGACGGGAAACGGTTATCTGGTATCGGCTGCCGCGGGCGCCGGATCCGGCGGTGAAGCGGTTTTCAGAGCGGGCTCCGCGGCAGATTCCGGCAACATCGTGCAGATGGTAAAGGAGACGGAGCCTCATCTGATCCTTCTGGATATCGGGCTGCCGGGGGAGAGCGGCTTTTCGCTCTGCTCGCGGATCAGAGAGTTTTCCGACGTTCCCGTCATCTTTGTGACGGCGCACAATACGGATATGGACGAGCTGAACAGCATCATGACAGGCGGAGACGCGTTCATCACCAAGCCCTACAATATCGCGATCCTGCTGGCGAAGATCGCGTCGCTGCTGAATCGCGCGTTTCCCGATCCGGAAAAGGAAAAACGTTTCGAGAGATTTTCCTGGAAGGGAGCGGTGCTCCATCCGGAGAGCAGCCGGCTGGAATATGACGGAAAGAGCGCGGAACTGACGAAGAACGAGATGAAAATTCTGTATTATCTCTTTTCCCACGCCGGCGCGATCTGTTCCCGGGCCGATATCGTGGAATATCTCTGGGACAATCAGCTCTACGTGGACGACAATGCCCTGAGCGTCAACGTCAGCCGCATCCGGGAAAAGCTGTCGGCCATCGGCCTTGACGGATTTATCCGCACGAAACACAGACAGGGGTATCTGATATGAACGGCCGGCTGTATTTCAGGCAGCAGATCCCGCGTCTGCTGCTTCATCTGTCGGGGATGATTCTGCTGGCCGGATTTCTGGCGTTGAACGGAAACGGAGCCGACAGCGTGATTCTGATCCTTTCGGTGTGGATCGCCGCGCTGGCCGCCGGAACGGCCGCGGGCTACAGACGGCGTAAAAAACAGCTGGATAATCTGCTCTCTCTGACGGAGCAGCTTCCCCGGCGCTGCCTGATCGCAGAAGTCATGGAAAAGCCGGAGCGGGCGGAGGATCAGGTCTGGTACCGGATCCTGAAGACGGCCGGCAAGTCCATGCTGGAGGAGATCGGAGAAATCCGCCGGGAGCAGGAGGAATACCGGGAATACATCGAGCAGTGGATCCATGAGATCAAGACGCCTATCGCGGCGGCGGAACTCCTCTGCGAAAACAACCGCCGCCGGATTCCCCGGGAGCTTCTGACGGAGCTGGAAAAAATCGGCCATTTTACGGAGCAGGCGCTCTATTACGCCCGCAGCGGTCAGGCGGAGAAGGATTATCTCGTAAGGGAGATCAGACTGTTTTCTCCGGTTCATCAGGCCATCGCGGAGAATAAATATCTGCTTCTGGAAAACGGCGTGCGGGTGGAAGTGGGGGAGACAGAGGATCTCGTCTTCTCCGACGGAAAATGGCTGTGTTTTATCCTCAGCCAGCTGATTCTCAATGCCGTAAAATACCGGAGCGAACATCCTCTCATACGATTCCGGGCGGACCGCGGGGAGAATGAGATCATCCTGTCGGTGGAGGACAACGGCGTCGGAATCGCGGAAAGCGATCTCCCGCGGATCTTTGAAAAGGGCTTTACGGGAAAAAACGGCAGGGAAATTTCGCCGGAAGCCACGGGCATCGGCCTTTATCTGTGCCGCCGTCTGTGCGGCAAGCTGGGAATCGGCATCCGTGCCGAATCTTCGCCTGCGGGAACGGCGATCTCTCTGACCTTTCCGGTGAGCGACTATATCCTCGGCGTACGGGAGAAATAAATCCCGGGAGCCCGCGGGAGCCGGGAGCCGGCTTCCGGCGGCTTTGCGCAGACCGGCAGGTACACCGCGATTCCCGCGAAGTTCTTACATTTCTGTAAGAACTTCGAAAGGAAAACCGATACAATGAGCCTCCGCGTTTTTCTATCATAGAGGAGAAAGAAAAAAACGGCCGTTCG
>CAJFPD010000041.1 GCA_904398315.1 Candidatus Alangreenwoodia gallinarii | reverse complement strand
TTTTTTCTGTGTTTTTTATCATATCGTATCATGCTGGGAAATCAAAAAGAAAATTTCACGACAGGACAGGGATGGTGTAAAATAAATAGTATCGTTTTGAAAAACGACGGAATCCGGTTTTTTCTACGGCGGGACCGGATCGGGAAGACGGCTTTGCCGCCGATTTAATATATTATGAAAAAAGGGAAAGGAAAAAGAGGAATTGCCGGGAATCTGCCGCCCTTTCGGCGGCGAAGGAGGGAAATCCGGAATTCCGCGCAGGGACAGATGAGTATGAAAAAGTTGACGTTCCGCTATGCGGAGGAAAGAGATACAGCTGTGATTCTGAGATTTATCAGAGAGCTGGCGGAGTATGAAAAGATGCTGGATGAAGTGGTGGCGACGGAGGATCTCCTGAGAAAATGGATTTTTGAAAAGAAAAAGGCGGAAGTGCTTTTCGCGCTGGAGGACGGAGAAGAGGTCGGATTTGCTCTGTTTTTCCATAATTTTTCCACATTTCTCGGACGGGCGGGCATTTATCTGGAGGATTTATATGTGAAGCCGGAAAAGCGCGGTATGGGATATGGTGAAGCCCTTCTGAAAAAGCTGGCGCAGACTGCGGTGGAAAGAGGATGCGGAAGGCTGGAATGGTGGTGCCTTGACTGGAACAGACCGAGCATCGACTTTTATCTGTCGCTGGGTGCGGAACCCATGGAGGACTGGACGGTTTACCGCATCGCGGGCGATACGCTGCAGAAGCTGGCGGAATAGAGGATGCCGCGATATGAAATATGAAAAGATTTTGCATGCCCGCTTTGTCAGCCGTCCTAACCGGTTTATCGCCGAGGTGATTCCGGAGGAACGGACCGGCGGACGGATTACCGTTCATGTGAAGACGACGGGACGCTGCCGGGAGCTTCTGGTTCCCGGCGCCAGGGTTATTCTCGCGGAGGCAAGAAATCCGAAACGCAGGACGGCCTATGACCTCGTCGCAGTATATAAGGAAGGAACTGGAATCGTCAATATCGACAGCCAGGCGCCGAATAAGGCGGTGCATGAGTGGCTTCTGACGCAGAATTTCAGCGAAGTGCGTCCGGAATATTCTCTGGGAAGCTCCCGGATCGACTTTTATATGGAAAAAAATAGAATTCCTTGCCTGATGGAAGTGAAGGGTTGTACTCTGGAAATCGACGGCGTGGGATATTTTCCCGATGCGCCGACGGAGCGCGGTATAAAGCATCTGAAGGAGCTGAGCCGCGCGGCAAGACAGGGATACCGGTGTTTTGCCGCTTTCGTGATTCAGATGGAAGGCGTGGATGAGGTGCGTCCGAATACGGCGGCTCATCCGCAGTTTGCAGAGGCTCTGGCGGACGCAGAGAAAGCCGGGGTTACCGTACTCTGTCTCGGATGCCGGGTAACAGAAGATGAGATGAGGATAGACAGAGTCTTCTGCCCGCAGAAAGAAAAGGTAGAGCAAGGCGGAAAACCGGATGGTACCGGCTGGCAGGGAATCGGAGAGAACAGGAAAACGGAGAAAAGATGATAAGATTTTTGAGAAGACTGCTGCTGATTATTTTCCTGGTCCTTCTCTTTGCCGGTACAGCGGCTCTGGGAATCAGCTTTTATATGCAGGCAGTGACATACAGCCGTATTTTTTCCCCGGAAAGCGGGAATGAGGCGGATCTTTCGGAAATCCGGGGCTTTTTCGGCGAGACGCAGGCGGACTGTATTCTCGTTCTGGGCTGCGGCGTAAAAAGCGACGGAACGCCGAGTTCCATGCTGGAGGACAGACTGCAGATTGCCGTCAGCTTATACCGGGCGGGCGCGGCACCGAAGATTCTGATGTCCGGCGATCACGGAAGCATCTATTACGACGAGGTACATACGATGAAAGATTATGCTATGGCGGAAGGCGTGCCGGAGGAGGATATTTTTCTGGATCATGCCGGATTTTCCACCTACGAGAGTATGTACCGGGCATCGGCGATCTTTGAGGTGAAAAGCGCTATCGTGGTGACGCAGAAATATCATCTCTACCGCGCGCTTTATGCGGCGGAAAAAATGGGTATCCGGGCCTGCGGTATGAGTGCGGATCTGAGAAAATACGCGGGACAGACGATGCGGGAGATCCGGGAGGTTTTCGCAAGGGACAAGGATTTTTTTCAGCTGATTTTCAGGCCTGAGCCTTCCTATCTGGGAGAGACGATTCCTGTAAGCGGGGACGGACGGGCAAGCGATACCTGAGAAAGCCCGGAATGCGTAAACCGGGAACGTCAGAGTTTTTCCCGGATCCCTGTCTTTACAAAGGCAGCGGTGCGATTTAAAATAAGAAGGAGTATGCCTTTAAAAACGGTAAAACGGAGGAAAACGAATGATAACAGTTACAAATGTCAGTGTTAATTTCAGCGGACAGCCGCTGTTTAAAGATGTAGATCTCAAATTTACTCCCGGAAACTGCTACGGTATCATCGGAGCGAACGGAGCCGGCAAATCCACGTTTTTGCGCGTTCTGTCCGGAGATCTGGAACCGTCGACGGGATCGGTGAGTTATCCGCCGGATATGCGCATGTCGGTTCTGAAGCAGGACCATTTCGCGTATGATGAATATACCGTGCTGGATACGATCATCATGGGAAATCCGCGCCTGTATGAGATCATGAAGGAGAAAGACGCTCTTTACGCAAAAGAGGATTTTACCGATGAAGACGGAATCCGGGCTTCGGAGCTTGAAGGCGAATTCGCCGAGCTGGACGGCTGGGAGGCGGAGACGAATGCCGGTCGGCTGCTGCAGGGGCTCGGTCTGTCTCAGGATATTCTCTACGACAGCATGGCTTCCATGTCGGCCAAGGAAAAGGTTAAGATTCTCCTGGCCCAGGCTCTGTTCGGCGATCCGGAGATCATACTCCTGGACGAGCCGACAAACCATCTGGATATACAGGCTATCGACTGGCTGGAGGATTTTCTGCTGGATTACAGCGGTCTCGTCATCGTCGTCTCTCACGACCGTCATTTTCTGAATACGGTCTGCACAAACATCGTGGACGTGGACTACGGCAAGATCACCATGTATGTGGGAAACTACGAGTTCTGGTATCAGTCCAGCCAGCTGATGCAGAAGATGATCAAAGATCAGAACAAGAGGAAAGAGGACAAGATCAAAGAGCTGCAGTCGTTTATTCAGCGCTTTTCGGCCAATAAATCGAAGTCGAAGCAGGCGACAGCGAGAAGAAAGCTGCTGGATAAGCTGACGGTGGAAGAGATGCCGGCATCTTCGCGCCGTTATCCGTATGTCGGCTTTACGATGGACAGGGAAGCGGGCAAGGAACTGCTGACGGTGGAAAATCTCAGCAAGACGGTGGATGGTGTGAAGGTTCTGAATAATATCTCCTTCCGCGTCAACAAAGACGATAAGATCGCTTTTGTCGGAGAGAACGAGCTGGCCAATACCACTCTGTTCAAGATCATCATGGGTGAGCTGGAACCGGATGAAGGTACCTACAAATGGGGAACGACGACGAGCCAGTCTTATTTTCCGCTGGACAACAGTGCGTTCTTCGATGACTGTGATCTGAATCTCGTACAGTGGCTCGGTCAGTATACGGAGGAGACGACGGAGACATTCATGCGGAGTTTTCTGGGAAGAATGCTCTTTTCCGGCGACGATGTATACAAGCCGGTCAAGGTGCTTTCGGGAGGAGAGAAGGTGCGCTGCATGCTGTCGAGGATGATGCTGTTCGGTGCAAATATTCTGATTCTCGATCAGCCGACAAACCATCTGGATTTGGAATCTATCACGGCGGTCAACAACGGTCTGATCGATTTCAAGGGAAATGTGCTGTTCGCATCCCACGACCATGAGTTCATCAATACGATCGCCAATCGTATCATGGAAATCACGCCGGACGGTCTGATCGACCGGCTGTCCACTTACGATGACTATATCGTGTGGAAGAGGGAAAATATGCCGGGCGCGTAGACGGCATACACATAAAAAGGAGTTTTCTGGCATGGACAGATCTTTTCGTTTTCAGCGCGTCTGGGCGCTGCTGCTGACAGTTTTTCTGCTGTCGGCGATGACAGTTCCATCGTTCGTTTATGCGGAGGAAGGAGCCGGACAACCGGCCGACGGGGAAAATACGCCGGCCGGTGCCGCGGAGAGGGCCGGAAACAGTTATGAACTGGAAGATTTTGTAAATCGCGAGGTTCTCGCGTTTTACGAGGACGGGAGTACTGAAGTATTCGCGTTTGATTCCGAAGAAGAACTTGCGGACGGAATCAGAGAGCTTACGGCCCGGGATGATGTCCTGTTTGTCCAGCCGAATTTTGAGTACACGGCCGACGCCCTTTCCGTTGAAACGGTAAATGACGCGATGTTCGCCGAACAGTGGGCGTTGTACAATGACGGATCTTTCGAGATCGAAGATCAGGAGAACGATTATCCCGTATATGATGATCCCTTCGAACAGCCTTCGGCTCCGGGAGAGTGGATCAATCCGTGGCCTGATTTTCTCGGCGGATGGCCGGATTTCTGGTTCGGATGGTATCCGTTCGGGGCGTCCTCCGATGCGGAATACGATACGGAAACAGACGGCGCGGCGGAGACCGGCACAGCCGCTTCGACGCTGACCTCCGTCAGCGGGATCGATATCAATGTGGAAGAGGCCTGGGAGATCTACAGAGATGCAGGCAGCGAAAAAAGTGAGACGGTCATCGCTCTGATCGATACGGGAGTGGATACCGGCCACGAGGATTTCGGGGATGTATTCTGGAAAAATGAGGATGAGATCGCCGGAAACGGCATCGACGACGACGGAAACGGATATATCGATGATGTGAACGGCTGGAATTTTTATAACGGAAATCCTGTCATCTATACCGGCAGCGAGGACAGCCACGGTACACACGGCGCGGGCAGCATCGCCGCCGCTTCCGGAAACGGAACCGGTATTTCCGGCATCGTCAGCGACGGCTCTGTGAAGATCATGGTGCTGAAGGCGCTGGGAGGAAGAGACGGCAGCGGCACCACAGATTCTGTTATCCGGGCGATTCGGTATGCCGAAGCGAACGGCGCGTCGATCTGCAATCTGAGCATGGGCACCGACAGTTACGACCGGGCGCTGAGGCAGACGATCGCGGATTCCGGTATGCTCTTCGTCATCTCGGCGGGAAATGACGGGAGGAATACCGATCAGACTCCGTGCTATCCTGCCAGTTTTGATCTGGACAATATCATTTCCGCGGCCAACCTGAGGCCGGACGGTACGCTGCACAGCACTTCAAATTACGGAGCGGAAACCGTAGATATCGCTGTGCCGGGCACCTGTATTCTGAGCCTGACGGCAGATAACACTTACAGCTATATGACCGGCACCTCCATGTCTGCGCCGATTCTGTCGGCTGCCGCCGCCATGCTCCACTCTTATGCCGGGGGCCTTTCGGCGGCGGAGATGAAGGAAATCCTGCTTTCAACGGCGGACGCGCAGGAAAATCTGTCGGGTTACGTGGGGACGGGAGCCCGGTTGAACGTGGGCACGGCTCTGAGCTACGCGCGGGAGCACTACGAAGAACTGACGGCGGAGGATCTTCCTTTCACCGATCTGGAAAAGACGGATTCCGCTTACGAAGCGGTGCGGTATCTGTATGAAAACGGCATCATGCTGGGTACGTCGGAAACCGCTTTTTCTCCCGATTCCGGCCTGAACCGTGCCATGGCGGTGACACTGCTGGGAAGACTGGCACAGGCGGAGCAGCAGGAAACCGATCTGTTTTCCGACGTGTCGGACGGCACCTGGTACAGCGGATATGTGGGCTGGGCGGCGCAGAACGGACTGGTGGTGGGATACGGGAACGGTCAGTTCGGTCCCTCCGATCCGGTGACGGCAGAGCAGTTCGATCTGCTTTTAGAGCGCTATGCGGCCCGCCAGGGCGTAACCTTTGACAGCGGTCTTACCGGCAGTTCGCCGCTGACGCGCAAAGGCGCGGCGCTGGCCTTTTATGATCTCTGCCGGGCGCTGGAAGATGTATCAGGAGAATAATGATGCCGTACGGTGTACAACAGTGTATAAGTGCGGCGCATAAAAATGTATTAAAAAAGTGTATAAGTGTATAAGTGTATAAAGGATGCGATCCTGAAAGGACACTATGGCGATGTCCAGCCGGCATGCCGGCCGGCGAAAACAGAGAAGGAAACGGGAAATACAGGAAACCGGCCCGGAACCGCGCGGCAATTTCT
>CAJFPD010000040.1 GCA_904398315.1 Candidatus Alangreenwoodia gallinarii | reverse complement strand
TGATGATCTCCATGCCGCTCATATCCGGCAGCATCAGATCCAAAAGAATCAGGTCATATCCGCTGTAATCGGCAGCGCTCTGCATGGCTGTCTTTCCGTCGCCGAAAGAGAGTACGGAAAATTCCATGGATAAATAGTCTGTCACCATATTCCGGATTTCGCTGTCATCTTCGATCAGCATGATGTTCTGTTTCATCGCGGTATTTGTCCCCCTTCCGTTTTTTCCTCTTTCCGGCTTTTATTCTAACATCCGGCCGCGGGATTTTCACGGGTCGATATACGGATAGATATAAAGAAAAATTTCCATATATCTGTCTTTTCCGGGTTTTACCGGTCAGAAATCGGGCAGAACTTCCGGGCCGGGGAGCGCCGGATGAAATGGCCGCTTTGCCGTCGTCCGGAAGCGGAATATTCCTTCCGGTATGTCAAAGGCGCCGTCTGCCGCGATAATCGCCGCGATAGATAATCGTCGCGATCATAGATAATAGATAATAGAAGCGTGGATGCGGAAGCAGCGGCTCCGGTATTTCTGTTGAATCGGATTCCCGTCTGTAGCATAATACTGGTATAGTCTGAGATGTCAGTCTGTCAGGGGAGGAGTGAAACGATGCTGGAAAAAACAGATCTTACGGGAAGGATTCCGAAATCGGAATATAAAGAGAAGATGCCGCATCTGGAGGCGGAACTGGGGCGGCTTCAGAGAGAATGCCGGGCGCTGAACATTCCTGTCCTCATCGTTTTTGAAGGGTTCGGAGCTTCCGGAAAAGGGCTGCAGATCGGCCGCCTGATTCACAGCATGGATCCAAGGGGCTTTCGGGTCTTTACCGTCAAGGAGGAGACGGAAGAGGAACGGATGCATCCGTTTCTGTGGAGATTCTGGACAAAGACGCCGGCCCGGGGACGAATCGCGGTATATGACGGAAGCTGGAACCGGAAGGTCCTGATCGACCGGTTTGACGGGAAAACGAAGGAAAAAGACCTTCCGGCGGCTTTTCGTTCCATCCGCTCTTTTGAGCGGCAGCTTTCCGACGACGGAAATCTGATCATCAAACTTTTCCTCCATATCGACCGGAAAGAGCAGAAAAAGAGATTTCAGAAACTGGAAGAAAATTCCTCTACGGCGTGGAGAGTGAGTCAGGGAGACCGGCAGCGCAACAACAGGTATGAAGAATACGCTTCCATGATAGAAGATATGCTGCGCGGGACAGATGCGGACTACGCTCCCTGGACGATCATCGGGGCGACAGATAACAGGTCTGCGACGGTCGGAATCTACACTGCTGTAATCCGGGCGATGGCGGAGCGGGTTGAAAAGCTTCGGAAACAGAACGGAGACGCGGTGATAGGAAGGCAGGAAAATGCGCGAAAAAAGAAAGAAGAAGAGACGGCAGGAAGATGGAATGGAAGGAACGCGAAAGAGATAGAGGAAGCGGCAACCGCCGCCTCTTCCGGCGATGAGAGGAGCTCTTTGTCCGGCAACGGCCGGTTTTGGAATATTTCTCGCTGTACAGCCGGAGAAACGGAGGATTCCGATACTTCTGTTCTTTCCGGAGTGGACCTGAGCCTGAGCTATACCCGGGAAGAATATGAGGAAAAGAAAAAGAAGCTGCAGAAAAAGCTGGCCGGACTGCACGAGGAGCTTTATCTCAGAAGAATCCCTGTGGTCATCGGATTTGAAGGATGGGACGCCGCCGGAAAAGGCGGGGCGATCCGGCGTCTGACGGAGAAGATGGATGCCAGAGGATACGACGTCAATCCCACCGCCGCGCCCAACGATATCGAAAAGGAGCATCATTATCTCTGGAGATTCTGGAGGTCGATGCCGAAAGACGGACATGTGGCCATCTTTGACCGCACGTGGTACGGCCGCGTTCTGGTGGAGAGAATCGAAGGCCTCTGCACCCCGGAAGAATGGAAACGCGCATATCGTGAGATCAACGACATGGAGAGGGATCTTTCCGACGCGGGAGCCGTCATCATCAAATTCTGGCTGCACATCGACAGGGACGAGCAGGAACGAAGATTCCGGGAGCGTCAGGAAAATCCGGAAAAACGGTGGAAGATCACGGCGGAGGACTGGCGCAACCGCGAAAAATGGGATCAGTACGAAGACGCCGTCAGCGAGATGTTTCGCAGGACTTCCACGAAGTATGCTCCGTGGGTCATCGTAGAGGGAAACTGCAAATATTATGCCAGAATCAAAGTGCTGCGGACTGTGGTCGGTGAGATAGAAAAACGCATGGGAAAATAAGCGGAAAGGCGCAGAAGAGATGAAAAGGGAGACAGGAATACGCCCGGCCGTTCTGGATGAGATCCGGCAGCCAGCGAAAGAACACGATGTTGGGAAAGCAATTTTGAAAGGATAAACAGAAAGATGAACGAAGAATGTCTGATCTGCGGCGCGCCGCTGGAATATCTGGACGAAGATGCGGAGATGGAGTGTGTGTTATGCCACAGGAAAGAAAGAAGCAGAACGCGTTGTACTGACGGACACTACGTCTGCAGCGAATGTCACATGCAGGGAATCGATGCTTTGACAGGGCTGTGCCTGGAGGAAAAGTCGTCAGATCCTGTGGAGATACTCGGCAGGATGATGGCCATGCCGTTCTGCCACATGCACGGACCGGAGCATCACATTATGGTGGGGATGGCGCTCCTGACGGCTTATGGAAATGCCGGAGGCCACATCGACCTGAAAAAGGCTCTTCCCGAGATGAGCCGCAGAGGCAGGGAAGTTCCGGGAGGCGCCTGCGGATTCTGGGGCGCCTGCGGAGCGGGCATCAGCGCCGGAATGTTTATATCCGTCATCACCGGTTCCACGCCTCTGGGCGGAGAAAATTTCTCCCTGTCTCATAAAATGACGGCTAAAGCGCTGCAGGCAATCGGAGAAAACGGCGGTCCGCGCTGCTGTAAACGGGATTCCTGGCTTTCCGTACGCGAAGCGGTCGGTTTTGTCAGAGAACATCTGGGAGTGGAGATGGAACATTCGGAGATAACATGTTCCTACAGCAGCCGGAATAATCAGTGTATCGGAAAGAAATGTCCGTTTTTGCGTAAAGACACCGGGATTTACCTCTGCCTCCCGTTTTCCTGACGATTCTTTTACAGAGGTCTGCTATACTTGCCGTACCGCCTGTTACCGGCAGGCATATCCGCGGCAAAAGAAGTATAGACATCTGCGGGATATATGTGTATATATATAATTGCGGAAAACATGCAGCGGTGACAGCGCGGGTTCTGTTTTTCGGACTCCGGAAATGCCGGTGACGTAAACGGCCGGAAATGACATCGGTCCTGAGGTTCTGACCGGCGGCAGTGCGGAAGAAGTTTATGCGGAAAAATAGAAAGAGAAAGGAATCAGAAGAGCCGGAAAAGTATCATGAAAATAAGAAAGACGACAGAAAAGGATTTGGAGCGTATCATGGAAATTTACGCTTACGCGCGGAAGTTTAT
>CAJFPD010000039.1 GCA_904398315.1 Candidatus Alangreenwoodia gallinarii | reverse complement strand
AACGAAACCATCGTCACCTCCCAGGGAGTGGACAAGGGCAAGATAAAAATCGTCGGACTGGCTATCTCCAATGCGCTGGTAACCATGAGCGGCTGTCTTTTCGCACAGCACCAGAGATTTTTCGATGCCTCTATGGGAACGGGAACGGTGGTCATCGGACTGGCAAGTGTCATCATCGGCACCAGCCTGTTCCGCAAGGTAACTCTGCTGCGCGTCACCTCCAGCGTCGTCATCGGTTCCATCATCTACAGAGCCTGCGTGGCTATCGCCATCCGGCTCGGCATGCCCTCTCAGGACCTCAAGCTCATCACAGCGGTACTGTTCCTGATTATTCTCGTCATCAGCATGGAAAGAAAGGCCAGGGTGAAGAAAAATGCTGGAGCTTAAACACATCTGCAAGACATATAATGCCGGCACGGTCAACGAACAGGTTCTCTACCGGGATTTTAATCTCTCCATCCCTGACAATCAGTTCGTCTCCGTCATCGGCAGCAACGGATCCGGAAAGACTTCTCTGCTCAATCTGATCTGCGGCACAATCCTCGCCGACAGCGGCCAGATTCTCATCAACGGCACCGACGTCTCCAACCAGAAAGACTATATCCGCCACAGACGTATCGGCCGCGTCTATCAGGACCCCGCAAAGGGTACCTGCCCGAGCATGAATATATTGGAAAATCTTTCCATAGCAGATAATAAAGGGCGCTTTTACGGTCTTTCCCGCGGCACCAACAAAGCCCGGATCCCATATTATAAAGAGATGCTCCATGAGCTCAATCTCGGACTGGAAGACAAAATCCACGTTCCCGTCGGTTCGCTGTCCGGCGGACAGCGTCAGGCACTGGCTCTGCTGATGGCCACTATGCAGCCCATCGAATTTCTCATTCTCGACGAGCACACAGCCGCGCTGGATCCGAAGACAGCAGAGATCATCATGGAGCTTACGGATAAGATCGTCCGGGAAAAACAGGTGACCACTATCATGGTGACGCACAATCTCCGGTACGCTGTACAGTACGGAAATCGTCTCTTGATGATGCATCAGGGGAGTGTTATATTGGATAAAGATGAAGAAGAAAAACGGAATACCACGGTAGACGATATCCTGTCTATCTTCAATGAAATCAGCATCGAATGCGGCAACTGATCTGTGCTCCGCCGGATATCTTCCGCATTACATATCATTCCGACTGCGTAAACGTATTGATCAGAGAGGTTATCCATGTTAGATATTACAAAATACAATCATATTCACTGCATCGGCATCGGAGGCATCGGCCTCAGTGCGGTGGCCGAAATTTTCTGCTCCCGCGGATATACGGTATCAGGATCCGATATGAAACTTTCGGATACGACGGCCCATCTCGCTTCCAGGGGAATCCGGATCTTCGAAGGACATGACGCCGGCAATATCGCCGGAGCTGATCTCATAGTCTATTCCTCCGCTATATCCCGGGAAAATCCTGAGCTGCTGGCTGCCCGCGAAGCGGGTATCCCTGCCGTCACGAGAGCTGAAGCTCTGGGAGCTCTCATGCACGACTATTCCACCAGCATCGCCGTATCCGGCACCCACGGCAAGACGACGACCACTTCGATGGTCTCTCTCATCCTGGACAATGCAAAAAAGGACCCCACGATTCTGGTCGGCGGCAATCTGAACGAATTTCACGGAAATGTCAAAATCGGAAAAAGCGATCTCTTCGTAACGGAAGCCTGCGAATACATGGACAGTTTTCTCAGCCTGAGACCGAAAATCGAAATTATCCTCAATATCGATTCCGATCATCTGGATTATTTCAAGGATATCGATCATATCGTCGCTTCCTTTGACCGGTTTGCGAAGCTCGTTCCCAAAGACGGATACATCATCGCCTACGAAGCCAATCCTTTCGTCAGCCGGGTTATCGCCGACGCGGACTGTCATGTGATCACTTTCGGTTTCAGCGAAAACGCCGACTTTTACGCCGCCAACATCGAATTCAACTCAGAGGGACATCCGCTCTTCGATGTCTGCAGCAAAGGACAGACGCTCGGCAGAGTCCAGCTGGAGATTCCGGGTGAGCATAACATCAGCAACGCTTTAGCATCTTTTGCCACCTGTTATACGCTGGGCGTCGCTCCGCAGGATATCATCCGGACGCTGCGCAGCTTCCACGGCACTCAGAGAAGATTTGACGTCCTCGGCACGACGAAAAACAATGTCACCGTCATCGATGACTACGCCCATCACCCGACGGAAATCAGAGCTACGCTGAAGGCCTGCCGCAATATTCCTCACAATCGTCTCTGGTGTCTCTTCCAGCCTCACACCTATACGAGGACTCTGGCTCTCTTTGACGAATTTCTGACGGCTTTTGACGACACCGATGTCCTCATCATGGCCGAAATATACGCCGCCAGAGAAAAAAATATCTACAAGATCAGCTCACAGCGCCTGATCGAAGAGATCAGAAAAAGACAGCCCGACAGAGAGGCATACTATTTCAGTACCCTTGAGGAGATCGCCGGATTTGTCCGCGAAAACGCAAAGGACGGCGACATGGTTCTCACCATGGGAGCCGGCGACATCTATAAGGTCGCCGAAATGCTGATGGAAAACTGAAAAAACGAAAAAATTTTTCCCCCGAAAATCCGGGCCGATTCTGCCGCCCTTCCGTTTTTTCGGGGGCTTTTATTTTTTCCGGAGAGATTTTTTTATCATTTTCCGATCTGCCCGATGTTTATGCCGGAATAGTAATGGCTCAGAATCTCCGTATAATCGCTGCCCTGTTCCGCCATTCCGTCGGCTCCATACTGACTGAGGCCGACCCGGTGGCCGCTGCCGCTGGTCACGAAGGTCACGGTATCGCCTGTAACACTTATCTCAAAATCGGCTGACTTCAGATTCAGCAGCTCTCTGACCTGCCGGCCCGTCAGCGTCAGATCGCCGAACCGTATCTCCGATACGGCACCGCCTTCCGTCCTGCCGAGAATACTGATGTTGTCCGGTGTCACGGACTGCGCTTCCGCCTCTCCGTATCCGGCCGCCAGCTCCGATCTCAGCTCCTGCAGACCGATCTCCGTCTTCACGCTGTTGTAAGGAGATTCCGCCTCGTAGTCTCCGCTTTCGACACTTCTCAGATACGGAATCGTACTGACGAAAACATCCTCTGAATTTTCAGTTCTGTCGCCGCCGGAGGAAAAAAAGAGCGGCTGCTCCACCAGTTCACCGCCGTAATACAGTACCTCTCCCGCCGTCTGACTCACCGCGCGTAAAATCTTCAGAAAGCTTTCTTTCATCCACTGACCGCCTTTCACCTCCTCCAGGGCCGCTTCGTCCCGGTAGACCTGACAGTGAGTGGAGTCGCACACATAAGCGCCGTCGTCCGAATGAGCGCACTGATCCTCTTCAAAATCCTTTTTTCTCGCCGCAGCATACGTGCGCGCCGCCACCGCCTGTGCCTTGAGAGCTTCCATCTCAAAATCGGCGGGCATCTCCGAGGCGACGACACATGCCGTATACTCTTCCAGCGGTACCTCCCTGATTTCTCCCGTTTCCGTCATCAGCACGCGGATCGTCTCTCCTGATATTGCCGCAAGCTCCTTCAGCGTGGTATCCTCATCCGAACCGTCATCCGCCGTCTCTCCGCCGCCGGCGCCCCCGTGAGAGCTCAGAAGATCTCCCAGAACATTTCTCACAGATGAAAGAACCTCTTTTCCGTCTTCTCCGTTTTCAAACGGAGCATTTGAAAACGTGCATATTATCAGCAGAATTGTAAAAACCGCCACAGGCAGAGCGTTCATCAGCCTCCCGGATTTCCTGCCGAAAGTACGGCCGTTCTGCTTTCTTCCGCTCCCTGACGAACGGCGGCGAACTGTCATCCTCCGGAATAAACCTGTCCCTTTTCTCATATCCTGTCCCTCCTCTGCCGTCGCTATCATATATATGATCCGGCCGCAATATTTATGACCGGAAAACAGTACGGAACGAAATACTTCTCCGAAACAGCCTCGGACCGTAAATAAACGGCTGCAGGCCGCCCCTTCCGGGACGGCCTGCCTCGCATTTTTCTGATGAAGACCTCTGCCCGGTAAAGCCGCCGGCGCATAAGTCTTATTTTTCTGTCTCTCTGATATTCTCCGTCAGTCAACGCGGCTGATATCCGCACCGATGCCGCGCAGCTTCTCGACAAACTGAGAATATCCTCTCTCGATATGATAGATTTCTGAAATCTCCGTCGTCCCCTCTGCAGCCAGTCCCGCAAGGACGAGAGCCGCTCCGGCCCGCAGATCGGTGGACATAACCTGGCATCCGACGAGATGCGTACTGCCGGGAATCACCGCACTCCTGCCTTCGATGGTGATATTTGCTCCCATCCGGTTCAGCTCACTGATATGCATGTAACGGTTCTCGAAAACTGTCTCGATCACCGTACTCCTCCCCTCCACCGTGGTGAGAAGAGCCATGAACTGCGACTGCATATCCGTCGGAAAGCCCGGATAAGGCAGCGTCTTTATGTCGGTAGCCACCAGCGGTTTCTCATTCGCTCTGACTCTCAGACCTTCCTGCGTATCTTCCACGAGACAGCCGCACTCCCTCAGTTTTGCGATGACCGGACGGACGTGATCCGGCACCACATTGCGGAGCAGGACATCTCCTCTCGTAATCGCCGCAGCTACCATAAAGGTTCCCATCTCGATCCGGTCGGGAATGACGATATGTTTCGTTCCGTGAAGGCGTTCCACACCTTCGATCTTGATCGTATCCGTCCCTGCGCCTTTGATACGGGCGCCCATCTTATTCAGAAAGCTGGCGAGATCCACGATTTCCGGTTCCTTGGCCACATTTTCGATCACCGTCGTGCCGTCGGCCAGAGAGGCTGCCGCCATGATATTTTCCGTGGCGCCGACGCTGGGATAATCGAGATAGATTTTCGCGCCGCGCAGCCTGTCCGCTCTCGCCTCCACATAGTTGGCGCCGTATTCCAGTTCAGCCCCCATGAGTTCAAAGCCTTTCAAATGGAGATCGATCGGCCTCGCCCCGATAGCGCAGCCTCCCGGAAGAGCTGCTCTGGCACTGCCCATCCTGGCAAGAAGAGGGCCCATCGTAAGAATAGAAGCTCTCATGCGCTTCGCAAGATCAAACGGGACCTCATTTCTGGTCACATTGACCGCACGCAGCGACAGGATGTTCTCCTTAAAATCGGCATTTACTTCCACATCCAGACCCTCCAGAAGCCGGCACATCACATCGACATCCCGAAGATCGGGAGCATCGCAGATCACACATTCCTCGTCCGACAGCAACGTCGCCGCCATAATCGGAAGAACCGAATTTTTCGATCCGCTGATCGTAACCTCGCCTGTCAGAGGTCCGTTATCTTTAACTAAAAACTTAGCCACTTTTCTCCTCCAAAATGTATTTCACAAGATCACCGAAATACATGTCAATTTCAAAACTCCATCAGAGCATCGTTATTATTCTATGCGATTCCCTCTGCCGTGTCAAGACAGACCGCACCCGGGAAAAGATTCTTTCCGTTAATCTTCGCGCAATATCGGATTTTAAACCGTGTCAGAAAGGAAAACAACTGATATGACATAAAATTTTTCGGAACCGGAAATATCAGTGTAAAGCCCCGCAGAGGGGCTTTTTATTTATTATACACCAGAAAGAAATGCCGGGCAATCCGCGTCGGCCCGCATATCGTTTTTCGGAGGACGTTTTAAGATAAATTAAGCATCACATGATACGACACAGAAGAACCGACAGCCAGATACCCACCACATAGCCGACGACGCCCGCCGTCACCGTATGGCGCATTTTTTTCACATGAGTCGCTCCGAAATAGACGGCCACCGCGTAGAGAATCGTCTCGCTGCTTCCCATCATGACAGAGGCGCATCGGCACAGAAAACTGTCCGGACCGTACGTATCGGCGATATTTTCGATGATAGCCAGAGTTCCGCTGCCCGATACCGGCCGCATGATCATAAAAGAGATCAGCTCTTCCGGGATCCCCAGCGGCGTCAGCAACGGTTCGCACAGCCTTTCCAGAAGATCCAGGGCGCCGGAATCCGTCATGATCTGAATCACCAGAAAGACCGCGATGATATACGGCGTGATTTCGACAGCCGCCTGAATTCCCTCTCTGCATCCTTCCACGAAGAGATCATATACCGGTGCCTTCTTTACGAAACCGTGGACGAGAATCAGCGCCAGAAGGGCAGGCAGGAAAAATCCGGAGACTGCGGCAAATATTTCACTCATCTCGCAGAAATCCTCCCTCCCCGGTGCAAAGATCTGCGCCGCTCATAATAGCGGCAGACGAGCACACTGGCCGCCGTCGCAGCCGCGCCGGACAGAACGGAAGGCAGGATGATATCCTCCGGAGAAGCCGATCCGGCATTTGCCCTGATCTGAATCACCGTAATCGGAACCAGCTGCAGCATCGACATATTGACCGCCGCAAACATACACATCTCATCGCTTGCCTCTTCCCTCCGTCCGTTCTCCTCATCCAGCATCTTCATGGCCTGCAGACTGAAGACTGTCGCACTGTTTCCGGCCCCGAAAATATTTGCGGCAAATCCCATGAGCATCATCATGATCGTCTCCTCATTTTTTTCCTTAGGAAAGAGATATCTCATGAAAGATCTGCTCTTTTCCGCCAGTGCGTGAATCAGACCCGATCCTCTGGCGATATTCATGAAACCGCTCCAAAGCCCCATGATGCCGATCAGTCCGATGACAAAATACACCGCATCCTCGCAGCTCTGAAGCATTCCCTGCGTAAAATTTCCGAATCCTTCCCCGGAAGGACTCTGCCCGGCCGCATAACAGAGAAATCCCATGGCCAGCATTCCGAACCAGATTTTATTCAAACAGCTCACCCCGATCGTCGCATATTATCTCTTACATAGATGTTTATGCCATAGTTGCCAAAAAATTGCCGCAAAATGGTTGTAAAAAACAGGAAAATGAGTAATAATAAAGTATCCGGAAAATTTCCGGAACATGAATATATATTTCAGTCCGGCACAGCCGGACGGTCTGCCACCCGGCAGACAGCGGTCAGGAGTTATTTATGAATACAACCATAACGATCGGTGACGCCCTATTGATTTTGGTAGGCGTCTGTGCCGCGGTCCTGCTGATCTACCTTATCAGAGCGGTCAGGCATCTCATTCCGGCATTAAAGGCTCTCAGCAAAATTCTCGAAGACACACAGGTAGTGACAGGTATGATTTCACACGCTTCCAAGGGGGTGGAAGACACCGTCATGTCCATTTCGGAGTCTTCCGCGGATATGGCTGAATTCATCAAGGAAAACCAGAGCTCATTCAAAGCTCTCGTCAGCCTTGTCAATGCACTCGTTGCTATCAAAAAATTATTTTCATAGTCAGATTAATTAAAAGTAAAGGAGAACATTCATGAAAGCTACCGGAATCGTAAGAAAAGTTGATGAACTCGGAAGAATCGTACTTCCTATCGAGCTTCGCAGAACGCTCAACATCCACCACGAAGATCCCATCGAGATCTTCGTGGACGGCGAATACATCATGCTCAAGAAATACGAGCCTGCCTGCATTTTCTGCGGAAATGCAAAAGATGTCGTGACGATCCACGGAAAAAATGTGTGTGCCGACTGCATCCGCCAGATCAAAGGCGAATAATCCGCAACGGTTGGATTTCTAAATAACTGCATTTACTGTGAAACTCCGTGAATCCGTCTCTGCCGGAAGAGGCAACGGCCGGTTTATCCATGCAGAATTTCCCGGTGAAAAAGCGGCTGAAAAAACGGCTGTATATCCAGGGAATTCACCGCTTTCTGAAAGGAAGATAAAAAAGCTGCGGCGTACCGCAGCTTTTTTATTTCGCGGAAATATCCGTTTTTCCGATATCTCCTGACAATATTCCGTTCTTTTCCCGAAGCCTCCGGATCTTTATGCGGAGCCTTCCGCTTTCCGCAGGTCTTTTCTATTCTTCGTCAAATTTGATCAGCGTGCTGGTGCCGATGGTATCCGCGCCGGCGCGGATCATCTCCTCCACCGTCTTTGCATCGCGGATTCCGCCTGCAGCCTTGATTTTGCAGTTCTTTCCGACTGTCTTTCTGATCAGCTTGACCATGTCCACCGTCGTCGGACCGTCAAAGCCGGAAGCCGTCTTGATATAATCGGCGCCTTCCTCCACAGCCATCTGAGAAACTCTGACGATCTCTTCCTGGGTGAGAAGAGGAGCTTCGATGATAATCTTGCACTGAGCCAGCCCCTTCGTATTACGCACGACATGGCGGATTTCCTCCCGCACTTCCTTGTCCTTGCGCTCCTTGAGCAGGCCGACATTGATCATGAAATCGATTTCTCTGGCGCCTTCCTCCGCCGCTGAAATAGCTTCATAGATCTTCGCCTTGAAAGAACCGCCGCCTCCCGGAAATCCCGCCGTGGATACGATGACGATGTCGCGGTTGCTTTTGAATTCCTCCAGACAATATCTTACAAAACCGGAATTGACGCAGACAGCCCTGTAATGATTGATCATGGCCTGCTTGCACAGACTTCTGATATCACCGATCGTAGCCGTCTTCTTCACATTTGTATATTCGATTACGCTGCTTAAATTTTCCACCTAAAAGCCTCTTTCCTGTATTAATTCACGCTTTTGCCGGAAACCAGCCGCTATTTTACGATTTCTCCGAGCTGTCCGTTCTGCAGGCCTGCCGCATTGGCTTCGTCCGTGTCCAGATGCATATCGCGTTCATGCGTATCACCTGCTCTTACTACGACATTGTCAAAGACAAGAGCTCTCGGGCCGTCAAACTTCACCTTGACGATGTCGCCGTTCTTTACACCCGCTTCTTCCGCCTGAGCGGTAGAGAGATGGATATGTCTCTGAGCCACGATAACGCCTTCCGTCAGTTCCACTTCACCCTTCGGGCCGACCAGCTTACATCCCGGTGTGCCTTCCAGCTTGCCGGATTCTCTGAGCACGCCTTTGATACCCGTCGCAAAGCAGTCCGTCTGAGCCAGTTCCACCTGCGTCTGCTTTCTGTAAGGTCCGAGGATACGGATACCCTTCAGTGTTCCTATCGGTCCTACAATGTCGACTTTGTCATCTGTCGCAAACTGGCCCGGCTGAGAGAGTTTTTTGAAAAATGACATTTCAGCGTCTTCGCCGAAGAGAGTCTTGAAATCAGCCTCTGAAAGATGTACGTGTTTGTTGGAAATGCCTGCAGGTACTGTGTAACCCATTTCGTCCTCCTTAAAATAGCTCATCTGTTGTATGTATCATCTGACATTTTCCCGCGGCAAATGCCGGAGGATTCCCGGTTCGGCGATCTCTCCCTGTACGGAACAGATTTCATATGATCTCCCCGGGCATATAGGTTCGGGCGTGTCAGACCCTACCGTAAAGGTTATGCCGCACCGCCGGGCGCAGCCCTTCATCTCTGATATCCGCAGCCGCACGAAAAACGGCCGCAGGACGTGTCTCATTTTTCAACGAGATACGTGATATGCGGAAGCTGGCGGAAGTGCTCCCGATAATCCAGACCGTATCCTACGATGAATCTGTCATCCACCGTAAAGCCCTTATAATCCGGCGTTATATCCGCCTTTCTCCTCGCAGGTTTGTCGAGAAGAGCACAGATCTTCACCGATCTGATATCTCTGTCCGCAAAATAGGTATCTTTCAGATATTTCAGCGTAATACCGGAATCCACGATGTCTTCCACCAGCAGCACGTGACGTCCGGCAAGATCGACGCCGGGCTCCTTCGTAATCCGCACTTCTCCGGAAGATTCCGTACCGCTGCCGTAACTGGAAGCCGCCATAAAATCTGTCTCAAGGTCGAGATCAATCTGTCGTATCAGATCCGACATAAAGACAAATGCTCCTTTCAAAATTCCGATGACCAGGAGCTTTTCGCCCGCATAGTCCTGCGTGATCCTCTGTCCGAGTTCCGCAACCCGGGCTGCGATCTCCTCTTCCGACAGCAGAATGCCGCCGACTTCGTATCCAGGAATACTGATCAATGTTCGATATCCTCCCTTATCTTCTGCTGCCGCGCTCCTCTTCCTCATCCGGTTTCAGCTCGGTTGCCGTACCTTCGACGATGTTCTTTCCCTTCAGATCCTTTTCCGGCGAAAAAGAATTTCCGTCATCTTTCCAGTATCTGTCCAGTTCGTCTCTCAGGTGCGTCAGGATAAACAGCCAGAGCACCGCATCGTCTACCAGTCCGAACAGCAAAACCGGCGCAGGAATCAGATCGATCGGCATGAGCAGATATATTATACCAAATATGACGAGTAATTTCCTGCGTTTTGGGACTTTCGGGTCCTTTAAAAATGATTTTATCGATTTTATGCGCCTGATGAGTACGGTAAGCGATATAAACTGCATTGACGCTCCTCCGGTTTTCTCACTCCTGACCGCCGGAAACAGGTATTCTTTCCTGACCGCCGAGAAGTTCCTCCAGCCGGCCGAGAAGCTCTTCGCATCCGGTCTTTTTCAGAGAAGAGACAGGTACGATGATATCTTCCGGTTTCATCCCCAGTGTTCTGCGAATCACCGCGAGATTTTTCGCCATGGCATTTCTCGAAATTTTGTCCGACTTGGTGGCCGCTACGATTCCGTCCAGTCCGTGATATTTCAGATATTCATACATCTGCACATCCTGAGCCGTCGGTTCGTGGCGGATATCGACGAGCTGAACGACTTTCAGGAGGTTCGGCCTGTTCTCCAGATACCGCTCCATCATCGCGCCCCATTCCCGGCTCATGGACCTGGATACCTTCGCATAGCCATATCCGGGCAGATCCACGATGCGGAAATTTCCGTTCACCTCAAAGAAATTAATTGTCCTCGTCTTTCCCGGATTGCCGCTGACCCGGGCGAAATTGCGCCGGTTCACCAGCATATTGAAAAGAGAGGATTTTCCCACATTGGACCTGCCGGCAAAGGCGATTTCCGGCAGATCCTCCGGCGGATACTGCTCTTTTTTAACAGCAACCGCCGCGAGTTCCGCTTTTTTTATTTTCATCTCATGCTACCGTTACGAGAGCCTCTTCGAGAACTTCATCGATGGTATCGATGGCCCGGAATTCGAGATCATGTCTCACATTCTGAGGGAGCTCATCGATGTCCTTCATGTTTTCCCGAGGAAGCAGGACCTTCTTGACTCCGGCTCTGTGTGCCGCGATGACCTTTTCCTTTATTCCGCCCACAGGAAGTACTTTCCCCCGCAGCGTAATTTCTCCGGTCATGGCCAGATCTCTGCGCACAGGCGTATTTGTCAGAGCCGAAACCATGGATGTGCACATGGTGACGCCGGCGGAAGGTCCGTCTTTCGGCGTCGCACCTTCCGGAATGTGAATGTGAATATCTTTATTTTTGTAGAAATCCTCGTCGATTCCCAGCGACTCACTTCTCGTCCTTATCACCGACAGGCCTGCCTTTGCCGACTCCTGCATCACATCGCCGAGCTGACCGGTCAGAACCAGCTTTCCGCTTCCCTTCATGACTGTCGTCTCGATGAAAAGTGTATCACCGCCGACCGCAGTCCACGCCATACCTGTGGTTACGCCGACTTCGCTGCCGCCTTCGACGATATCATAACTCGTCTTTTTCTTCCCCAGATAGGATTCCAGATTGCCTGCAGTCACTCTGTAAGAAGCGCTCCGCTTCCCGCTCTCCACGACCTTTCTCGCCGCTTTCCGGCAGATACTGCCGATCTCACGTTCGAGATTACGCACACCGGACTCCCTGGTATAGTAATTGATCACGTTTCGGATCGCGCCTTCAGAGATACTGATCTGTTTCTTTTTCAGGCCGTTCTCCTTAATCTGTTTCGGAATAAGGTGGCGCTGTGCGATCTTCACTTTCTCTTCTTCCGTATAGCCTGTCAGACTGATGAGTTCCATACGGTCAAGCAGCGGACGCGGAATCGTATCCGTGGAATTTGCCGTCGTAATAAAGAGAACACGGGAGAGATCGAACGGCAGATCGAGATAATGATCCTTGAAATCCTTATTCTGTTCCGGGTCGAGTACCTCCAGCAGAGCCGCTGCAGGATCTCCGCGGTAGTCCGAAGCCACCTTGTCGATCTCATCCAGCAGAAATACCGGATTGTTTACACCCACATCGCGGATAGATGTGATGATTCTTCCCGGAATCGCTCCCACATACGTTCTTCTGTGTCCGCGGATCTCCGCCTCGTCATGGACGCCGCCCAGCGACATGCGCACGAACTCCCTGCCGATGGAACGGGCGATGGAACGGGCGATGGACGTCTTGCCCACACCCGGAGGTCCTACCAGACAGAGAATCGGGCCCTTGAAATCCTCCGACAGACTCATAACGGCCAGATATTCCAGAATCCGGTCTTTGACCTTCTGCAGGCCGTAGTGATCCTCATCGAGTATCTTTTTCGTCTTCTTCAGATCGATGTCATCTACCGTAGCTTTATTCCACGGCAGCTCCAGCACACATTCGATGTAGGTCCGCAGTACGGAGGCATCCGCCGATGCCGGCTGGATCCGCAGCATGCGCTTGATTTCCTTTTCCACCTTGTCGTGTGTCTTCTGATCGAGATTCAGCTCTTCGAGCTGCTGCAGCCAGCCTTCCACCTCATCTTCGATGGATTCGTCCTGGCCCAGTTCGCCCTGAATCGTCTTCATCTGTTCCCGCAGGTAATATTCCCGCTGATTTTCGTTCAGACGACTCTTTACTTTCTGCGAGATCTCCTGTTCGATCTTGAGCACTTCGTTTTCTCTGCGGAGGAATTCGCTGACCTTTTCCAGACGCTCCACCACATCGACAGCTTCGAGGATCTGCTGCTTTTCCTCCACCTTGAGATCGAGGTTGGAAGTGATGACGTCCGCCAGCCTGCCCGGCGAACTGATGGCCTCAATACCCGGCAGAATTTCCGCCGTCAGCTTCTGTGAGACCTCCACATATTCCACAAACTGCTGGAATACAGCTCTGCGCAGCGCTTCCGCGTTCGGATCCTCCATCCGGCTCTCATGTTCTCTGACGTATTCGATCTTCGCTCTGAAATACGGTACCTCGTGAATCATATCCGTAATTTTTCCGCGGGAAACGCCTTCCACCAGAACGCGGATGGCATTTCCGGGCAGCCGGAGCATCTGTTTGATGCGCGCTACCGTTCCGAACTGGAAGAAATCCTCCGGTGTCGGCAGGTCTGTCTCAGAGTTCTTCTGAGTGACCAGAAAGACCGTCTGATCCGACAGCATCGCATGCTCCAGTGCACTGACCGATTTTTCCCTTCCCACGTCAAAATGAATTACCATGGTCGGAAAAATGGAAATTCCCCTTAAAGGAATCACCGGCATCTCGTCCGACGGCATACTCTCCACATGAACGAGATCTTCGATCATTTTATCGTATTTTTCGCCGGAGCTTTCTCTGTCTTCCGCTCCTGCCGCTTTTTCTTCTTCATTGTCCGGGGTTCTTTTCAACATGTCCTTTTCATTCTCTGACATATCTTCCACCTCCTTGATCTGATTACAGATAAAGGGGCATTTATCATGCCCCTTTTGAATCCTTTTTGGTTTCCTCACCGTTCAGTACAAGAGCCGGCTCCGCAGCGCCGTCCACGGTATCTTTCGTAATGATGCATTTTCTGACATCTTTTCTGGACGGAATCTCAAACATAATGTCGGTTACAAGACCCTCCATAATGCTTCTGAGTCCTCTCGCTCCGGTCTTCCGCTCAATCGCCTTTTCGGCGATTCTGACCATCGCCTCGTCCTCAACTTCCAGTTCCACGTTATCCATGGAGAACAGCTTCTTATACTGCTTCAAGAGAGCATTTTTCGGTTCATTGATGATTCTCACCAGCGCTTCTGTGTCGAGTTCGTCAAGCGTGACCATTACAGGAAGACGTCCCACAAATTCCGGAATCAGTCCGAATTTCAGCAGGTCTTCCGGCTGAATCTGCTTGAGAAGCTCGCCTTTCGCCGCCTTGACAGATGCCATATCCGAATTGAAGCCGATGGTTTTTTTACCGACACGCCGGCTGATCACATCCTCCATACCGTCAAACGCTCCTCCGCACACGAAAAGAATATTCGAAGTGTCTATCTGAATAAACTCCTGATGCGGATGCTTTCTTCCGCCCTGCGGCGGAACGCTGGCAACGGTGCCTTCCAGAATTTTCAGCAGCGCCTGCTGTACGCCTTCGCCGCTGACATCGCGGGTAATGGATACATTTTCGGACTTTCTGGCAATCTTGTCGATTTCATCGATATATATTATACCCTTCTGAGCCCGTTCTATATCAAAATCAGCTGCCTGAATTAACTTTAAGAGAATATTTTCCACGTCTTCGCCGACGTATCCCGCTTCTGTCAGAGCCGTAGCATCTGCGATAGCAAACGGAACGTCCAGGATTTTTGCCAGTGTCTGTGCCAGCAGAGTCTTTCCGGAGCCGGTAGGTCCGATCATGATGATATTGCTCTTCTGAAGCTCCACACCGTCATCCTGTGCGAGATCCGCGCTGTAGATCCTCTTATAATGATTATATACCGCCACCGCGAGATTTTTCTTTGCTTCTTCCTGGCCGATCACGTATTCCGACAGGGTATCCGCAATCTCCTTCGGCTTCGGCAGTTCTCTGCCTTCATGTTCCACTGCCTGTTCATCCGCTGCAAACTCTTCTCTTATGATATCCTCACAGAGCGCAATGCACTCGTCACAGATATAGACACCCGGGCCCGCGACGAGACGGCGCACCTGATCCTGCGGCTTACCGCAGAAAGAGCACTTAAGCTGCTTGGAATCGTCGAATTTCGTCATTTTATTTTCCCTCCGTCAATGACAGGTTTACGTTCAGGATTGTCTGTAGTTCTGTTCCTGCAGTTCTTCTGAATTATCTGTATTTTATTACTTTGTCGATGAGGCCGTATGCCACCGCTTCATCCGGATCGAGGAAATTATCGCGGTCCGTATCCTTTTCTATCGTGGACAGTCTCTGTCCTGTATTCATAGCCAGGATCTTGTTGAGTCTGTCGCGCATCCGGATAATCCGCTCCGCGTGAATTCTCATATCCTCCGCCTGTCCCTGCATTCCTCCGAGAGGCTGGTGAATCATGATCTCCGCATTCGGCAGCGCAAAGCGCTTGCCCTTCGCTCCGGATGAGAGAAGAAATGCCCCCATGCTGGCTGCCATCCCGATACAGATCGTGGATACATCCGGCTTCACATACTGCATGGTGTCATAAATCGCCATCCCGGCCGTGATGGAACCGCCCGGGCTATTGATATAAAAGCTGATATCCGCATCCGGGTCCTCCGACTCCAGAAAGAGCATCTGAGCCGCAATCAGGCTTGCCGTATGATCATTGACCTCTTCGCTGAGAAAAATGATCCGGTCCTTGAGAAGTCTGGAGTAAATATCATAGGAACGCTCTCCTCTCGACGTCTGTTCTATGACCATAGGTATCAGTGCCATAAAATCCTCCTTATGACAGATGAAATAGGATCCATGCGAGACAGATCCTATTTTCATACTTTCCGGGTAATGTTTTTGTCATGCGGACCGTACTATTCTGCGGTCTTTTCTTCTTCCGCAGACGCTTCATCCGCTGTTTCCGCGGTCTTTTCCGCTTCTTCCGCTGCCGCTTCCGGTGTCTCGTCAGATCCGGAGTTCTCCTCCACCTCTTCGATCACCGCATTTTCCGTCAGCAGCTGAATCGCTTTCTTTCCGCTGATCTCCTTCTTGAGATATTTGATGTCGTCGCCGATGATCTCCGCCATCTTTTCCGGCGTTACGCCATACTGAACGGACATCTTCTTCAGTTCTTCCTGAATCTCATCTTCTTCCGCCGTCAGGCCTTCCTTCTCGGCGATCGCTTCTACGATAAGACGTGTCTTTACCTTCTTTTCCGCCTCATTTCTGACCTGTTCTCTGAACTCATCCATATCGGTGTGAGTCGCCTCGAGATATTCGTTGAGACCCATACCGCTGTAGCTCAGCTGCTGATCGAAATTTCTGAGGAGGTCATCGATCTGATGCTCTATCATGACTTCCGGAATGTCGATAATCGTCTCCTCATAGAGATGATTCAGAATCTCATTCTGTGCTCTGTTTTCGTTCTGCTGCTTTTTATTTGCCAGAACCTTTTCTTCGATCTCTTTCTTCCACTCGTCCAGCGTATCGAATTCGCTGCACTCCTTGGCCAGATCATCATCGATCGGAGGAAGTTCCTCTTCCTTTACCTCATGTATTTTGCATTTGAAGGTCACTACCTGACCTGCCAGGCGGTCGCCCGGATAATCGATCGGGAACGTGCAGTCCACATCTCTCTCATCACCGGCCTTTACGCCCACGAGCTGCTCTTCAAATCCCGGAATGAATTCGTGAGAGCCGAGCTTCAGTCTGTGACCTTCCGCCGTGCCCCCGTCAAACTGCTCGCCGTCCTGCGTAAAGCCTGCGTAGTCGAGAACGACAGTGTCGCCCATACCTGCAGCCCGGTCTACCGTCACAAGTCTCGCGTTTCTCTGTGCGTAGCTTCTGAGCTGCGTATCGATATCATCTTCTGTTACAACGGCTGCGGGAACTTCGACATGAATGCCTTTATAATTTTTAACGTCCACTTCCGGCTCCGTAACAAACTTGATGTTGAAAACGATGCCCTTTCCTGATTCCACCTGCTGATCGCCGAGATCGATGTCCGGATGATCGACCGGTTCATAACCGATCTCTTCGAGAGCCGTGGCATAATTATCGTTGAACGCCTCGCTGAGCGCGTCCTCATAGAAAACACCCTTGCCGTATTTTGACTCGATGAGTTTTCTCGGAGCCTTGCCCTTGCGGAAACCATCTACCGTGAAGAGGTTTCTCTTTGCTTTATATACCTTATTGATGGCATTTTCAAACTCTTCCGCCGTAATTTCCATCGTCATGCTGACGGTATTGATTTCCCTGCTGATGAAAGTTGCTTTCATGTCTCTGTTTGTCCTCCCACAATTTTTTTCATAATGTTAAGAAATTATACCCCGCTTCCTGCTTTTTGTAAAGTATACCAAAGGGTCCAGAGCGGGCATTTTCTGAACATTTACACGCTTTTCTGACGCAGTTCTATTCCTCTGGCGTATTTCGACTTGACGCCGGCCCGAAGAGAAAATCTCTCGGCGATATCGCTGCCGATTTCTTCGAGATCCTCCACACTGCCGGAAAACAGTTCGAGCTCCAGTTCCCGGATGTCTGCATTTCCGCCTGCGGTAATGATTTTTCCCGTGTCGAGCGCCGCTTCACAGATGGATTTCCCCGTATCGATGCGCATTGTCTTCCTCGTAAAGCTCGTCTCAACCACCGGCACCAGCTCCCGGTCTCCGACCAGTTCTATCAGTTCTCGTCCTTTCTTGCTCTCCGCAAAGACTTTCAGAGTCGGTTTTTCAGCATCCGACAGACCGCACAGCGGTATGTTGAGTTCCTCTCTCTCAGAAAGCTCGTTCTGATTGCGTCCGCCCCATTTCAGGGTAGCCACCAGACGCTCGTTTTCCTTTCTGATGCGGAATGCCGCATCGACGCTGTGCAGCAGACCATCCCGGGTATCATAATAGACTGCCCTCATATTGGTCTCTCCACGCGGATCCACATCACCGTATTTTTTAAATACGGACTCGTTCCAGAGCTTCTTCTGTGTTTCCTCATCCTCGATCAGATACTTAAGTTCCACTTCCATAAAACAAAACACTCCTAAATATGTCTATCGTTACCGGGAAACCCCGCGAACCAAGCCCGAAGGGCGCAGGTGAGCGGTCAGTTTCCCGTATGCGAGGATTCCCCGGTGAAGCGCCGCCAGGCGGCGGTGAACCCAGGAATCTACCGCAAACCGGAAACCCGCAGGCCAGTGAAGCCCTGATCCGAGTTTCGGAGAAAATCGCGGCAGGTCTTACAGGGAAATCCCGCAAATCGGGCCTTTCAGGCGAAGATGAGCGGCTGATTTCCTGTATGCGCAGTTTCCTCGGCGTGTGCGGGTTCGCTGAAGCGGGCGCTGCGGGAGCTTCGGGAGCTTCGGGGCCTGCTGTTACTGCAGAAAGAGCATTTACGTGACATTGTACCACACCGTTTTTTTATTTACAAGCAAAACTGTAATATTTCAACGGAGAATGGGATATACTGACCATGAGCTTTTCCGAAAGTGACACCGTCGGACGAGCGAATTTATCAGAGCAGGAGGTAAACAAAGGATGAAAAATCTCACCGGCACCGAAACGGATAAAAATCTCCGGAATGCATTTTCCGGAGAATCAGAGGCAGCTATGAAGTACTCTTTCTACGCCTACGCCGCAAGGCAGGAAGGCTATCAGCAGATCGCCGACATTTTCGACGAAACAGCGTCAAATGAACGGGAGCACGCCGAAATCTGGTTCAAGGAACTCAACGGTATCAGCAATACGAGAGACAATCTCATCGCCGCTGCCGCAGGTGAACGATATGAATGGAGCGATATGTACGCCGGCTTTGCCGAAACAGCGAAAAAAGAGGGTTTTGCCGATCTTGCGCTGAAGTTTGAACAGATCGCCCGGATAGAAAAAGAGCACGAAGCGCGTTACGAAAAGCTGACACAGAATATCGACAACAACCAGGTATTTTCCAAGCCGGAAAAGATCCGCTGGATCTGCAAACACTGCGGTTTTTCTTTCGAAGGTACGGATGCTCCGCCGAACTGTCCGGTATGCGGAGTTCCTCAGGCATATTTTGAGCAGAAGGCAGAAAATTATTAAGAAGAAAACAAAAAAGGGCATGAAAAATACCGGTTCCGGAAATTTCCGGAGCCGGTATTTTTTCAAGTTGTAAATCGCTGTTAAAGAGGAAAGCCGCTTTTGACACACGAGCCAAAGCAGCTGATCCCGCTTTGTATTTAAAAGGCTGCAAAGCGGAAAAGAATCCGCTCCGAAGCCGAAATACCTGTATCCTGCCGGATCCGCCCGTCAGAGCACTTTGCTCAGAAAGCTCTTCGTCCGCTCGTTCTGCGGATCCTCAAAGATCTGCTGCGGTGTCCCCTGTTCCATGATATATCCCTGATCCATGAAAAAGACCCGGTTTGCCGCTTCTTTTGCAAATCCCATCTCGTGAGTAACGATCACCATCGTCATACCGTTGACCGCCAGCTCTCTCATGACTTCCAGCACCTCTCCCACCATCTCCGGATCCAGCGCCGAAGTCGGCTCATCGAACAGCATGACTTCCGGTTTCATGGCCAGCGCTCTGGCGATGGCTACTCTCTGTTTCTGGCCGCCGGAGAGTTCATCGGGATAGGCGTCCTTCTTGTCCGCCAGTCCGACTTTTCCCAGAAGCTCCACCGCTTCCGCCTCCGCCTGTGCCCTGTCCTCCTTTTTCACTTTCAACGGAGCGAGAGTGATATTGTCAAGTACTGACTTATGAGGAAAAAGATTGAAGTTCTGGAATACCATTCCCATCTTCGCACGAACTTCGTTGATGTTCGATTCTTCTATCAGAACATCGTCCAGATAGATCTTTCCCTCCGTGGGCGTCTCCAGTCTGTTCAGGCAGCGGAGAAAGGTACTCTTTCCGGAACCCGAGGGGCCGATTACACAGACGACCTCATTCTGCACGATATGCTCCGAGATATTGCGGAGCACCACATTATCGCCGAAGCTCTTTGTGAGATTTTCGATCCGTATCATGATCACATCCCCGCCTTTCTCTTTTTCATCGACGGGCCTGCACTGCCCATGCGTTTCTCCAGATACGCCACCACTCTCGAAAGAGGAATCGTCAGACACAGATAGACGACGGCGACGCCGATATAGGCCGGGAACGTCGCGAAATCCCTGGACGCCCACAGGACACCCTGTCTGGTTATCTCCACGATGCCTACATAGGAGAGGATAGACGTCTCCTTGATCAGCGTAACGAATTCGTTTGCCATGGCAGGCAGAATGATTTTCAGAGCCTGCGGCAGAACGATATATCTCATATTCTGTCCGTTTGTCATACCTAGTGAGCGGGCCGCCTCAGTCTGGCCTCTGTCCACCGCCTGTATGCCGCTTCGTATGATCTCCGCCAGATATGCTCCGCTGTTAAAGCCGCAGGCCAGAATACCCACGAGATAAAGCGGCTGCCAGTTGAAGCGGACCGTACCGTCTGATATGGTGCTGACGAGATACGGAACGCCGTAGGCGAGGATCAGAACCTGCACGAACAGCGGCGTACCCCGTATAATTTCCACATAGACGGACGCGGGCCAGCGCGCGATTTTGAATTTCGATAATTTTCCCAGCGCCATGATCAGACCGATGACCATGCCCAGAATAATCGCACCCGCGGTAACGCCCAGCGTCATGCCGATGCCGTGCAGAGCGGTGACGATGCCTTCACCGTAGGGTGCGAGAACGGCCAGAAAACCTTCCATACTTTTTCTCTCCTGTAATCACTGTAATATTTAAACTGTCTTTCTTTTCCGGAAGTTTAACATATTTATTATACATGCACCACAGGCATAACACAAATACTAATTTCCGTACAGGCCGCTGTCATCGGAAACTCAGAGGTATCACAGGCTTCCCTCTTCCTTTCTCCGGTCCCGCCTGATGAGCAGTTTCAGAGCTTCGGCTCCGGTCCGGATCACTCCGGAAATATCATGATCCTCGCAGTCCTCCATGCCGGCGGCCTCCCGTTCCTGATTCCAGATCACATGAAAGACGGAGCCGCAGCGCAGACGCCGGCTTGCCGCCACGGTGAAAAGAGCGGCGGATTCCATCTCCGAGGCGAGAACCCCCAGACGCTTCCAGGCTTCCCACTTCTGCTGTAGCTCAGAAGAGACCGGCATCCGTTCCGGCTCATGCTGCCCGTAAAAAGAATCCTTGCACTGAACGACACCTACGTGATACGTCCTTTCAGACCCGGCCGCCGCATCGGCCAGAGCCTGCAGAACCTCAAAATCAGGTACGGCTGGAAATTCCGGCGGTGCGTATTCTCTGCTGGTACCTTCCATACGCACAGCTCCCGAAGCCACGACCAGATCTCCGCTTCGGACATCGAGAGAAATTCCTCCGCAGGTGCCGATGCGGATGAAAGTGTGGACGCCCAGATCCGCCAGTTCCTCCATGGCGATGGCTGCCGACGGACCTCCGATTCCCGAAGAGACGACACTCACCCTTTCGCCGGCCAGCTCTCCGGTGTAGACAGTGTATTCCCGGTTGGAACTGATAAACACCGGATTGTCGAAATACTGCACGATCTTCTCGCACCGTCCCGGATCACCCGGCATGAGACAGTATTTTCCCACCTCAGACGCCCGGCACCGGATATGAAACGGCATTTCCTGTTTTTTCATGATCTCTTCCTTTCTGCGGCGAAAGCCGCATTCCGGGGAAAAAAGATGTATTTTTAAAACGAGCCGCAGACGATACATGCCTGCGGCTCGTTTTTCATTCTATGCTTTTTTATTTTTCCCCGCTGTATCTGCAGGCAGACGCGGGGCGGATATGTGCGAAAAAATCTTTTCCGCAGAAGAACGTCCAAAACGTCAAAGTCCTTTTGAGCAATCAGGCTGCCGCATCCGTTCCTTCTTCAGATCCGGATTCCGTTCCGGATTCCGCTTCCGTGCCGGAATCGCTGGAACCGGTCATCCATTTCTGCAGCAGTTCGTCAAAGGTTCCGTCGCTCTGAACTTTAGCCAGTCCTGCGTTGATCTTATCCAGAAGTTCCGTATTGCCCTTCTGAACGGCGATGGCATACGGAGCCGACGCTTCCATCTCTTCGCCGACCATCTTGATCTTGTCCGGCTGTTTCGCGATATAGGATTCCGTCACCGGCGTATCGTTGATGACCGCCTGTACATCTCCGTTAACCAGCTGCATCATGGCTGTATCCAGACCGTTGAGGATAACGGCTTCTGCGATCTTGCCCTCTGATGCCAGATTTTCTACCATTTTAGCACCGGTGGTTCCGATCTGTGCCGCCACTTTCATGTCAGGTGTCAGATCATCGACGCTCTGAATCGTATTATTGTCTGCCGCCACTGCGACGATCAGGCTGCTTTCATAGTACGGATCACTGAAATCCACCTGCTCTTTTCTCTCGTCGCTGGCATCCATGCCGGCGATGGCGATATCGATCGTACCGGACTGAAGAGCAGCGATCAGGCCGTCAAACTCGAGATTGCGGAATTCCACATCGAATCCCTGATCTTCACCGATAGCCTTGATGAGATCCATATCGAAGCCGACGATGTTTCCCTGATCATCCGTCGTATCAAACGGCGGGAAGGTCGGTTCCGTACCGACGACGAGAACTTCTGCGGAACCGCTGTCCGCGGAAGAATCCGCAGAGCCGCCGGATGTGCTGTTGTCACCCGAGCAGGCAGCCAGTGCCAGAACCATCGCCAGGATCATCAGCACCGACAGAAACTTTTTCATGCTTTTCATAACTTTCACCTCTTCTTGAAAATACTGAACTGCTTTTTCCATAGCTCGCCTATGCGAAAAAACGATGTCCCACATATTTTATACTATGAAACCCCGCGAATCAAGCCCATAAGGGCGCAGATGAGCGGTCGGTT
>CAJFPD010000038.1 GCA_904398315.1 Candidatus Alangreenwoodia gallinarii | reverse complement strand
GTAAGGATTCAGCGTCACCGCATCCTCCTTCCACGTCTCCAGATGATGTCCGTCCGCCTCCGCACCGCTCAGATGAGCCGCGTAAGCGGCGGCGGTGGAGGAGATATCCCCTCTCTTGATATCTCCGATGACCACGAGTCCCTTCATGCGCGCATATGCGCAGGTATCGTTATATGCTTTCAGCCCTTCAGGCCCGTATTTCTCATACATAGCGATCTGCGGCTTCACCGCGGGAACGATGTCACAGAGAGCATCGATGATGTTACGGTTGAATTCCGTAAACATCCTGCGCACCGCTTCCGCCGTCCGTCCGAACTCGGAAAAATACCGGATTTTCAGAAATTCCGGCATCATTTCCGGCGTAGGATCCAGTCCTGCCACCGTCGGATTTTCCTTTTTCCGGATCGCCTCTGTCAGTCTGTCTATCATATTGATTACCTCTCGTAAATGATCTTTCCGTCCGCAATCGTCATACATACTCTGCCTTTCACGCGCATACCCGCAAAAGGTGTGTTCTCCGCTTTAGAAACGAAAGGTTCCGCCCCGATGGTCCATATCTCCTCCGGATCGAGAATGACCACATCCGCCGGCCTGCCGTCCCGCAGAGTACCGCCTTCAAAGCCCAGAATCTTCGCAGGATTTGTACTCATCAGCGAGATCAGCCGCAGAGGTGTGATAAATCCGGGAACCACCAGCTGTGTGTGGCTGACCGCAAAGCTCGTCTCCAGACCGATAACACCGAAAGGCGCCTTCTCAAAAGGCTGCGCCTTTTCCTCCCGTGCGTGGGGAGCGTGATCCGTGGCGATGGCATCGATTGTTCCGTCCATGATCGCGCTGATCACCGCAAACATGTCTTTTTTCGTGCGCAGCGGAGGATTCATCTTTCTGTGTGTATCTGCTCTGAGCCCGGACGGCGTCCGGACGATATGATACGGATCAGGATCCTGGTCGTCCGTTTTCTCGGACTCTGCAACTTCCACATCGCCGTCGGAAAGAGTGAAATAATGAGGCGCTGTCTCCGCCGTCAGCGGAATGTCCCAGCTCTTGGCGGTCCGGATCAGATCCAGACTTCCTCTGGTGCTGATATGGGACAGGTGCAGACGACAGCCTGTCTCCTTGGCCAGCAGAATGTCCCGGATCGTCATCATCTCCTCCGCCTCCGGAGGGATTCCCTCCAGACCCAGCCGGTCCGCAAATTTTCCGAGATTCATGCAGCCGCTGCCGGAGATTTCGTGCTGCTGCGTATGATCGAAAATCGGCAGCTCCAGGGATTTCGCCTTCTGCATCGCCTCCCGCATCATCAGGAGATCCGATACCGATCTGCCGTCCTCGCTGAAGCCGCAGACGCCGGCTTTTTTCAGCGCTTCCATATCGGTCAGCGTTTTCCCCTTCTCTCCGACGGTGATGGCCGCACAGGGCAGGACTTTGACACCGCATGCTTCCTGCGCCTTTTCCGCGATATACCGCACCGTCTCCGGATTGTCCGTCACCGGATCGGTATTGGGCATCGGACACACAGCGGTAAATCCCCCTGCCGCAGCCGCTCTGCAGCCGGAGGCGATATCCTCTTTGTATTCCAGGCCGGGTTCCCTCAGGTGAACGTGAACGTCGATCAGGCCGGGAGCCACCCATTTTCCTTCCGCATCGATAATCCGCGTATCTCCGTCCGTCTCTCCTGTACCGCATTCATAAATTCCCTCGATGACTCCGCCGCAGATCAGAAGATCCGCTTTCTGATCCAGCCGCACGGAAGGATCGAGAATTCTTCCGTTTTTAATGTATATCTTTTCCATTTCCTGTTTCTTCCGTCTCTTTCCTGTTTTCTCCGCCGTCGCGCCGGCCTGTCTCTTTCTGCGTTTTTTCACCGCTTCTCACATCTGTCCTCCGGTATCTCTGATTCTTCCGGGTTTTAGACTTCCCACCTTTTTTATTTTTCCCGGTTTTCCTTCTCTTTCCGAAGTTTTCAAAACCGCCCGGATTTCCGAGATTCAGGATATTTCGGAATGCATCCGCTATGCTCTCTTCTTCCGCTGCATCTTCTCCGGCCTGCTCCGCTTTGCCGGCGCCGGACATCCCGGCTGTTCCTGCCGTTTCTGCTGTTTCCTCCGATTCAGCTGATCCTGCCGTCTTCTCACTCTCCGCTACTGTATTTTCATCCGGCTCTGTAGCCGCATCGCCGGCAGTCTGCATTCCGGCAGGGACAGAATCCTCTCCCATATGAATGACGAGCTGCGGATACGGGATTTCGATGCCGTTTTTATCAAAGGCTTTTTTTACCTCCTCCTGGAGATAATATTTGGCAGGGTAATAATTCTCCGTCTTGCACCAGGCCAGCACCTCGATCTCCACGGCATTGTCACCGTAGGAGGATACACCGATGGTAGGCTCAGGATCGTCGAAAAAGAGATTCGCTTTCTTTATGATAGAGCGGATCACCGCCTTTGCCTGTCCGATGTCATCGTTATAGCCTATGCTGAACTTCGTGTCCACTCTCCGCCGGTCAGCCCTGGAGAAATTGACGACCACATCGCTGGACAGCTTCCCGTTCGGAATGGAAATCACCTTATTGTCCAGTGTCACCAGCGTGGAGTACAGCAGATCGATCTTCTCCACCTTTCCGCCGATCCCTGCGGTTTCGATATAATCGCCCTTTTCAAAGGGCTTGTTGACGATGATCAGAACGCCGCCCGCAAAATTGCTCAGGCTGTCTTTGAGGGCCAGTGCGATGGCCGCACCGCATGCGCCGACCACGGTGATGAACGTCGTCGTCGGCACGCCCAGATTGCTGAGCAGCGTGATGATGAGAACGACCCACATCAAAACCCTGGCCGTATTGATGATAAACGTGTACAGTGCCGCGTCCAGTGCGGAGCGTTTCAGCACTTTTTTCATGAAATAGGTGGCCACCTTCATGAGAATCAGACCTCCGAGCAGAATCAGAACGGAACTGATGATCCTGCTCCCCAG
>CAJFPD010000037.1 GCA_904398315.1 Candidatus Alangreenwoodia gallinarii | reverse complement strand
GTCAGCACCGTTCCGAATGCTGCGATGATCCAGACGAATATGAGGCAGTAAAGGGCCAGAGCGATATCAGCCGCCAGCCCCGGCAGGCGGTATACCAGCAGCATCAGCAGCATGACGAGCGCCACGCCGATCAGCGCCGCAACGATACTCTCTGTCAGGGAATCCATGCCGAGAGAAGGTCCCACGATATTTGTCTGTACTTCTTCCAGACCTACCGGCAGAGCTCCGCCGCGGATCAGAGCCGCCAGCTGAGAAGCTTCTTCCTGAGTGAAATTTCCTTCGATCTGAGCGTTTCCTCCGCTGATGACGGTGCCTACCGTCGGCGAAGAGATGATCTCATCGTCGAGGACGATCAGAAGCATATTCGACGTAATTCCCTGCTGGCTCATCGTCTCATCCGCTGTCACCTCGCCATTGACGATTTTCTGTGTTGCCGCTTCAAAAGCTGCAGCTCCTTCCGAATCGAATTCCAGCGTCACCACATAGCCCGATCCGTTCTGATTGAGCTGTGTACCGGCGTCGCTGATATGGCTTCCGTCCACAGCCACCGTTCCGTCTGCCAGGACGAATTCCAGCTGAGCCGTCCTTCCGATCTGCTCAATTGCCGCCTCCGCATCGTCTGCTCCCGGCAGTTCCACACGAATGCGGTTTTCTCCCTCGATAGTAACGATCGGATTCGTCAGTCCCATCTCATTGACTCTTCGTTCGATAACCGCCTGAGTCTGTGACATCAGAGAATCGAGATCTGATCCCGTAGCGTCTGTATCCGCTTCCAGAACGACATAGACGCCGCCCTGAAGGTCGAGCCCCAGTTTGATATAATCCCGGATGGAACCGATCGCGTTTCCTGCTCCGGACACTGTGATATACCAGCCGCCGATGATGATGAGGATGATGACGACAGCCATGATTTTATTGAACTTCTTCATCTTTCCTGCAAAACTCCTTCCCCGTATTCGTCGGTCAGATACGCCTGAATGCCGATGGCGCATTCGACTCTCTTCTTTTCCAGCTCACATCCGAGCCGGTATGGCTCCATGATCGTTCCGTTGGTGTGATACGCATTGGCATGACATCCGCCGCTGCAGTAAAATTTCGCCCAGCAGTCTCTGCACTCCTGCTTGTTGTAGATATGAGCTCCGTTAAACAGGTCGAACAGTTTATTTTCAAACGCGTCATCTCTGAGATTTCCCAGTCTGAACAGAGGATTCCCCACAAACTGATGGCACGGATAGATGTCTCCTTCCGGTGAAACGGCCACATATTCCGTTCCCGCTCCGCACCCGGAAACGCGTTTGATCACGCACGGCCCCTGATTCAGATCCACATTAAAATGGAAGAAATCAAAAGGTTTTCCCTCCCGGGCATATTCCAGAAACATATCGCTGAGCCTGTCATATTCCGCCAGAATAGTTTCCGTATCTTCCTCTCTCAGCGCATAATCATATTCCGGAGAAGTGACGACGGGTTCCACGGAGACATTCCGGAATCCCAGATCCAGCAGATGCCTGACATCATCGGCAAAATCGAGATTATATCTCGTAAACGTTCCCCTCACATAGTACAGACCGTCCCGCTTTTCGATAAAATTCTTATAATTGCGTGTGATAATATCATAGGTACCCTGACCGTTTACCGTTTTGCGCATGCGGTCATTTACTTCAGGACGTCCGTCGATACTGAGGATTACATTATCCATCACTTCATTTATATAGTCCGTTTTCTCATCATCGAGAAGAATCCCGTTCGTCGTGATTGTAAATCTGATGTTCTTATCGTATTTACCCTCTTCCTGACGTCCGTACTCCACCAGTTTTCTGACGACATCGAAATTCATCAGAGGTTCTCCGCCGAAAAAATCCACCTCGAGATTGTGCCGGCTTCCCGAATTCTGCATGAGGAAATCGAGAGCCTTTTTGCCTGTCTCGAGAGTCATCAGACACCGGTTTCCTTCAAAAGCTCCTTTATCGCCGAAGCAGTAGGCACAGTTCATATTGCAGTCGTGCGCCACATGAAGACACATGGCTTTCACCACAGGCTTTTTCGATTCAAAGATCTGCTCCGGTACGGAATCTTCACTGAAGAGCATGTCCGCTGCAATCAGCTCATCGATCTCCTCTTTTGCCTCGCGCAGAGCTTCCTCGCCGTATCTCACCGAAAGCGCCTTTTTCATGGATTCTTCATCGCAGTGCTTCCCGTCGTAAAAATCAAGAGCATCGTAGATCAGCTGATCCACGACATGAACCGCACCGCTGTTGACATCGACGACGATCGGCCTGTCCCTGAAGACATATTTATGTATCAAAAAATCACTTCCTTCAACTTCTGAAAAAAAAGAAGCCGCCCGCAGAACGCCAAACCCGCGCTCTGTCTGCAGTTATGCCGCTGAGGCACACCTGAACCCGCGCGGGCAGCAACGCTTCGGACAGCTTCTTTCATAATAGAAACAGAATTATCTTCTCTTGATATTCTCGCACTTCTGGTTTGCAACCGTGCAGGAAGTCTTGCAGGCGGACTGACAGGAAGTCTGACATTCTCCGCATCCTGTGCTGCATGCAGCATCCTTCAGTGAAGGTCTGGCAATAGTCTTTACTCTTTTCATGATAATTTTTCCTCCTTTATTACTATGAAACCCCGTGAGCCAAACCCGCAGGGTGCAGACGAACGGTTCGGTTTCATGTATGCGACGACCTCTTAGCGATCCGCGGGTCTGCCTTAGCAGACAAAGCGGGAGCTTAGAGGTTCACCGCGAACTATGAAACCCCGTGAACCGTCAGGTTTGCAGAGTGCAGATGAACGGCCGGTTTCATGTATACGCGGTTCTCACAGTGAACCGCAGTGAAGCCTGTGCAGGCGGCATACGAATCCTGCAGTCCCCGCTTTTAATACTTCCGCCGGGTTATCGTATCCGGCTCCGAAGTATGTATTTCGTATACCTGATTAACATTTTTATTTTACAATAGCAGAATAAATCTTGTCAAGGGAGGCCGCAAAATTCATTATTTCACGTTTCCACCTGCAAAAACACCGGAAATCCCGCCGAAAGAAGCAGCACCCACAGGAAAAATCAGAGGAAAAAGATTGAGAGAATCGTTCAGCGTCATACCGAAAAACAGAAGATACGCTGCCAGCAGCGACAGAGACAGTATAATACCTGCCAGCAGGCCCACCAGTATTCCCCTTCGTCCCACTGCCGATGCACACGCTCTGCCGAAGAGAAATCCTCCCGCTGAAGCAGATGCGATGATGATACAGGATCCCGTATGCACTCCGACCGGCGTGATCATCATGGCAATCCCCGCCGCTGTCATCCCCAGCGCCGTCAGAAACCACGCGGCGAGAAATCCTCTGATTATTTTTTTCGGGCTGTCCCACGATATTTTCTTATCCATAATATTCACTCCATAAACCATAAACAAGAACATCCGGAAATTTCGTGTCGCGCCGTCAGAAGCCGAAAACGACATTCTCCGGGAAAAAATACGACATCCTTCATACTTATATATATGAAGGCTTTCTCCGATTTATTTTTCTTTATCCCTTTGTCGGAAGCAAAAAATCAACCGGTCCGGAAACCAGTTTGGTTTCCGGACCGGTTAGTTTTTTCATAAGATACTCTGAATCTTATTTTTCCGTATTGTCTGCCTGACCGGCATCTTCCGCAGCTTCGTCATCCGTCTTTTTCACGAGCTTGCGTATCTTCTTTTTCGTATGAACTTCTGCTGCCTCCGCACTTTCAGTTTTTTCCGGCTCTTTGACCTCTTTCACCGGCTTTTCATTTTTCCGCGTTACTTCGGAAATCGCCCATTTTTTAAATTCCATCTTCGTCTTGTCCGAACCGCAGTAGATAACGATGGCGTCTTCTTTTACCGACAGAACCTTGCCTACTACGCCGCCGATCGTCACGATCTCGTCTCCCGGCTGTACGCTGTTTCTCATCTCCTGCGTCTTCTGATCCCTCTTCTTCTGCGGACGGATGAGAAAGAACCAGAATGCCACAAAAATCAGGATCAGCGGCAGAAACGTAATGAGATAACTGCTTGCAGTACTGTTTTCCATTTATTTTCCTCCTGAAAACTGAGCTTTCGGACGGAAGCCGGAGGCATCCGTCATTTCCGAAGTCTGAATATATGCTGTGAACTGGTGCCGGCGATCGGGGTCGAACCGATACGGTGTTACCACCACGGGATTTTGAGTCCCGCACGTCTGCCAATTCCATCACGCCGGCAAATACGATTTTTATTATAACATATTTTTTATCGGATGACAATCTTTATTTTTCAATCAAAGTTCTTATGACTCTTAACTGTCAAGACATATGTTACAATTCGAGAAATACTCTGTTACCATTTGATCCGGACTTTTGAACTTCAAACTTATCTTAG
>CAJFPD010000036.1 GCA_904398315.1 Candidatus Alangreenwoodia gallinarii | reverse complement strand
GTATCGGGGCAGGGAAAAACAGCGCGCAGGCGGGGATACGAAGGACCCGTCAGAGGAAATCTCATCGTAGGAAAATCGATCGGCGGTGAAGCGACAGCGATAAAGGATCTGACGCGGGACAGCGGAAACGTCATCATAGAGGGCAGTGTCTTCCGCACAGATTCCCGTTCCATCAAGAATAACCGCTGCATCGCTTCGATCTATATGACGGACAATACAGATTCCGTCTGCGTGAAAATGTTTATATCACCGCAGAAACAGGCAGACTTTGACGAACACATCCGCACGGGCAGCTATATCCGCGTGCAGGGAAACTGTGAGTATGACAATTTTGAAAAAATGGTCGTCGTCATGGGACAGAGCATCGAAAAAGCGGAAAAGAAGGTGCGCTGTGACAATGCGCCGAGAAAGCGGATCGAGCTGCACGCACATACGAAGATGAGCCAGATCGACGGAGTCATGGATGTGGCGGATCTTATCGAAACGGCGAAAGCCTGGGGACATCCGGCCGTGGCTATCACCGATCACGGTGTGGTGCAGGCGTTTCCCGACGCTGTGGCAAAAGCGAAGGGAATCAAGGTGATTTACGGCGTGGAGGGTTATCTGGTGGAGGATATTCCTCTGACTGACGGAAAACTGGATTACCGGACAAATCCCGCCCGCCATATCATTCTGCTGGCAAAAGATCAGACAGGGCTGAAGAATCTCTACAAACTGGTCTCCTATTCCTATATCGATTATCATTACAAGAGACCGCGGATGCCGCGCTCGGAGATCATACGCCACAGAGAGGGACTGATCATCGGCTCCGCCTGTGAGGCGGGAGAATTTTTCCGGGCCGTCACCGAAGGCAGGCCGGATGAAGAGCTGGTAAAAATCGCGGAATTTTACGACTATCTGGAGATTCAGCCCCGGGGAAACAACCGGTTCATGCTGAGAAAGGGCATGGTGCAGAGCGAGGAGGAGCTTCTCGATTTCAACCGGAAAGTCGTGGAGATCGGAAAAATGACGGGGAAACCTGTGGTAGCTACCTGTGATGCGCATTATCTGAACAAAGAGGACTATATTTACCGAAATATCATTATGGCCGGTCACGGCTTCAAGGAGCTGGATGAGGAGGGAACGCTCTATCTGAAGACGACGGAGGAGATGTTAAGAGAATTCGCCTACCTCGGCGAAGAAGAGGCTCAGCGTGTCGTCATCGATAATCCGCAGAAAATTGCGGATATGATCGGGGATGTTCATCCGATTTCCGATGAGAAATGTCCGCCGAAAATCGAAGGATCGGAGGAGCGTCTGCGGACGAGATGCTATAACAAGGCGCATGAGATCTACGGGGATCCTCTGCCAAAGATCGTGGAACAGCGTCTGGAGCGGGAACTCTCCTCCATCATCGGCAACGGCTACGCCGTCATGTATGTGGCAGCGGAGATGCTGGTTCAGAAATCTCTGTCCGACGGCTATCTGGTGGGATCCAGAGGTTCCGTGGGGTCCTCCTTCGCCGCGACGATGGACGGTATCACAGAGGTAAATCCCCTGCCGCCTCACTACATCTGTCCGAATCCCGAATGTAAACACAGCGAATTTCCGGAAAATTACGATTCGGACTGCGGCGTGGATCTTCCGGATAAAATCTGTCCGCTCTGCGGTACGCCATACCGGAAAGAGGGTCATAACATACCGTTTGAAGTCTTTCTGGGATTCAAGGGAGATAAAGAGCCGGATATCGATCTGAATTTCGCCGGAGAATATCAGCCGGTAGCCCATAAATACGTAGAGGAAATCTTCGGCGCGGAAAACGTTTACCGGGCGGGAACTATCGGCACCATCAAAGATAAGATGGCGCTGGGATATGTACACCGCTATTTTGAGGAACGCGGACGCGTCGTCAATAAGTGCGAGGCGGAGCGCCTCGCACTGGGATGTACCGGTGTGAGAAAGACGACGGGACAGCATCCGGGTGGTATGGTAGTCGTTCCGAAAGGCAGAGAGATTTACGAATTCTGCCCTGTCATGCATCCGGCGGAAGGCATGATCAAGGATACGGTAACCACTCACTTCGATTATCACAAAATCGAGAAAAATCTTCTCAAGCTGGACATCCTCGGTCACGATGTTCCTTCCATGATCCGCATGCTTCAGGATATGACAGGAGTGTCGCCGGAGGATATCCCTCTGCGTGATGACAAAGTGAATGCCATCTTTCTCGGCACGGACACGCTGGGAATCAGGATCAGTGATTACCGTCAGCGGCACGGAACCTTCGGCATACCGGAATTCGGTACCAGCTTCACCCGGCAGATGCTGGACGATACGCAGCCGAAGAAATTCGCTGATCTCGTCCGGATCGCCGGATTTTCCCACGGAACGGATGTATGGCTGAACAACGCGCAGGAGTTCATACGCAGCGGTCAGGCTACGATGGATGATGCCATCGCCACGAGAGACGACATCATGAACTATCTGATCTCGAAAAATGTGCCGAAGCAGGATTCCTTCACGATCATGGAACGGGTGCGGAAGGGCAAAGGCATCACAGAGGAGCAGGAGGCTCTGATGATCGAAAACAACGTTCCGGACTGGTATATCGAATCCTGTAAGCGTATCAAATATATGTTTCCGAAGGCTCACGCCGTAGCTTATGTCATGATGTCCTACCGGATCGCATATTTTAAGGTATATTATCCGGCAGCCTTTTACGCGGTTCACTATACCATCAAAGTGGATTTTTTCAACGCAGAGGTAAATCTGAGGGGCCTGGATGCGGTACTGGACCGGATGGATCAGATCAGAAAACTGGGAAATGAGGCAAGCAATAAGGAAAAGGATGAATACCTCGTCTACGAAGTGGTCTATGAGATGTATGCCAGAGGCATAGAATTTCTGCCGGTACGTCTGGGCAAGTCACAGGCGCTGCGCTTTACCGTGGAGGACGGGAAGATCCGCCTGCCTTTCCGCGCTCTGGAGGGAATGGGCGAAGCGGCGGCTCTCAGCCTGGAACAGGAGTATGCGAAGCAACCGTTCAGCTCTGTGGAGGATCTGGCCGGGCGCACGACAGCCAATTCCAGCAATATCGAGACACTGCGGGCCTACGGTGTTCTGGACGGGCTGTCGGAGTCTGATCAGCTCAATTTCTTCTCTATGTGATAAGATTATCCCGTTTGGATATTGCGGAGCAAAAATGGCTGTGGTATAATAAAAAACGATGTAAACAACACGATGCATGTTATTTCAGAGAGTGGGAAATTCCCACTCTCTGTGCATTGTAGGGGACTTTTATCCGGGATTCCCCGGATACAGGATCAGGGAGAGGTGATCTGACAAAACATGGCGAAAAAGAGAGTAAAAGATGCGGCACGCGATCTGCTCGCAGACTTTCTGGAAGAGCATGCGCTGGAGCTTTTTCATATAGAGTTCGTGAAAGAGGGCAGAGAACGCTATCTCAGAATATATATAGATAAACCCGAGGAAAGCGGAGAATATGTCTCCATCGAGGACTGTGAGATGGTCAGCCGGTATCTGAGCGACCGCCTCGATGAAGCGGATCTGATCGAAGATAACTATTTCCTCGAAGTATCGTCGCCGGGACTGGACCGTCCTCTGCTGAAGGAATCGGATTATGTGCGTTTCGCAGGTCGTCCGGTGGATATCAGCCTGTACCGGGCGGTGAACGGAACAAAGCAGATCTGCGGAGAGCTCGTCGGCCTGAAAGACGGCATCGTGACCGTAAGGGAGGAGAACGGAGATGTTCTCGAGCTGCCGATGGAGCAGATTTCCAGGACGAAACTGGCAGTTATCATTTAAGGAGGAGAGCAGTCAGATGAATAAAGAATTTATTCTCGCGGTAGAAGAACTGGAAAAGGAAAAAGATATTTCCAAGGATCTTCTCATCGACGCCATCGAATCGGCCCTCGTATCTGCGTATAAGAAGAATTACGGAAATTCGCAGAATGTGAGAGTCAATATCGACAGGGTCAACGGGGATATCGACGTATATATGCGCAAAAATGTCGTTTCAGACGAAGATGTGATGGATGAATACGGTGAACTTACGCTGGATGAAGCCAGAGAATTTGATGAAAACTGCAAGATCGGCGATGTTCTCGAATTCAAGGTCACGCCGAAGGATTTCGGACGCATCGCGGCGCAGACGGCTAAACAGGTAGTCGTACAGCGTATCCGCGAAGCGGAGCGGGGTATCATCTATGAGGATTTTTCCAGCAGGCAGAGTGAAATCGTAGCGGGAATCGTACAGCGTATCAGCAATGAGACGGTTTTCGTAAATCTCGGACGGACGGAGGGAATTCTCGCTGTCACAGAGCAGGTGCCGGGAGAAATCTACAGTATCAATTCCCGTCTGAAAGTCTATATCATGGATGTGAAAAAGACGACGAAAGGTCCCCAGGTCTATCTGTCGCGCTCTCATCCCGGACTCGTCAAACGGCTTTTTGAACTGGAAGTTCCGGAGATACGGGACGGCATCGTGGAGATCAAAAGTATCTCCAGAGAAGCCGGCTCCCGCACGAAGCTGGCTGTATATACAGAAGAACCGGATATCGATGCGGTAGGCGCCTGTGTGGGACCGCGGGGAAGCCGCGTCCAGGCTGTCGTGGATGAGCTGTTCGGTGAGAAGATCGACATCATCAACTGGAGCGATAATCCGGCGGAGCTGGTAAGCAGTGCGCTGAGTCCTGCAAAGGTAGAGCAGGTCTTTATCGACGAAGAGGAAAATTCCGCCACCGTAGTCGTTCCGGATTTTCAGCTGTCGCTGGCCATCGGCAAAGAAGGACAGAATGTCCGTCTGGCAGCTAAACTGTGCGGCTGGAAGATCGATATCAAGAGTCATACACAGTTTGAGGAAGCGGGCGGAATGCCGGAGGATGCCTGTACGACGGACAGCGGCGCTTTTTCTGAGGACGATCTGGCGGATCCGGAACCTGAGGATGACGGTATCGTCTTCACGGATGAGGCGTAAGCCGGAAACGGAGACGGCGTGATGAAAGAAAAGAAAGTGCCTGTGCGCAGGTGCATCGGATGTATGCAGTCCAGACCGAAACGGGAACTGATCCGGATCGTATGCGATAAAGAGGGCAGCGTCCGTCTGGATCTGACGGGCAAGGCCCAGGGACGGGGTGTCTATCTGTGTCCTGACAGCGGATGTTTCCGCACGGCGCGGAAAAAACAGGCGATTTCGAGAAGTCTGGGCAGAAAAATACCCGAGGAGATCCTGGACGGGATCTTTACGGAACTCGAAAAGTATGAAAAGAAGGAAAATTGAGAGCTATTTTGGCCTGGCGAGACGGGCGGGAAAGATCCTTTCCGGCTACCGGACCTGTATGAACAGTATCAGCAGGGGCAGAATAAAGCTCATCATCCTCGCAGAGGATACGTCGCAGAACACAAAAGATAAATTCAGGTCTCTCTGTGAAAGGTATGAGATATCGTTCCGCATTTACGGGCGGAGCGATGATTTGTCGGCGATGGCCGGAATGTCGCTGAGAGGTGTTTTCGGCATCACAGACGGTAATTTTGCTGAAGCGATGATAAAGGAGATCGAAGATGAGTAGATAGTGCTGAGTGAGGCGAAGGAGGTCGATTATATGGCAACAAGGGTATATGAGTTAGCCAAGGAACTGGGCGTCGGCAACAAGGAGATGCTCAATAAGCTGAACGGGATGGGAATCGAAGTGTCGAGTCATATGAACGTCGTTTCGGAGAAAGACTGTCTCGCTGTCAGAAATGCGATGGCAAAAGGCGGAAAAAGCAAAGAAGGAAAGAATCAGAAATCCGCTGTCAGAGAGGAAAAGCCGAAAGAGGCGAAGCCGGCGGCTGAACGTAAGGACCGGAACGAGCATCCGAGCAAAAACCGGCCGAAGCAGCAGAAACCGGGCCAGGAAGGACGCGGCCAGGGAGAAAGAAAAAAGAGCGCGGATCCGGTTTCCGGAACTCCTCAGAAAAAGAAGGAGGAACGTGCCCACAGCGGCCAGCGTCAGAGGAACAGTTCTGAGAAATCGGCCGCTCAGTCTCCGAAGGCACGTCAGAATGACGGCAGAAAGCAGGGACAGTCTGCGGGAGCGAAGGACCGCAGAAATGACGGGCGGCGTCAGAATGCCGGCTCCGGCCGCAGCGAAGGTGCAAAGCAGGGCGGACGCGATCAGAGAGGCGGCAGAGACGGTCACATCAGAAATAATGCGGCCGGCGCGTCACGCGGAGGAAACGACAGGAAAAACGGCCGCGACAGCGGCAGAGACGGCGGACGCAGAAATCAGAGCATGGCGAAACCGCAGCACAAGCACAGAAAGGATCACAGAAAGGAACAGCGTAAGGAAGACGCCAGAAGAGCGGAAGAAGCGGCAGCGGCAATCCCTGCAGGAGCAATTGTTGTAACAGTTCCTATTACAGTCAAGGGCCTCTCCGAGCAGATCGATGTATCCACATCCAGAATCATCATGACACTGATGCGGATGGGAATCATGGCCAATATCAATCAGAACCTCGATGAGGACACGGTTCAGATCCTCGGAGATGAACTTCACAAGCAGATCATCATCGGCAAGGTGGAGGAAGAAGAGATCGAAGAAGGTATTGAGCATTTCACCGACAGAGAAGAGGATCTCAGACCGAGACCGCCGATCATCACTGTCATGGGACATGTCGATCACGGAAAGACTTCGCTTCTCGACAAGATCCGCCATTCCAGCGTTACTGCCAGCGAATCGGGCGGCATCACTCAGCATATCGGTGCGTCGGAGATCACACATAACGGTCAGCGTATCGTCTTCCTCGACACGCCGGGTCATGAGGCATTTACGGCCATGCGTGCGAGAGGCGCTTACGTGACGGATATCGCGGTTCTCGTCGTGGCGGCCGATGACAGCGTAAAGCCGCAGACGGTGGAAGCTATCAGCCATGCGAAGGCGGCAGCCGTTCCGATCATCGTAGCCATCAATAAGATCGACAAGCCGGGAGCAAACCCGGAAAAGGTAAAACAGGACCTGGCGGAAAACGGTATTCTCGTCGAAGAATGGGGCGGCGACGTCATCTGTGTTCCGGTATCGGCAAAGACGGGCGAAGGAATCGATTCCCTGCTGGAGATGATCCTCCTGCAGGCGGAAATGCTGGAACTCCGCGCCAATCCTTCCAGACTGGCTCTGGGAACTGTCATCGAGGCGCGTCTTGACAAACAGAAAGGACCTGTAGCCACACTGCTGGTACTGAACGGAACACTGCATGCGGGCATGTCTGTCGTAGCCGGAAACTGCAGCGGCAGGATCAAGGCAATGACGAATTTCCGCGGTGAAAAACTGAAAAAGGCCGGACCGGCTACGGCTGTGGAGATTCTGGGCCTGACCGATGTGCCGGAGGCGGGCGATGAGTTTAATGCGGTAAGCTCTGATAAAGTGGCACGTGAGATTGCTGAACGCAGAAAGCAGAAGCAGAGAGAACAGGTCATGCAGAAAAATGCCGGCGTTACGCTGGAACAGCTGTTCAGCCAGATCGAGCAGGGCGAGCTGAAAGAACTCAATCTCATCATCAAGGCGGACGTTCAGGGATCTGTCGGCGCTCTGGTCACATCTCTCGAAAAGCTGAAAAAAGAAAATGTCGGTGTTAAGATCATCCACACCGGCGTGGGAACGATCAACGAATCCGATGTCATGCTGGCCAGCACGACGAATGCGATCATCATCGGCTTTAATGTGAGACCGAGCATCGCTGTCGCCGGTATGGCACAGCGCGACGGCGTCGAGATCAGAACCTACAGCGTCATTTACGAAGCGATTGAGGAAGTGGAAGCTGCTCTGCAGGGAATGCTCGATCCGGAATTCCGCGAGGAGGTTCTGGGAACCATCGAAGTCAGAGATACCTTCAAGGTGCCGAATGTCGGCATTGTGGCCGGAGGCTATGTTCTCGAAGGCAAAGTGGAACGCAACGCCGGCGTGCGTCTGGTACGCGACGGTATCGTAATCCATGAGGGAAAGATCTCTTCTCTGAAGCGTTTCAAGGATGATGTGAAAGAGGTCGGAAAAGGCTACGAATGCGGTATCGGCATCGAAAATTACAATGATATCAAGGACGGCGACATCATAGAAGCTTATAAGATGGTGGAAGTCGAAAGAAAATAAACTGCGGAACGGGAAAAGAAAAACGGTATGGCAAAGAATTACCGGCCGGCAAGGCTGGGAGAAGAAATAAAAAAAACAGTGGGGAATATGCTTCTTACGGGACTGAAGGATCATCGGCTGCAGGGCAAAATGATCAGCGTATCCGATGTGGAGGTCAGCTCCGACGGCAGCTATGCGACAGTCTATCTGAGCGTGATGGGACAGAATTTTCGCGAGGATGCCAGCGAAGAAGAGAAAAAAGAAATTCTGGCAGCGATGAAAAGCGCGTCCGGAATTCTGCGGCGCGAGATCGGAAGAAGTGTCAAGGTGAGACATATCCCCGAACTGACGTTTAAGATTGACAGTTCTCTGGAGTACGGGAGGCACATGTCTGCGGTGATCGACAGCCTTCATATTTCCGGAGATGAGACGGATCAGGAAGAAACAGATCCGAAGGAAGAGAACGCAGAAGAGGAATCCTAGGATTTCTCTTCTGCGATGCACAGGATCGTAAGATGTCTGTGCGGAGCACCTGTGCCGGCAGAAAAACGGCGGGAAAGGCGGAAATTATATGTGGAAAGTCAGCGAAGAAATCAGAGAACGCATGCAGGCGGTAAGCGAAGCGCTGAAAGCGGCGGAATCCGTATACATCTTTTCCCATATCGTCGCTGACGGAGATGCGCTCGGCTCCTGTGCGGCCCTGTGCCGCGCCATGCGCCGGGCGGGGAAAAAGGCGGATATTCTGTTTGAGGATGATATTCCGGACAACCTGAAATTTCTCGACAGAGGATATGTCAGATTTGTGGATGAAGATACGCAGCTGGAAAAGAGAGATCTGTGCGTCGCTTTGGACTGCAGCAGTACATCGAGATTTCCGAAGAGAGAGCATCTCTTCCGAAGTGCCGGAGAAAAGACGGTCTGCATCGACCATCACATCTCAAGACAGGATATGGCGGATCTCAATTATGTGGATTCCACGGCCAGTGCGACAGCGGAGATCATGTATGAACTGCTTCTGGTGATGGGGGAGGAACCGGACCGGGAGATCGGCGAAGCGATATATACCGGAATCGCTACAGATACCGGAAATTTTCAATATACCAATACGACGAAAAAGACGCATCTGATCACGGCGGAGCTATACGATCTGGGAATCGATACGAAAAAGATTAATGTGATTCTGTATCAGAGTGTGCGCCCTCAGAAGCTCCGTCTGAGAAATCTCATTCTGGATGAAATGGAAATGTTCTGCGGCGGTCTGGCATCCATCGCCTGGGTAACGCTGGAAATGTACCGGGAAGCGGACGCTAAAGTCGACGAAAGTGACGGAATCAATGCGGTACTCCGTGACATCCGGGGTGTGGAGATAGGCGTTTTTCTGCGGGAAAAGCATAAAGATGAGATAAAAGTCGGCATGCGGAGCAAGGAGTATCTCGACGTATCTGAGATCTGCGCAGGTATGGGAGGCGGAGGACACCGGCATGCCGCCGGGTGTACGCTGCACTGTACGCTGCCGGAGGCAATTCCCAGGGTAAAAGATGCGGTAGAGAAGGCTCTCAGCGCATTTCAGGCCGAAAATCCCGGACTTCTGAAAAGTCCGGAGGAGTAATGCGGAAAGGAAAATCTGCAGTTTGGACGGAATAATCAATCTTCTCAAGCCCGCAAAAATGACGTCTCACGATGCGGTGGCCGCATTGAGGCGGATCCTGCGGACAAAAAAAGTAGGACATACGGGAACACTGGATCCGATGGCGGCGGGAGTTCTTCCCGTCTGTATCGGAAAAGCGACGCGTGCGGCGGAATATCTGGAGGCGGACAGAAAAAAATACCGGTGCGAACTGCTTCTTGGCGCTGAGTCGGATACCGGTGATATCTGGGGAAATGTTACATTTAAGGAAAAAACAGAAGTGATAGTCACCGGGGAAGCAGTCCGCGACGCAGTCCGTTCTGTAAAGGGAACGCAGATGCAGCGGCCGCCCATGTATTCCGCCGTCCGCAAGGACGGAAAAAGACTCTACGAATATGCGAGAGAGGGCATTGCCGTCGAGGTGGAACCGAGAGAAATCACTGTCTTTGAAGCGGAAACCGTGGCCGTCTTTCACGAGCCGCATCGGGTCCTGTTTGATATCGCCTGCTCAAAAGGTACCTATATCAGGACGATCTGTGAGGATATCGGCAGAAAGCTGGGCTGCGGCGCCGTCATGACATTTCTCGTGCGGACGGAGAGCGGATCCTTTTCTCTGGCGGAAGCTGTCACGCTGGAGGAAATCGTGTCCCGGATCGCAGAAAGTGAAAATCTGACCCGGGAGGAAGTGATGCGTCCGGCGGGGAAAAAACTGCCGCCTGCAGCCGGGGCAGAGACATTTCTTCTTTCTGTGGAAGAGAGTATTTCCGGATTCGGCGAGATTCTTCTCGGTGCGGAGGAAAGCGTCAGATATGTAAACGGCGGAAAGCTGTCTGCAGAAGATGCGGATATCCGCAGAGAAAATTCCAGAAGAGCGGGAGACCGGTTTGAGGCACTGTACCTCGTTTTCGGGCCGGGGAACAGATTTCTTGGAACGGCCCGCAGAGACAGAAAAAAAGACAGCTTTGCTCCGGAAAAAGTATTTTACCGGTGATGCATCGGAGCAGGCAGGCCCGGTTTTCGGCCTGCAGCAGGATATAGGTTTATGTGACTGAAGGTGTTTTTCAGATGAAAATATTTTACAGTTTGGAGGAAATCGGAGAGATCGAATCCACTGCGGTGGCGCTCGGCAATTTCGACGGAATTCACAAAGGACATCAGGTTCTGATCAGGGAGGCCGTGCGCCTGGCAGAAAAAAACGGACTGAAGAGTGCGGTATTTACTTTTTCCAATCATCCGAAAAATGTGCTGGCCGGCAGCTGTGTGGTGCAGAATCTGATCTATCCCGATGAGAAAGTGCGCCTGCTGGAAGAGGCAGGCATCGACTATATGTTTTCCATCGACTTTAATGATGAAATCATGCACAGTTCTCCTGAGGCCTTTGTCGATGAGATTCTGATACGCAGGTTCCGCATGAAAGCGGCAGTCTGCGGTTTCAATTTTACTTACGGATTTAAAGCAGCAGGCACGGCGGAAAGCCTGAGAGCTTATGCGGCTGATCGCGGAATGGAGGTTTCCGTCATCGATCCCGTCCGCGTAGGCGGAGAGGTTGTCAGCAGCACGCTGATCCGGGAACTGATCGGAAAAGGCGAGATGGATCGCGTCAGCCTCCTGATGGGCAGGCAGTATATGGTTCGGGGAGAGATCGTCCACGGCAATCAGATCGGCAGCACTGTGCTGGGATTTCCTACGTGCAATGTGGTGCTGGATCCCAATATGGTCGCACCGAAGAGAGGCGCCTACGTGACGAGATCCGTCATCGGCGGTGTGGAATATCCGAGCATGACGAATGTGGGCAGAAAACCGACCATCGGCGAATATCAGACAAATGTGGAGACACATATCTTCGATTTCAATCAGGATGTATACGGGGAACAGATTGAAGTCTATTTTCTCAGCATGATACGTCCGGAAGAAAAATTTTCCGGTCTGGATGCTCTAAAGACGCAGCTGGGAAAGGACTGTGCTTTTGCCCGCGCACGTCATGCGATATGACGCACGGTATCGGCATGAGTCATCTTTGCGGAGAATGCCTGTTGACAGCGAAAATGAAGAGGAAACAGTTGACAGCAGAAGCAAAAGCGGATATACTGTTCTGGTAATATGCAACATCGGACCCAAGGCTGCGTTTATCGCTGCTCCGGCGTTATACCCGGCTCTGGGGGCAAAAAAGAAAAGGAGAAAAAATGATTACTCAGGAAAAGAAAGCGGAAATCATTGCGGAATACGCGACTCATGAAGGTGATACCGGTTCTCCGGAAGTGCAGGTTGCTATCCTCACTTATCGGATCAACGACCTGAATGAGCACCTGAAGATTCACAAAAAAGACCATCATTCGAGAAGAGGCCTGCTGAAGATGGTAGGTCAGAGAAGAAACCTTCTCAATTATCTCAAGGCAAAGGATCTGGAAAGATACAGATCTCTGATTGCCCGTCTCGGACTGAGAAAATAAATTCTGAAAAGAAAGCGGGGTTGTATTCAGTGCACCCCGCTTTCCGTATTTATTTTCCGGTAAAGAGATATCAGCATAAACAGCGGCCATTCAGACATGAGACTTGAGAATTTGTTTCACCGTACCGGAAGATATTCTGTTTCCGGGCCGGCGGACCGAATTGTCAAGTCTGGTCGGGATGGCGCGGAATCAACGGAGGACAGGACATGAGATTTAAAGATTACAAAACATTCAGAACCGCCATCGGCGGCAGACTGCTGCAGGTGGAGGTCGGAAAGGTGGCAGGCATGGCCAACGGAGCGGCGACCATCCGGTACGGCGATACGGTAGTCAATGTTACGGCCACCTGCTCGGCGGAACCCCGGGAGGATATCGATTTCTTTCCGCTCAGCTGCGATTACGAGGAGAGAATGTACGCGGCGGGAAAGATTCCGGGAGGTTTTATCAAGCGGGAGGGGCGTCCTACCGAAAAGGCGATTCTCTCTTCCAGGCTGATCGACCGTCCGATCCGCCCGCTGTTTCCGAAGGGCTTTTATAACGATGTGGTCGTGGTGGCCACCGTCATGTGCGTAGATCATGACTGCCCGTCGGATATTACGGCCATGGTGGGCTCTTCGGTTGCGCTTTCCATTTCCGATATTCCGTGGGACGGTCCGACGGGATCCGTTTCGGTGGGACGTGTGGACGGAGAATTTGTCATCAACCCGACACAGGCTCAGAGAGCTGTCAGCGATATCGATCTGAAGGTATCCGGCACGAAGGATGCCATCATGATGGTGGAGGCAGGCGCTAATGAAGTGCCGGAGGAGGTGATTCTCGACGGCATCATGTTCGCGCACGAGGAAATTAAGAAAATCGTAACGTTTATCGAGCAGATTACAGCCGAGGTGGGCAAGCCGAAGAGAGAACTGCCGGCGCATGAGATTCCGCAGGAACTGGAGAACGCCGTACGGGATTACGAAACGGCTGCCATGCGAGAAGCGATTCAGATCCATGACAAGACGGAGCGCCAGGAAAAAATGGATGCGCTGGAGGCGGAGACGAAGGAAAAATTCCTGGAGGAGTATCCGGAATCCGGAAGAGATATCGACGATGTGCTGTATAAAATCAGAAAAGAGCAGATGCGGGATCTGATCCTCAATGAAGGAATCCGTCCGGACGGAAGAACGACCACGGAGATCCGTCCGATCTGGTGTGAGACAGGCTTTCTGCCAAGAACTCACGGCTCCGGTCTGTTTACCAGAGGACAGACACAGGTTCTGACGGTTACCACGCTGGGAACCGTCAGCGACTGTCAGACGCTGGATGGCATTTCGGAGGAAACGGAAAAAAGATATATTCATCACTATAACTTCCCTCCTTACAGCGTCGGAGAAGCGAGAACCTCCAGAAGTCCGGGGAGAAGAGAGATCGGACACGGTGCTCTGGCGGAAAGAGCTCTGCTGCCGGTCATTCCTCCGGTAGAGGAATTTCCTTATGCCATCCGTCTCGTATCCGAGGTCCTCTCTTCTAACGGGAGTACCTCTCAGGCCTCTGTATGCGGAAGCACGCTGTCCCTTATGGATGCCGGCGTTCCCATCAAGGCTCCTGTTTCCGGCATCGCCATGGGTCTGATCAAAGAAGGAGACCAGATCGCCATTCTCAGCGACATTCAGGGAATGGAGGATTTCCTCGGCGATATGGACTTTAAAGTGGCGGGCACGGAAAAAGGCGTGACGGCGATACAGATGGATATCAAGATTCACGGCCTTTCCAAGGAAATTCTGCAGAAAGCTCTGGAGCAGGCCCGTGAAGGCAGAGCCTTTATCAGAGAAAAGATGATGGAGGAAATCTCCGCACCGAGAGAAGATCTGTCTCCGTATGCGCCGCGCATTATTACGATGCAGATCGATACGGATAAGATCCGGACCGTCATCGGACCGGGAGGAAAGACTATCAACAGGATTATCGATGAGACAGGTGTCAAGATCGATATCAATGACGACGGCCATGTGTTCATCGCATCGCCTGATATGGCGTCCGCAAAGGCAGCTCAGAAGGAGATCGAGCTGCTCACCGCCGAAGTGGAAGTCGGAAAGGTTTATCACGGTGAGGTAAAGCGCATCATGAATTTCGGCGCATTCATCGAAGTACTGCCGGGCAAGGAGGGTCTTCTGCATATTTCCAAGATGGCGAAGCACCGGGTGGAAAAGGTGGAAGATGTCATGAATATCGGCGATCACGTGGATGTCGTAGTATATGAAATCGACAGCCAGGGAAGAATTAACCTGAAGAGAGCGAAGATGTGATCCGGCATGAAAAAGGCATGTAAGTGAGGAAAAAGTCAGGATTTCCTCATTATTCATGCCGGAAAAAATATCAATCCGGTTTCATAACGGAGTAAAAGACCGCATACAATTGTTATCGTAGAATCCGGAAACGTAATCCGGCACGGAAAGGGCGTCCGGACTGCGGATAGGTATGGGGAGACCGTTATGAAAAAGATGGAAGATAAAAAAATTATCGTACTTTCCTGTCTGGCTGTTTTTTTCTGCGTCATGCTGCTGTCTGTCGGCACCGGTGCGCTGAGTCAGATGGTTGCCGACGGCGCTGACCGTGGACTTTCCTTCGTCACGGAGTGCGGAGACGGATCTCCGGTAGTGTCGTATATTACGGAGGAATATGAGGACGACGGAACCGTCGTGCGTTCCGGCAGGTCCGGAAGCGGGCAGATGACATTCACCTGTAATGTGGACTGGGGTGAGGAGATCATTCCCGATATGCTCGAGATTCTCGAAGAGAAAAATGTCAGAGTGACTTTTTTCGTGACGGGGAAATGGGCATCGAAAAATACGGATCTGCTGCGCCGTATGTATCTGGCAGGGCATGAGATCGAAAGCCACGGATACGGTCACAGGATGTGCTCTCAGATCTCGGAGGATGAACTGCGTTCGGAAATAGAAAAGACAGAGGATGCGATACGCGAAGCCATCGGAGTTCTTCCGAAGTATTTCGCACCGCCGTCCGGGGACTTCAGCGCAAAGACGGTGGAATTCTGCAGGGAAAACGGGTACCGGATGATTCTGTGGTCGGCGGATACTATAGACTGGCGCGACGGATCGACGGCCGATGTAATCCGGCAGAGGATTCTGGAGAAAGAGCTTGACGGCGCTATCGTTCTCATGCATCCGAAAGAAGAGACTGTAAAAGCGCTGCCCGGTCTGATCGATGAGATACGGCGACGCGGCATCGAACCTGTGAAACTTTCGGAGCTCCTCTGTGAAGAGGAAAGTTCATAGGGAAAACAGCCGGCCCGGCGGCATGCTGTGCCGCCGGGCCGGCTCCGAAAAAAGCGGACAGGATTGCAATGCGAAGGGAACAGGATTAATGAGTGAAATAAGAAAACTGAACTGCGGCCTGAGGGTCGTGATGGAACAGATTCCATATGTCCAGTCGGTGACGACGGGAATATGGGTGAAGGCCGGCTGCGTCGATGAAGACGACAGCTGCCGCGGAATCTCACATTTTATCGAGCACATGATGTTCAAAGGTACAGGAAAGCGGACGGCACGCCAGATCGCTTCGGATGCCGATGCTCTCGGCGCTCAGATGAATGCTTTCACCTCGAAGGAGAGCACCTGTTATTATATCAAGTCGCTGACTTCAAACGTGGACAAGGCCTGTGAGATTCTCATCGATATGATGACGGATTCTCTTTTTGATCCGGCGGAGATGGCAAAAGAAAAACAGGTGGTCAAGGAAGAAATCAAAATGGTGGAAGACACGCCGGAAGACGATGTACAGGACATGCTGTATGAAGTCCTCTTCCGTGGAGATCCTCTTTCCGCTTCGATTCTCGGAACGCCCGAAAGCCTGGATGGCATTACTCACGACGATATCAGGAATTATATCGCCAGGGAATATACACTGGATCATATCGTCGTATCCGTGGCGGGCAACTTCGATGCGGACGCGATCTGCCGTCAGTTTGAGGACAGCCTTTCCTGCATGACGGCGACAAAGGCGGAAAAAGAGACGGTACCGTCTGTCTATGTTCCGTCCTTTAAGACAAAGGTGAAGGATATCGAGCAGTCTCACATCTGCCTGGGCACAAGGGCTCTGCCGTTCGGCCACGAAGATGTCTATGCGCTGACGATTCTGAATAACATCATGGGCGGAAGCATGAGTTCCAGACTTTTCCAACATATACGTGAGGAAAAGGGGATGGCATATACTGTCTATTCCTATACGTCCGCCTATAACCGGAACGGGCTGTATGCCATCAGCGCCGGAGTGGCACACGACAAAGTGGAGGCGACGGTGCATGCGATTCGCGAGGAGCTGGAAAAGCTGGCTGCCGGCGGCGTTACGGAAGAAGAACTGAGAATTTCCAAAGAACAGACAAAAGGCAGCTATATTTTCAGCCTCGAAAATACCGGAAGCAGAATGGTATCAAACGGAAAATATGCGCTGAACCGCAACAGCGTGCGCACACCGGAGGAAGTGATCAGAGCGGTGGATGCGGTGGATCAGGATGATATCCGCAGAGTGGCGCAGCTCATCACAAATGTGGATTCCTATTCCGGAACACTGGTGAGCAAGAGGGATCTCGATCTGGAGAAACTGATAAAGGCATAACCGCCTTCTGCTGCCGGCTCCGCAGCCCTGCGCGTCAGGTACGGCGAAAATCCGGAAAATACCGGTAAAAATATATTATAAAAGTATCTGCAGTGCCCGGGCCGCCTGCCGAGGCAAGGCGGCCCGGGCTGATGTGAAAGCATACAGGAGGAACAGACATGGATTTTTATACTCTCGTCAAAGAACGTTTTTCCGTTCGTAAATTCAAAGAACAGGCCGTAGAAAAGGAAAAAGTGGATCGCATTCTTGAGGCGGGCCGTGTGGCGCCGACCGCCAAAAACCTTCAGCCGTTTCACGTATATGTTCTGAAAAGCGAAGAAGCTCTGAAAAAAATCAGGGAGCTGACACCGGCGACATTCCAGGCACCTGTCGTCATGCTCCTTTGCGAAGAGGCGGAAAAAGCGTGGGTTAATCCGTTTGACGGCTTCAACTCCGCTTCGATGGATCTGGCGATCATGACATCTCACATGATGCTGCAGGCACAGGAGCTGGGACTGGGAACCACATGGGTATGCTGGTTTGATACGGCAAAGGTGAAAGAAGCGTTTGAGATTCCGGATGGTCTTCAGCCGCGCGTTCTGCTTCCGATCGGATATCCGGCGGAGGATGTGGAACCGGGACCGATGCATCCTTTCAGAAAAGAGCTTTCCGATTATGTAACGGAACTTTAGTTTCCGGTTCTGCGGCGAAAGGGGACGCCGCATATGGATATTCTGTGTGAGAAAGCGGACAGAGGGGCATAGTTGCAATGGATGGAATAAAAAAAGAGATTATCTCGACTCCCACGATTCCGGAAGATCCGGAGGAACTGCTGGGCGCCGCGGAACAGCTTCAGACGATGCTGATGATGTACAGCTGCGCGATCCGGGAGTTCAAGACGAAAATCGAAGTTCTCAATGATGAGCTTTCGATCCGGAACCAGCGGAATCCCATCGAGTTTATCAAGAGCAGAGTCAAGACGCCGAACAGCATTTTTCACAAGCTGAAGAGAAAAGGATTCGAGATTTCTCTGGAATCTGTGAGACATCAGCTGTTTGACGTAGCCGGCGTGAGAATCATATGTTCATTCGTGGATGATATCTACGATATCGCGGCTATGATCATGAAACAGGATGATATCCGGGTGTTGGAAATCAAGGACTACATAAAGAATCCTAAACCGAACGGCTACCGGAGCCTTCACATGATCTGTCAGATTCCCGTATTTTTTTCGGATCGCAAGGAATTGCTGAGCGTAGAGGTTCAGATACGGACTATCGCCATGGATTTCTGGGCGAGCCTGGAACATGATCTGAGGTATAAGAAGGAACTTCCTCTGATCGAAGAGATTCAGGATGAACTCAGGGAGTGTGCGGAGACGATCGCCGTTACCGATCGGAAAATGATGGAAATCCGGGATAAGATTCAGAAGATGATAGAGAGTCGTGATGAAATCGAAGAAAATCTTCAGAGCCGGATAGACGGGGAGAAGTAACCGGATGTCTCAGGCAAAAAAGACGAATGCGCTGCGCATGCTGGATACGAGACATATTCCCTACGAAAGTACGGAATATACACTTGAAGACGGCTTTACTACAGGTTCCGACATCGCAAGGATGTTAGGACTCGACCCCGATGCGGTATTTAAGACACTCGTCACGGAATCGAACGATAAGGAACATTTTGTATGTGTCATTCCGGTGGACGGCGAGCTTGACCTGAAAAAGGCAGCGCGCTATTTCGGAGTAAAAAAGCTGGAAATGCTGCCGCTGAAAAAGCTGCTGCCGCTGACGGGTTATGTTCACGGAGGATGTTCGCCGGTGGGGATGAAAAAGCCTTTTCCGACCGTCATCGATGAAACGGCTGTTCTTTTTTCCGAGATTTACGTCAGCGGCGGGAGGATCGGACTTCAGCTGAAGATCCGGCCGGAAGATCTGGCGGAAATGACAGAGGCCGGTTTTGCCGATCTGACTGTGGAGTGAGGGCAGAGCAGCGATGGAATGGCAGGAGTGCGTGATGTGCTGTCTGTCAGGAGGACAATGAAAAATAACAGATTTTTCTCCGTCAGCCGATAAGCGGCTGGCGGTATTTTTATGCCGTGCAGGCGGCTCTGTCGTTACTGTCTGATCCGAGGAAGTCAGTAAGCATTCCGTTTCTTCCGCCCTGCAGGTTCTGATTCGTTTCTTAATGTTCCGGCCGCTCCATACCGTACAGTTTCTGCGGATTCGGTTTGACAAATAGTTCCACTGAAATACTGTTCCGCAATTTTTATTTTTTCCGATGCATCAATTTTATTTTTTCCGAGCATAAAATATCATCAAACAGATTTTTCTATTCTGGCGTTCTGCCCGAGGATATCATGTCATTCGCTGGGCGACAGAATTCTTAGTTAAAAAAATATAAGCAAAACAAATATGATGATTGACATATGACGTCCAATGTATTATATTAAAGACAGGTTCAGGATAGTAATCGAAAGCAGCATACGGCCGGTGCGCTGACGTTTTCATTGCCTGACAGCAAGGAGGACCGTATATACGGGAAACCGGCCGTTCATCCGCGCCCTTCGGGCTTGATTCACGGGGTTTCCCAGTTCGCAGTAAATTTCTAAGTTCACCGCCGCCGGACGGCGCTTCACTAAGAAATTCTCGCGTACGGGAAACCGGCCGTTCATCCGCGCCCTTCGGGCTTGATTCACGGGGTTTCCCAGTAAGGAGGTAAATATGGATATTTTGAAGGATTTAGCGGCGATTGTCGGTACGGAATTCGTCACGCAGGATCCGTCCGTTCTGTCAGAGTACGTTTCTGATCTCAGTTTTACGAAAGGAAGTCAGCCGGAAGCCGTTGTCTGTCCGAAGACGACGGAAGAGGTGAGCCGTATCGTAAAATGGGCAAATGAGAAGAATATTCCTCTGGTTCCCGTCAGTTCGCCGGTTCATCTTTACGGCACTACGGTACCGAAGCAGGGCGGTGTCATCGTAAATATGAAACGGTTCGACGAAATTTACGAGATCGATAAAGTAAATCGGCTGGTACGCTTCGGTGTCGGCGTATCCTGGGAGAAGCTGACCGCTGCGCTGAGGGAAGAAGGAATGAGGGTTATCATGCCTCTGGCGCCTAGAGCAGAGCGTGCGGTAGCGACAGATCATCTGGAAAGAGAAGTGACTACCAGTATGGTCTATGATTATGGTGAACCGACACAGTCCATGGAGGTCGTCTTCCCGAACGGCGATGTTTTCCGCACCGGTTCCGCCAGCGCACCGAAATTTCCTTATTCACCTGCACGGGGTGCCAATCCTGCCGGACCGGGACTGGATTTTTACCGGCTTCTGCAGTGTGCACAGGGCACGATGGGAATTGTAACCTGGATGTCACTGAAAATTCAGAGCATACCCCGGATCGATAAGATCAAATTTGCTCCGCTGGATCATCTGAAAGACGGAATTTCCTATCTCTACCGGATTCTGCCGCGCAGGATCGGACAGGAATGTCTGATTCTCAATAATGTGGATCTGGCAGCGCTTCTGGCGGAGGAACGGGGAGAGTTTGAAAAACTCTGCGGAAAACTTCCGGAATATACGCTGATCCTCACCATCAGCGGGCTGATCCGCAGGCCGGAGGAGAAGATCGCCTACGAAGAACATTTCCTCGAAGATATCATGAAAAATGAATTTCCTCAGATCGTGCTGACAGATTATCTTCCGGGATTTCCGAAAGCGGCGGGCAGGATGATGAATATTCTGCGAACAGCGTGGCCCCAGGATCGACCTTACTGGAAGTCCGTTCCGAAGGGAGCCTGGCAGGATCTGTTTTTCATCACCAGACCGGAACGCGTTCCGGAGTTTATCGAACGGATGAGATCTGTGGCAGGTGAAGAATCCTATCCTTTCGATGAGATCGGTATTTACGAGCAGCCGATCGAGCATAACCGCGCCTGCCAGCTGCAGTTCACTTTCTATTACGATCCGGAATGCAAAGCATCGGCGGAAGCGGTGAAATCGTTACAGAAAAAGGCGTTTGAGTCGATGCATGATGCGGGCGGATATTTTACGAGACCTTACGGGGATATGGCGGAACGCCTGTACGACCATGCAGCTTCGTATACAGCAGCTCTGAAGAAGGTGAAGGCGCTGTTCGATCCGAATAATGTGATGAATCCGGGAAATCTCTGTTTCTAGGAGAACGGTTTTACGGAACGGAAAGGAGAAAGAAATGTCTGTTATCGATAAAAAGCATCCGGAACGGTACGATACGCCGAAAGAGCCTTTTGCGCTGAATATCGAAAATCTCAGCAATTTTGTCTATGATATGCAGCACTGTATAAAGTGCAAAGGATGCTACTGGGTAGACCATACTTATATGCCGGGTATGAAACACAGTGTGCGATGTCCGAGCAATCTCTGGAAAGAGTTCGATTCTTACGGTGCATTCGGAAAGATGAGGATCGGCCTCAAACTCGAAAAAAATGAAATCGAGTGGAGCGATCACCTGCTGGAGCTGATCTATGCTGATCCTCTCTGCGGCGCATGCGATGTGGGATGCAAGCGGAACCTCGATCTGGAAGTGGGACTTACGCTGGAAGCTCTGCGCGTAAAAGCGGTGCAGGATGGTGCCGGTCCTCTGCCGGTACATAAAGACATTACATCCGATATTTTCGAGACGGGAAACTGTTACGGAGCGAAAAAGGACCGAAGAGCCTGGATGGATGACTCTGTCAGACCTGCGGAAAAGGCGGATATCATGTATTTTGTAGGATGTTCCTCCTCTTATGAGAATACGGGTATCGCATCGGCTGTGACGAAAGTTCTGCAGAGCGCGCAGATTCCGTATATGCTCATGGAGGATGAGACGTGCTGCGGTAATATCGTCTTTTCCGTCGGCCTGGTGGAAGAGGCGAGAAAGATCGCGGAGAAAAACGTGGAGAAAGTTAGAAAGTCGGGAGCAAAAGTTCTGATGACAGGCTGTGCGGAATGTTACCGCATGTGGAAAGTGGATTATCCGAAGCTTTTGAACATACGCACGGAGGATCTGGGCTTCGAGGTGAAACATTTCATCGAGGTGGCGGAAGAAGCGCTGACGGCAGGAAAACTGAATCTCGTCCATCCGGTTTCTCAGAGGATCGCGTATCATGATGCGTGTAATGTGAGCAGAAACTGCGATCCGTGGGAGCCGTACGAAGGAGAACGGGGCTGGATGGGAATGGTAGAGCCGCGTCTGGCGCGCAGGAGAGGACGGCACGGACTGTACGAACAGGCAAGAACGCTGCTTCATGCGATTCCGGGAATCGATCTGGCGGAGATGCCGCGTATGAAGGAAAATTCACTGTGCTGTGCCGGCGGACGCGGAACGAAGCAGGCATTTCCTGAGCTTGCGGAGTTTGCTGCACGCGACAGGCTGGAGGAAGTAAAGTACGTAGGCGCAGAAGCAGTGGTTTCCGCCTGTCCTTGGTGTAAGAGCAATTTCAGTGAGACGGCGGATAAAGACGGGGAAGACATCGGCATTCTCGATATCGCGGAGCTTCTGGCGATGGCAGTGGAAACCGCAGAGAAGTAAAGGAGGAGATCATGAGTATCAATAAGCATGCATATCAGGCGATCGAAGCCGTGGTGGGCAGAAACTATATCACAGATGATCCCGCCGACTGCGAAGGATACCGCTCCGGCCCGGGAGGCTATGAAAGCGGAACAGGATATGAGCGCGTGATGACGAAAATCGCCGGCGCCGTGGTCATGCCGCGCACGACGGAAGACGTACAGAAAATCGTGAAAATATGCGGCAGATTCGGTGTTCCTTTTGTTCCGTATTCCACAGGATTTTACGGACCCCGTTCTCATCCGCATATGGAACATGAGCTGATTATCGACATGAAGAGAATGCGCGATTTTGAGATCGACGAGAAACATTTTTTCATCACGGTGCAGCCGGGTGTCATCTATTCTCAGATCCAGCAGGAGTGTTTTGAAAAAGGTGCTTACGTCGTTATCGGAGGAGGCGGAGCGCAGACGTCCGCCGTGGCGAATCTTCTCAACGACGGCTGGTCGCCGCTAAGCTTTCGTGTGGGTCTCCCTCAGAGAAGAATTCTGGGCATGGAAGTCGTCATGCCGGACGGGGAGATCGTAAAGATGGGCTCTCTCGCCGACGGAGATGATCCGTTCTGGGGCGAAGGGATCGGACCTGATCTGCGCGGTATCATGAGAGGATATACCGGCCTTCTCGGATGTCTGGGCATCTGTACCCGCATGGCGATCAAGACACTGCCGTTTCAGCCGGAAATCCCGAAGCCTTCCGGTATCTCACCGGAAACGGCGCTTCAGCTGGATCCGAAGAGGGTCAGGTGGATTAATTTTACCATGCCGAGTCTCGAATCCATCGAGCAGGCCCATATCATGATCGGAAATGCGGAGATCGGCGGAGCGGTGACGAAGGTTCCTGTATTCTGGCGCGCCATCGCCAAGGCGGAGTGTAAGGAGGACTTCTGGGATCTCTGGCTGAAGGAGACAGAGGAATCCGTCGCCAACTTCTTCCTCGTCCGCGTGCTTCTCATCGGATATACGTCGGAGGAACAGATGGAATACGATTACCACGTTCTGTGTGATATTATCGAAGAACTGGGCGGAAAAGAGCGGCGTACAAAACCTTCCGACGAGTCCTGGTTTAAAAATGCCGATTCGGCAGGCATGTGGCTGATGACGGGATCCTATGTCTCTGTCGATTATGTCATGGATACGTTTACACAGGCGTTTAAACAGGGACCGAATTACCGCGATCTGAAAGCGAAATATACACCGCCTCTCATGCCGGACTGTAAGGATCTGGGCTGGTTCCAGAGCTGTGAAATGGGACATCTGGGCTACTATGAATATCTGATCTACTGGGATCAGAGGGAAGATACGAACGGAATGGATCAGTTCTATGTGGAGAGCGCCAAGATGAATATCGAAAATGGCTGTTATCCGGCTCTCCTCGGCGCGCATCAGCCTCTGTACCTGACAGGACCTGCATACGGACCCGGATATCATGAATGGATTCTGGGACTGAAGGAAGTATTCGATCCTCAGTGGATCTGTCACCCGCCGCTTCCGCTGGCCCACGACGAATTTGTGGAGAGAGCGGAGTGGATGCACGAGGTGAAGAACTGGGAGACGCCGGAAGAGTTCCCTTATCCGGAAAAGCTGAAGGAAAATATGCGGCTTGAAAAATAAAGGACGATAAGCTATGATGGAGCGGGAGGTTTTTCGATGGCACGAGTAATATTATCAGAACAGACCGCAGATAAAATCAGGGAACTGATCGATCGTCAGTACAAACCCGGAGACCGCATTCCCTCGGAAATGGAACTGGCTGAGTTTCTGGGAGTGAGCAGAACGACGATCCGTGAAGCCGTCAAGATTCTCTGCTCCGGCAATATTCTGGAAATCCGCAGAGGCTACGGGACTTTTGTATGCGAGAACCCGGGCGTACCGGCGGATCCCTTCGGTTCAAAATACATGGATGAAGATCAGCTGAAGACGGATATCTTTGAAATATCGGAACTTCTGGAGCCCGAACTGGTGAAGTTGGCGGCGCGAAAGGCCTCCGACGAGAATATCGCCCGCATGAAGGAACTTCACAGCCAGATGATGGACCATCTGGAACGGTACCGCGGCGGAGAATATATTCCGAGCAAGGAGTTCCGCAAGCTGGATGTCGACTTTCACAAGGCGGTGATCGAAGGATGTCAGAATCAGATCGTATCCGGTTCGCTGCCGATGTTTATTTCGATCTGTGCGGAATGGTACAACGTCTGGACGAGTCTCGACTTCGACAGCGTTTTAAGGAGCTTTGAGATCTATCATCCGAAGATTCTCGAAGCTGTCGAAGCTCACGATCCGGAGAGAGCATATCAGTATTCGAAGGAGCATACCAGAAATATCATAGAGATTTATCTGGAGCGCAGCGAAAAAAGCTCTACAGCGGAGCACGACAAGAAAAAACGATAAAAACAGGACAAAAAAGAGCCTTCGGAGTGATGACTGCGGAGGTTCTTTTTTCCTTTCCCACGCTGCAGGAAAGTATGGAAAAAGGCAGGAGGTCATAAGAACTTTGATTGAAAAATATGTAATGTGATAAGACATATGTTACAAAAATAGATAAAAAAAGAGAGATACTTTGATAAAATAGTTTTCGACCAAAAAAACAGAT
>CAJFPD010000035.1 GCA_904398315.1 Candidatus Alangreenwoodia gallinarii | reverse complement strand
CGGATTCGTGTCTTTCTTCGTAGATCATCTTATTGACCGCATTGATATAGGCCATGAGACTCGCTTCTAAAACATCGGTGCTGATGCCTCTGCCCTGAGATGTCTTTCCGCTCTCCTCATCCCGGATGGTAACCGTCGCGTCGCCCAGCGCGTCCTTGCCCTCCGTGTTGGCGATGATTCTCAGGCCGTCCAGGTGGAGATTTTTGCCGACGATCTTTTCGATCCCCTTAAATGCCGCATCCAGAGGGCCGTCTCCGCTTTCAATCTGTTCCTGCAGATTTTCATCCTTCTTCAGGCGCACAGCAGCCGTATTCGTGATAGTGTTTCCGCTGCTGATGGTGAAGCGGTCCAGTGAATAGACCTTCGGTACGCGGACGGATTCTTTCGTGATGATCGCTTCGATGTCGCTGTCATAGACCTGCTTTTTCTTGTCTGCGATCTCCTTGAACTTGACGAAAGCCGCCTCGAGCTCTTCTTCTGTAACGTCGTAACCCAGTTCCCGGATGCGGGCCAGCAGTGCGTGCTTTCCGGAGTGCTTGCCCAGCACGAGATTTTTCGCCGTGATGCCGATGGATTCCGGCGTCATGATCTCGTAAGTCTGCTTGTTCTTCAGCACACCGTCCTGATGGATTCCGGCTTCGTGGGCAAAAGCGTTTTCTCCCACGATGGCTTTATTCGGCTGAACCTTTACTCCCGTGATTCTCGACAGAAGCTGGGAGGAACGCATGATCTCCTGCGTGACGATACGGGTATCCGCGTCGTAGAAATCCTTTCTCGTCTTCAGCGCCATGACGATTTCTTCCAGGGACGCATTTCCGGCGCGCTCTCCGATGCCGTTGATGGTGCATTCCAGCTGAGTGACGCCCGCACGGACGGCCGACAGAGAATTTGCCACCGCCAGGCCCAGGTCATTGTGACAGTGAACGGAGATATCCACCGTATCGAGAGCCGGACACTTTTCCCTCAGCTCTGTGAGGAATGCGAAATATTCCTCCGGCATGATATATCCTACAGTATCCGGAATATTGATGGTCGTCGCTCCCGCTTTTATGACGCGGTCAAAAAGCTTCGCCAGAAAGTCCACTTCACTTCTCGTGGCGTCCTCTGCGGAAAATTCCACGTCGGAAACGTATTTTTTCGCATGCTTTACCATGGCTTCGGCGCTTTCCAATACCTGCTCCGGCTTCATGAGCAGCTTGTATTCCATGTGAATCGGCGACGTGGCGATGAAAGTGTGAATTCTCGGAGAAACGGCATTTTTGACCGCCTCATAAGCTCTGTCGATATCCGCCGGAAGCGCGCGGCTCAGGCTGGCGACAGTGCAGTTTTTCAGAGTCTCCGCTATCGTCTTGACCGAAAGAAAATCTCCCGGAGAGGATGCCGCAAAGCCGGCTTCAATGACGTCGACGTTCAGTCGTTCCAGCTGCTTTGCCATCTCGATCTTTTCTTTCATGTTCATGCTGCAGCCCGGTGACTGCTCTCCGTCCCGGAGCGTCGTGTCGAAAATTTTAATCTGTTTCATAAAATTCCTTTCTCCTTATTATTTCCCGGAAAAACAAAAAGTCCCTGAAGTCACGATTTCTGTGACTTCAGGGACGACAGACTTCTGTTTACCGCGGTACCACCCTGTTTACCCGTGCGAAACGCACCGGTCTCCTCTTTTAGGTTCTGACAAACCCGAGGCCGTGATAACGGGACCATCCGTCATTCCTTACTCGCGCTTTCGCCGCTTTTTCTCTCTGCTCCACCCTCCGTCCAAAACGGGTAAAACGGGCAAAGAGAATATCTTTCAGAATCCAGGCCGCCGGCGGACTCTCAGCACGCGCTTTCCGGAATGCTGCTCGGGAGCGAGACTGGCTTATCCCGCGTACCGGCTTTTCAGCTGCCGCCGGCTCTCTGTGACGCCCGAAAGTATAGGCCAATAACTCCGTCTTTGCATTTACCGCATATAAAACCGTTCCGATCCGCTCTTTTCTCCGGATCCATGCAGGATCTTTTCCGGAAGACCATCTTTCTCCGAACCGGAATGATGTTAATAGAATTATAGACTCCGTTTTTTCCGGTGTCAACCGGAAAAAACGGCCTCCGGAGATATTTACAAAAATTTTTTCTGTATTCCGACGTTTTTTCACGAGCTTTTGACACGGCCCTGGAAAATAAGGGATTTTCTTTCCGGGATAACCGCGGCAAAGCAAAACGCCGCGGAAAACTCCGCGGCGCTTCTCCTGGTACACCATCACAGGCTCGAACTGTGGACACCCTGATTAAGAGTCAGGTGCTCTACCAACTGAGCTAATGGTGCATATCTCTGATACTCTGCCGTACATCGTACAAGCGGTGCATCGACCTTAGCTATAATAACAGTACCAGGGAAATCTGTCAACCGTTTTTTAAATTCTTTTTAAAAAAATTTTCAGAATTTGCCTCTCATAACGGAACATCAACTGCGCAGAATAATAACGTAGCCTGGTGCTACAAGGAGGCAGAGATGAAAAAATATACCGACACTTACAGGAAAAACAGAGTTCCGGAATATGGCATGGACGCTGCCAGTTCCGACGTATCCACCGGAGGTGCATCCGACAGAAAGAGCGGTTTGCAGTATTCCGGGAGCAAAAGCATGCAGAGCCTGAAGGACTGCGGCCGCACGGAGAAGACGTCGAAAAAGGGACAGGCTTCCATGAAGTCCGGAGCACAGAATCCCACAGCTTACGGCATGAAAAGTTCCGCAGCTTACGGCATGGGAGATTCCATGACTTCCAAATACGGGGATCCTTCCACGTCGGGCGTGAAATCCGGTGTAAAATCCGGCATGAAATCCGGTATGAGCTCCAAAAAATCCGTCAGAGCCACGGACAGCACAGATCCGGAAAAGACGGAGGACAAGTACGACAATACGCGCGAAAGCTCTTTTACCGACTGCAGATAGCAGCAGAACCCGGCTGAAGCGGATTTCTTCCATGACCTTCCGATGCCCGGAAGAATGCGGGGAAACGGCGACGATAGATACAGACCTCAGACACGGATTTTGATTCCGGTCTGCCGACCGCCGCATTTACGGACTGGGCCGGTGATGATCATCATGTATCTCTGAACGCGGAAAAAGACCGATTTTACAGAGTGATTCATTCTGTGAATCGGTCTTTTTCCTGTACCGTGAAATGCCTTTTCCTCTCTCTTCCGTTCCCGTTTTTTCTCATTTCCTTTCCGATTCCGGATAACTGAGCGGCAAACCGTTCTCCGGATGCGGATTCCTATGTGTTTTTCGTTGCGATCAGGTTGCATTTACTATACAATATATAATTAAATGAGTACGTTTTTGCAGCGTTTGGGGGATAAAAAAATTTATGAGATGTAAAGTATGCAATCGCGAATTGATTGAAGGGACCCGCAGATGTCCGCACTGCGGGGCGGAAGTGTCCTCTCCGGATGATTCCTCTGCCGAAGAGTTCAAGTGGAACGTTCAGGATTTTCCAAAACCGAAAAAGAAAAAAGACGTATCCATAGACTGGAAATCCGGACGTATTCTCGACAAGGAAGCCGGCCTGGTCTATGACCAGTCTCTCAACGGCTGGACAGAACCGGAAGACGTGGGCGAGCTCTTTTCCTTCGATACACAGAATGAAAAGCTCCAGCAGAAACTGGACCGGGAGATGGCCCGGATCGCAGTCCGTCCCGCTTCCGGACAGAGACGCGGTTCCTCCGGCATTTCTTCCGATACCATCGATTTTCATATACTGGATGAACCCGCGGGCAGACGGAAGAGTTCCGCAGACGGCGGATCCGCAGATGCGGCAAAACAGACAGAAAAACGGAACGGAAAAGACAGACTGCGCTTTTCCTCAGAATCGTCGCCGCGCACCCCGGACACTCCCGACATGGAAAATCCCTGGAAACATCTGCGGGAACAGCGGACGGAAAAGAAAACAAAGACAGAAAAAACGGCGGCAACTCCTACATCAGACATTACCAATGCCCCTGCCACAAACTCTGACTCCATATACGAAAAAGATATTTTCACCCCGGAGCCGCTGCATTTTCACCGTCTTTCCGATTCTCTGAAGCCTTCGGAAGCGAAAAAATCCGCCGAAATGAGGTCGGAAGATACTGTTTCGGAAATGCGTCAGTCATCCCGGAATGCGGAGATTTCCGATACCGTTCCGCCCGGCTTTGACAGCGGCGGAAACGTCCGAAGCGATTCCGTTGCCGCAGATCAGAAATCCGGGAACCCTGCCAAAAGTCCGGAAACAGCTTCAGAAAACCGTGAGAATTCCTTTTTCGGCGATAAAAAGACACCGTCGGAAGAAAATGTACTCTCCGGTTTCCGGAAACTGATCGAAGCAGAAAAAAAATTCAAAGAGGATATGGAAAAAATTTCCTATCTTTCTCCGGAAGAATACAAAGAAGCGGAAAAGGCCGAATCACAGAGCCAGAAACTGAAGTTTGTCCCTACCATCTCGTTCCGTACCATCGAAGATGAATATGAATCCTACCGCAGAGAACATCCGGCGGAAAACGGACAGGCACTGCCGGAAGATGCCGGATCCCGGACGGATTTTGGAAAGAACAGAACGGATGCGGAGCCGGACAAAAAAGAAAACGGCAAAGATAAAGAAATCCAGATCAAAATCAACGAACCTTCCGGAACAAAATTTACCGTCAAAACACAGGAGATCAGTCTCGCATCGTTAAATAACGATGCTTCCGTCCGGACGCAGGAAGTAGATCTGGATGCGGTAAAAAAACCGCCGAAGAATGTGCAGGTTTCCGTGGAAGTCAACGCCGCTCAGGGCAATGCCTCTGTGGAAGTCACGCGCCGCCACGACGGCGCCACTGTCGTAAAGACTCTGGATGAATCCAACGCGGGACACGTTTACCTGGACGGAAAAGATATCACGGAGGAGCCGGAAACGGCGGATACCGTCGTAAATGCCGCAGACAGCACAGATGCAGCTGCCCGGGCAGGTGAAGCGAATAAAAGCGAAACAGACAAGGACGAAACAGACAAGACAGAGAAAACGGATGACACCGCTGAAATACAGGAAAACACCGAAATGACCGAAATACCGGAAAATCCGGCTGATTCCGGCATTTCCGGTGCAGAACAGAACAAAAAAGTATCCGTTCCCCGCACGCTCCCTCCGGAAGCCGTAGCCAGCGGACTCGCTTCTTCGGAAGCGGTGCAGCAGACGATCCAGATCGCAACAGCATCCCCGGATGCCTGCGGTAACGGCGACGCGGACCATGCAGACGATGCGGACCATGCAGGCGACACAGACGACACTGCGGAAACGTCTGCGGACGCTGCTTCCGGCCGGAGCACTGACGGCCCGAAAGCAGACGGAGAAGATGAAACAGATCCTCTTCCGGACGCGGAAAGCAGCCCTGCCGGCCCGGAGCTTTCCGGAATTTCTCCGGTATCCGGAATTTCCGAAGACAGTTCCTCAGAAACTCCGGATGGCAGCCGTTTCTGGGAAAAATCCGACGATATCTCAAAAATGACGATCACAGATATCTTCGGACCGGATGCGCATAAAATCATGGAGGAAGGCATCCGGTACCGGTTCGGTGCGCAGCCGGCTTCCAAAAATTCCGCGGAAGCAAAATCCGCAGAATCCGTTTCTTCCGCTCCCGCCGCAGATGCGGAAAATGACGCGGCGCGCAAGACGTCAGAGAAAGCCGACGGGACAGATGCCGGACAGGCCGGCTCCGCTGAAAATAACGTTCCGGAAGAAAAAGAAAAATCCGGCGAAGACAACAAAAAACAGGATGATTCTCTCATTCTCGACATCCGCCCGGAGGATATCGCACCTTCCGCATCGCAGACAGCTGCGCTTCACATGCCGTCTTTGGGATCCGAATCGGCAAAAACACGCGGTGTGACTACCGATACGATTTCCGAAGAGCGCCAGGCGGAGATGAAAGAGGCTTTCGAAGCCCTCGACACCATCAATGAAGCGGAGCGCAGACGTCTTCTGAAAGAAGAGAAAAAAGCGGAAAGAGATCGCCTCCGGCAAAAGCGCGAAGCTGCCAGAGCGGAAAAAGCGGAACGCAGAGCGCGTGCCAAAGTGGAGAAAGAAAAATCTTCAGATACCGCTCCGGAAAAATCCGGTTCCTTTCGTGCAGATAGTGCAGACAGTGAGAAAAAGAGCTTCGGGCCTGTCGCAAAAGGGCTCATCATCGCTCTGACAGTCATTCTCATCGTGGAATTTCTGATTATCGGCATCAAGCTTTTTGCTCCGGATTCCGGAGCCGCTGCGCTGATCGACCGTTTTGAATCGCAGATGAGCAGTATCTTTTCGGAAGAACCCGCTGTTTCTGTGCCGGCGGCAGATGACGTTTCCGGATACGACATTCTTTCCGGCACGTCATCCGGTACTCCCGCCTCTGATTCCCCTTCGGCTGTTATTTAGGAGAAACAATGAGTAAAAACAAAAGTAAAAGCAAAAACAGAATGAAAATCGGCCTGGCAGTCGTCATACTGGTCCTGCTGATTCTGATCCTCTGCTTCGGCACGATCGTATCCTTTGTGACGGATTACTGGTGGTTCCAGGATCTCGGCTACACCCAGGTTTTCTTCAAAAAACTCTTCACCGAGCTGAAAATCGGGATTCCGGCTTTCATCATCATCTTCCTTCTCTCGGAACTCTATCTCAGACTGCTGAAGAAGGATTATCTGAAAAAACTGGAAACCACGCCGGGAAGGGCATCTGACAAATCGATCGCGAGAATGACGCATCTTTTCAGCGCAGCCTTTTCCCTCATCCTGACGCTGATGATCACCACCTCGCTGTGGCAACAGATCCTCTATGCCACAAACAGTACGGATTTCAACGTTACAGATCCGATTTTTCACAATGACATATCTTTTTATGTCTTTAAGCTGGCATTTCTGAATTCTCTCAGCAGCATGGCGCTGTCCGTCATCTTCGGATTTCTCATCCTCACGCTGCTGTATTACGTCTATCTGATCACTGTCCGCCGGCCGGTCATCATCGAAACGCACCGGAATTACGAAAATCTGGAGGAAGCGGATGTGGTGGACGACGACGGCAACGTGCAGCCGAATCCCTGGGCTCAGATATTCGGCGGAAGCTTCGGAGGAAACACCGGCAGTGCCGGAAACGGCAGCGGCGGAAACCGCCATTATACGTCGCAAAACGGCATGCCGTCCTTTTCTCTCGATAAAGACAACATCCGGGTTCTTCTGAGCATCGCAAAGCGCCAGCTGATCGTCCTCGCCGTACTGTTCCTGCTGGTCGTGGCAGCCACGCTGTTCCTGCGGCAGTACAGTCTGCTCTACTCCGACACAGGTGCCGTCATGGGAGCCGGCTATACCGACACCCACATATCCCTGTGGGCTTACCGGATTGAAGCTGTTCTGGCAGTTCTTTCGGCGATCGGCGTGATCGTATTCGCGAAAATGAGGAAATACAAGAGAATCCTTATACTCCCTGTGATCACGATCTGCGTTTCCATCGGCTCGGGCGTACTGGGAACGGCAGTCCAGTCCCTTTACGTATCACCCGATGAGCTCAACAAGGAATCCCCTTATCTGGAGAGCAACATCGAATTCACCCAGATGGCCTATGATCTCGATCAGGTCAACGAAATCGATTTTCCGGCCAGTGAGGATCTGAGTGAGGAGGGCATCCTCGAAAATTCCGCCACGCTGTCCAATGTGAGAATCAATGACTTCTCACCGGCTCAGCAGTTCTACAATCAGACACAGAGTATCCGGTCCTACTATAACTTTTTCGATGTAGACGTGGACCGCTATATGATCGACGGCGAATATACCCAGACGTTCCTGTCCGCCCGGGAAATCAACTACGACAACCTGGGTGCAGATGTCTCCTGGCTCTCCAGACATCTGCAGTATACGCACGGATACGGCATCACCCTGTCCCGCGTGGACGCCGTCACATCGACCGGACAGCCGGAGATGATCGTCGACAACATTCCGCCGGAATCCGACACGCCTGACATTCAGATCACACAGCCGGGGATCTATTTTGGCGAATCCACCGATGATTATGTCATCACCAACACCAGTGAGGAAGAATTCGATTACCCGAGCGGTACGTCCAACGTCTACACCACCTATGAAGGGGAAAACGGCGTAGAGCTCTCCCTGATCAAGCGCATCTTCTACGCCATCAAAGAGCAGAATATCAGAATTCTCGTATCCACCAACATCAACAGCGATTCCAAGATTCTCTATGAGAGAAATATTCTGGACCGCGCATCCAAGCTCGCTCCGTTCTTCCACTACGACAGCGACCCTTATATCGTCGTTTCTGACAGCGGGGAACTCTACTGGATCATCGACGCGTACACCTCCAGCAGCTACTATCCGTATTCAGAACCGTGCAGCCTCAGCGATACGATGACGGTCAACTACATCCGCAATCCCGTCAAGGTCGTCATCAACGCCTACGACGGCTCCGTGGATTATTATCAGGTAGAGGATGAACCGATCGCCGACACGATCGGAAAGATCTATCCGGGCCTCCTCAAGGATATCTCCGAGATGCCGGAGGATCTGCGCGCTCACATCAGATATCCGAACACGCTCTTTGAAATTCAGGCGGAAATCTATCAGAGATACCACATGAATGACATCGCTGTCTTCTATCAGAATGAAGACCGCTGGAGCATCGCCACGGAGATCTACGGCCAGGAGGAAAAGGAGATGGAGCCGAACTACTATATCATGAAGCTCCCGAACGAAGAATCCGAGGAATTCATCTCGTCGATTCCGTTTACTCCGAACAATAAGAAAAATATGACCGGCCTGCTCATCGCCAGAAGCGACGGCGACGACTACGGCGATCTGGTGCTCTACCGGCTGCCGAAGGACAAAGTGGTCTACGGACCGATGCAGATCGAATCCCAGATCGACCAGAACACGGAGATTTCCAAGGAATTCTCTCTCTGGAACTCTTCCGGTTCCAAATATACCAGAGGCGACATGTTTGTGATTCCGATCAATGACTCCATCCTCTATGTTGAGCCTGTCTATCTGGAATCCTCCTCCGATACGAGCCTTCCGGAAGTCAAGCGTGTCATCGTCGCATACGGCGACCGGATCGCATATGAACCTACTTTCGCGGAAGCTCTGATCAGTCTCTTCTCGCTGGACGAAAATTACACGCCGTCCGGAAAACCTGCCGATACTCCGGCGGAAGGCACGGAGGGCACACAGGAAGAGACGGAAAACGGAAGCGGAGAAGCGGCTTTATCGCTCACAGAGCTTGCAGGACTCGCCGCGGAGGCGTATGATAATGCGGTAGCATCACAGCGCGAAGGAGACTGGGCTGCCTACGGGGAATATCTCGACGAGCTCAGAGGCTATCTGGATCAGATGGCTTCCTGATATCCGGAAAAATACAAGAGCAATCGATTTCAAAGGAGTTAACAAATGTTAGATATCAAACGGATCCGCGAGGATTTTGACAATGTAAAAAAAGCGATCGAATCGAGAGGCAACGGCGACTACAACATCGGCCACGCCATCGAGCTCGATGACAGGAGAAGAGAGCTTCTGGGAGAGGTAGAGGCTCTGAAAGCGAGACAGAACAGAGATTCCAGAGAGATTCCGAAACTGAAAAAAGCCGGTGAAGATACCACACAGCTGATGGCTGAGATGAAAAAGCTCTCTGACGAAATCGCCGGACTCGATGAAAAAGTGAAAGCTGTCCAGCAGGAACTGAGAGATCTGCTCCTCGGCATTCCGAATACTCCGAATCCCGGTAATCCTGTGGGTCCGGACGAATCCTGCAACGTAGAGATCAGAAAATGGGGCGAGCCGCGCGTCTTTGACTTCGAACACAAAGCTCACTGGGATATCGGCACAGACCTGGATATTCTCGATTTCGACCGTGCAGCCAAGCTGTCCGGCGCACGCTTTACAGCGTATAAAGGGGCCGGCGCGCGTCTGGAGCGGGCGCTCATCAACTTCATGCTGAATCTCCATACAGAAGAGCAGGGGTATACAGAGATTCTGCCTCCGTTCATGGTGGGCAGAGCCGCTCTGACGGGAACGGGACAGCTTCCGAAATTTGAAGAAGATATGTTCCGCATCCCGGACAAAGATGCCTTTCTGATCCCTACCGCTGAAGTTCCCCTCACGAATCTCAGAAGCGGAGAGATCATCGATGCCTCGGAGCTGCCGATCTACTATACGGCCTATACGCCGTGCTTCCGCAGAGAGGCCGGTTCCGCCGGCCGTGACACGAGAGGCCTCGTAAGACAGCATCAGTTCAACAAAGTGGAGATGGTAAAATTAGTGGCTCCGGAAACATCCTACGATGAGCTGGAAAAACTGACAAACGATGCGGAGTCCGTCCTTCAGAAGTTAGGTCTGCCGTACCGCGTCATCGTCCTGTGCACCGGTGATACCGGTTTCAGCTCCGCGAAGACATACGATATCGAAGTCTGGATGCCGAGCTACGGCCGCTATGTGGAAATCTCCTCCTGCAGCAACACAGAAGATTTCCAGGCCCGCCGGGCAAATATCCGCTTCCGCCGTGAACCGAAGGCAAAGCCGGAATTCGTCCACACGCTCAACGGCTCCGGCCTGGCGGTAGGCAGAACCTTTGCCGCGATTCTGGAAAATTACCAGAACGAAGACGGTTCTGTGACCATACCGGAAATTCTCCGTCCATATATGGGCGGAATCGAAAAGATTTCAAAATAGACAAAATCCCTGTCGCAGCCGCAGATCCTTTCTGCGGCTGTTTTTCCCCTGATAATCCCTTAATCCCTGCAGGTCAATTCCGGACCTTCACATGGCTTTACGCCGCTGTCCGGTAAATGGTAAATAAGGAAATAAGGAGGACCAGTCTCATGCCTTTAAAACTCAGCGCGGGCGATATCGTAGAGCTCAGAAAAAAGCACCCCTGCGGCGGCAATACCTTTGAGATCATGCGGGCCGGCATGGATTTCCGCATGAAATGCCTGCAGTGCGGATCTCAGACGCGTATCCCGCGTCCGAAGCTGGAAAAAAGCGTCGTCCGGATTCTGCCGAAGACGGAATCCGATCCGGAACCGAATCCGAAATAACAGAATAACCGGAAAAAAGCGGGAGCGGTGCGGGAGAATCCGGATATCCGGATTCTCCCGCACCGCT
>CAJFPD010000034.1 GCA_904398315.1 Candidatus Alangreenwoodia gallinarii | reverse complement strand
GACGAAGCGTCTTCCCTCCACAGGCATCCCCGCCTCTTCAAACGGAGCACTTTCGATATCCTGACCTACAGCGATCAGAACGATATCGCATTCCAGCAGGACAGGATCTTCACCGTTATCCTGAGGAGCCGGCCGGCCGGAACGATAAGGTCCGATCATCTGCGGACGTACCCAGAGTCCTCTGCATTTTTCTTCCCCGTCCTTTTCGATCCTATCCGGCGCCATGAGCGTCATCAGCTCTACGCCTTCCATCACCGCGCCTTCGATTTCCGTATCGAGAGCCGTCATATCATCCTTTCTGCGGCGGTAAACGATCGTGACCTCCTCCGCACCGGCTCTGACAGACGTCCGCGCGCAGTCCATGGCCACATTGCCGCCGCCGATGACGATAACCTTTTTCCCGGAATAGTCAGGAACAGTTCCTTCTCCGATTTTTTCGAGCATTTCCACCGCAGAGAAAACGCCCTTTGCATCTCCGCCGTCCAGACGCAGTTTTTTTCCGATCTGAGCTCCGATCGCCACATATACCGCATCGTAGTCTCTGTTCAGATCTTCCATGGCGACTTCTCTGCCGATTTTCGTATTTCTTCTGACCTCGATATCTCCTGCGGAAAGAACAGCATGAATATCTTCATCCAGGCGGTCCTTCGGAAAACGATAATTCGGGATTCCGTATCTCAGCATGCCGCCCAGCTTTTCCCTGCCCTCGAATACGACAACCTTATGACCCATAAGAGCCAGAAAATATGCAGCTGTCAGCCCGCTTGGACCTCCGCCGACAACGGCTACCTTCTTCCCCGTCGCCGGAGCGCACGGCGGTACCTTCACTCTGTCGGCCGGAATCTGATCCACCGCAAATTTCTTCATAGCGCGGATATTCACCGGACTGTCGATGAGATTCCTGCGGCATCTCTCCTCGCACGGATGTTCGCAGATCATCGCGCAGGCCGTCGGGAACGGGTTATCCTTCCGGATGAGATTGATGGCATCCGCGTAATTCTCCTCAGCAGTCAGCGCAATATATCCCGGAATGTTCACATGGGCCGGGCAGAGCTCGACGCACGGAATCTTCTGACTGATCCCTTCCGTACATCTCTTTTCTCTGATGTGGCTTTCATATTCCTCTCGGAAACGCTCCGTCCCTTCGAGAAGAGAAGCCGCCGCCTCATATCCGATGGCACAGTCCGCCGTGTCGCGGATTTTCTCCGCATACTTTATCATTGTCCGGAAGGTCTCTTCGTCGCCCCTGCAGGTGACGATCTGATAGAGCAGCTTTTCCAGCTGCGGCAGGCCGTCTCTGCACGGCACACATTTTCCGCAGGTCTGATATCTTGAGAGCTGCAGCAGCACGAGCTCCGTCGTAAGCGGACAGGCTCCCGGAGGAACTGCCGCCGCACGGCGTCTTATTTTATCAATAGTGCCGCGGATCCTGCTGTCATTGTTTTCTGATCCGGTCAGTCGATATCTGCTCATAATCTTCACTCCTTTATGTCATTATGTGAACGATATTCCATTACTGATTTCTGATGACGGTTACAGGTTGTCATGTTCATATTTCTGCACTGCCAAGTATATTATAGCATACTTCGTTGTATCTGCCGAAATATAATATGCAATTCCCGTTTTGTATACTACATACCTTTACTCTCTTATGAAAATACGGCGGCATGATCCCTCTTCAGATCATGCTGCCGTATTCTTATCGGTGCCGCCTGCAGCGGTACCGTCGTATTCACAATTCTTCCGTCTGACGGATGCCGTATTCCGCGGCTCTGCAGCCGGTGCAGGCCGTCAGAAAGATGCTGCCGGAACGGAAAATTCAGATTTATCTGTTGTCTACAGAATGCATATATTCAGCGAGTTCAAGAATCTTCTTGGAATATCCGTACTCGTTGTCATACCACGCGATAATCTTGACGAGGCGATCGCCGATCATCGTACCGCCGTTTGCGTCGAATACGGATGTACACGGTTCTCCGATGAAATCCGCGGATACCACCTCATCCTCCGTATAGCCGAGAATTCCCTTCAGCTCGCCTTCGGAAGCCTCTTTCATGGCACGGCAGATCTCTTCGTAGGTAGCAGGCTTTTCCAGTTCGATATTCAGATCGACCAGAGAAACGTCTGCAGACGGAATCCGGTAAGCGATACCTGTCAGTTTGCCCTCCAGTTCCGGAATGACAAGCGCTACCGCCTTCGCGGCTCCGGTCGTCGTAGGGATGATATTTCCGAATGCGGAGCGTCCCCGTCTCCAGTCGCTCATGGAACGCATATCCACCACCTTCTGTTTTGCAGTCGCCGCGTGAATCGTCGACATGAGACCCTGTCTGATGCCGAATTTGTCCTGGAGAACCTTGGCCACAGGAGCGAGGCAGTTTGTCGTGCAGGAAGCGTTGGAAACGATGTCCATATCGCTGGTATAATTCTTGTTGTTAACGCCCATGACAAACGTAGGAGTAATTTTGTCTTTTGCCGGCGCAGTGATAATGACTTTTTTCGCGCCTCCTTTAATGTGATCCTGTGCCTTTTCCGTCGTAGTATATCTGCCCGTTCCCTCGATGATATAATCTGCGTTATATTTTCCCCATGGAATCGGTTCCATACCGGACAGGACAGGGATCTTCCTGCCGTTGATCACGATACCGGACTCGTCGCCGTCTTCGTACTTGTCGAGAGTACCGTTAAAACGACCGAAAACCGTATCATACTTCAGCATGTAGACCATGTAGTCGAGATCCACATCTCTGTAGTTGATCGCCGCGATCTCAAACTTTTCCGGTTCTGCAGCAGCGATTCTGATAATGACTCTGCTGATCCGTCCGTATCCGTTGATGCCAATTCTGATAGACATTTTTTTCTCCTTGTTACCTCTGACTTTTCAAAACTCCGCCTTTTGCCTCAATCTGCATCAGGTAAAAAGCTTGATAAATACGCGTTAATTCTATCACATAAAAAGTTTTCCGTCTATTTATCCGGATAAATTAAAATATTAACAAAACCGGTACGCATTTTTCCGGTCTCTTTTCCTCCGCGCCGCATACTTTCGCGGATTTTAACGCAGATTTTGTCAAAAATACGTCAGAGCTGCCGGCATACCGGCAGCTCTGCTTTTAAAGCATCTCCGTGAGAAGCCCGTGCTTCTCATAAGATGTCACTTTCGTTATCTTATTTTCCCCGTCTACGAGCACAACCTTCGGACGGTGTGACTTCGCCTCTTCCGGTGTCATCGACGCGTAAGCCATGATAATGATGAGATCGCCTACGCTCACGCAGCGGGCGGCCGCGCCGTTCAGGCAGATCATACCGCTTCCCCGCTCTCCCGCGATCGTATAGGTCTCAAAACGGCTTCCGTTATCGATATCCACGATCTGCACTTTCTCATATTCCAGAATGCCTGCGGCATCCATCAGATCCTCATCTATGGTGATACTTCCTACATAATCCAGTTCCGCCTGTCTTACCTTCACGCGGTGGATCTTCCCCTTGAGCATTGTAACTTCCATGATGTCTCCTTCTTTCCAGTACCGGATAGGCTCCGCTCTGCGAACGTATCCTTCGTAGTGTACAATTTGCCCTCAACGGCAATCTTGTCACAGCAATCTTATCAGCTACTTATATTAGCATCCGAAAGTACATCTGTAAAGCATTTTTTCACGAATTTTTTATTCCATTTTCAGTTTTTTCAGGAAGGCCTCTATTCTGTCCAGAGCCGCCCGTATACTCTCCACGGAATAGGCATAGGAACAGCGTATAAATCCCTCTCCCGACCGGCCGAAAGCCGTGCCCGGAACGACAGCCGTCTGATTTTCGTACAGAAGCCTCTCGCAGAATTCCTCGCTGGAAAGTCCGGTGCTCTGAATCGACGGAAAAACATAAAAAGCTCCCTGCGGTTCAAAGCAGTCGAGACCCATCGCACGAAATCCGTCCACCATGACGCGGCGCCGCTCATCATAAGCATCGCGCATCAGAGCCAGCTCATCCTCCCGTCTGTCGTTTTTCAGCGCCTCCAGACCGGCGTACTGACTCATAGTCGGCGCGCACATAATGATATACTGATGAATTTTGAGCATTTCATCGAGGAAAAGAGGCGGAGCAGCCACATATCCCAGCCGCCATCCGGTCATTGCAAATGCCTTTGAAAAACCGTTGAGCAGAATCGTCCGCTCCCACATACCCGGCAGAGATGCTATGGATACATGGGGGGTTCCTCCGTAAGTCAGTTCCGCATAGATCTCGTCGCTGATGACGATAAGATCATTCTCCAGGATTGCCGGTACGATGGCTTCCAGATGCTCCTTCCGCATGATCCCGCCGGTGGGATTGTTCGGGTAAGGCAGCAGAATCGCCTTCGTCCGCTCCGTTACGGCGGCCCGGATCTCCTCCGGCGTTACGCGAAACTCATTTTCCGCCTTCGTGTCGATGGGTACGGGAATGCCGCCCGCCATGGTTACACACGGTTTATAGGATACATAAGAAGGCTCCGGTACGAGGACTTCATCTCCCGGATTCAGAATAGCCCGCAGCGCCAGATCGATGCCTTCGCTGGCACCGACCGTGACGACGATTTCCTCCGGCCGGTATGCCACATCAAATTTTTCCTTCAGATATTCGCAGATGGCCTCTCTCAGCTCCATCATTCCCTGATTGGAAGTATACGATGTCTGCCCTCTTTCGATGGACAGAATGGCCGCTTCGCTGGCATGCCAGGGTGTATTGAAGTCAGGCTCGCCTACGCCGAGGGAAACGACGCCTTCCATGGTATTTGCCACGTCGAAGAATTTCCGGATGCCGGATGTCGGCATGGTTCTGATATTGTCTGCTATGTATTTCGTATTTTCCGTCTCGTTTCTCATATTAAAATCGACATCCTCTCCACTTCATCCTTCTGTTCATCCATGATAATTCCGTGATCCTTATAATTCTTAAGCACGAAATGCGTCGCTGTTGAAATGACATCGTTGATTCGGGCGAGCTTGTCGGAGACGAACAGGGAAACATCCTTGATATCTTTGCCCTCTACCATGACACACAGATCATAGCCTCCCGACATGAGAAATACCGCTCTCACCTCATCATTCAGATAAATGCGGCGCGCGATCTTATCGAAGCCGTCGCCTCTCTGCGGCGTCACCTTTACCTCGATCAGAGCGGTAACCGTCGTCTTGTCCGCCTTATCCCAGTTGATAATCGCGCTGCTGCCGCAGATGATCCCTTCTGATTTCATATTTTCGATTTCGGAGACGATCTCATCCACCGCGAGGCCCGTCTTCTCCGCAATCGTCTCAGGTGAAGTATTCGCATTGGCTTCCAGCAGTTTTAATATTTCTCTTCTCATTCGACCCTCCGTTTTCTTTATCTGAATCTGCTTTTTTTATCTGATCTGCGGATATCCGCTGCAGCCGTCCCTTGACAGCCTGAGGAGAAGGCTCTCCCGCCTCCGCAGAATTTTAGTTATTATAGCACTTTCTATTATTGAAGACAACATGAAACGCAGGAAAACGGCGGCTTTTCACCAGCGCACAGAGATCTCTCCGGAGGACAGCGTCTCCCTGTTCCCGTCCTCTGTCATCACGACGAGACCACCCCATTCATCAATATCCAGCGCTCTGACTTTTCGCCGCTCTTTTCCGCGGATGCAGAGAATCTCTCTTCCTATCACCATGGACCAGCGGCGATAATCCGTGAGAAAAGAACGATCGTCAAGATCGTCACAGATATCTGTGAGCTCATCGATGATGCGGGCAATCAGCTCATTTCTGGTAACCGGAGGTTTTTCCGTCCCGCCCGTATCGCTGTCCGGACCGTAAAGGGAACAGATACCTCTGGCTCTTGCCTCCTCCGAAAAAGCGCTGCCGGGTGTCCGGAAATTGATGCCGATGCCCGTTACGACGCTTTCCAGTTCTCCTGTCTCAAAATCAGTCGTCGACTCTGTGAGAATACCGCACAGCTTTTTCTCTTCCAGATAGATATCATTGACCCATTTGATGAGTGCCTGTTTCCCTGTCAGTTCTCTGATCGATCTGCAGACAGCCACGGCAGCTGCCGTCGTGATCAGAAGTGCCTTCCTCAGATCCGCCTTCGGACGCATGATGACAGTAAAATAGATACCCGTCCCGGCAGGAGATTCGAAACTCCGTCCCAGGCGCCCGCGGCCGGCCGTCTGTTTTTCCGCCGCCACGACAGTTCCGTGCGGCGCTCCCGCCAGTGCCAGCTTTTTGGCCTCGTTATTCGTGGAATCCACCTCACGAAAAACATGAATCCCGGAAATATCACCGTTTCTCATATATCCCGCGATGCCTGCCGCCGATAAAATATCGCTGCCCTCTTCCAGACGATATCCTCTGTTGGTCGTCGCCTCGATCACGTATCCCTCTTCTCTGAGACTGCAGATCGCCTTCCAGACTGCAGTGCGGGATACGCCGAGAGACTCCGCCAGCTGTCCTCCCGATACGTAGTTTTTTTCTGATTTTTCCAGTTTTGTAAGTATTTTTTCCTTTAAGGTTCCTGTCATTCTTCCGTCCCTTTCCCTCCTGTGTCCTCATCCCGGGGCATACGGCTTCCGCCTCCCGTCTCCAGCTCCGAAATATCCCGCAGTTTTTTCTGAATAGCCCTCGTCCTGACTCCCACCAGTTTATCCAGCTCGGCATTCGCCTGACTGATCCGCTGCTGAGCAGACTGAAGCACCGATTCAAACTTTGAGAACTCCGTTTTGACACCGCTGAGAATCTGCCATACCTCTCCGCTTCTCTTCTGAATAGCAAAGGTGCGGAAGCCCATCTGCAGGCTGTTGAGTAAAGCTGCCATCGTGCTCGGTCCCGCGATATTCACGCTGTATTCTCTCTGCAGTATTTCCACCATTCCCCGGTTGACGACTTCCGCATACAGTCCTTCAAAAGGGAGAAACATGATGGCAAATTCCGTAGTATAAGGGGGACAGATATATTTGTCGCGAATCGATTTCGCCTCGGAACGTATGGTATTTACGAGAATTTTGGCGCACCGCCCGATCTCCTCCGGCGATCCGGACTCGTAAGCATCTTTCAGATTTCCATATGTATCCCCCGGGAACTTGGAATCGACGGGCAGATACAGAAATCCTCCCTCGGAAGGAATTTTCACTGCAAATTCCACCGATTCTCTGCTTCCCGGCCTGACACGCACGTCGGTATCATACTGCTCCGGAGCGAGTATTTCAGAGAGAATGGCTGACAGCTGTACTTCTCCAAGGATTCCTCTCGTTTTGACGTTTGACAGGACTTTTTTCAGATCCCCCACACCGGACGCCAGCGCCTGCATCTCCCCCAGTCCGCGGTAGACCTGTTCCAGACGTTCGTTGACCAGACGAAAGGATTCGTTCATGCGCTCGCTGATCGTCTTCTGCAGTTTCTCATCGACGATACCTCTCATCTCATCCAGCTTCCGGTTGTTATCATCCTGAAGCTCCGCCAGCCTGCGCTCCACCGTCTCTCTCATGCTCTCCAGCTTCTGATTGTTTTCCGCCAGTCTGAGATTCTGCATTTCTCCGATCTCTCCGATCCGAAGCGCCTGCGCGTCCGCGGAATATTTCATGTTTTCGCTGAATACTCTGCTGAAAGTGCTCATCGCCTCATTGACAGAACTCTGAACATCTTTCCTCACTTCCGCCTGAAGCTGCAGTGCTGATTCTCTGGCCTCGCTGCGCTGCGCCGTGCTTTCCTGCCGGAGCGCATCGATCTTATCAAGAAGTTCCTTTTTATCCTGTGCATTTCCCGGTGTCTTTCTCAGAAACTGCACGAGCTGCAGGATGACAAGAAAGAGCAGGGCGGCAATACAGAAAAATCCTGCCTGACTCGATAATTCCATAGG
>CAJFPD010000033.1 GCA_904398315.1 Candidatus Alangreenwoodia gallinarii | reverse complement strand
ATATGAGATACCGACATTTTACCATATTTTTTCCGGTGTAGAAACAGAAATCCTGTTATTTTCACCACATCTTCACCGTATATTCCCCGCAATTTTTCCGGACATCCCATCCTGATAAAGCTTTTCCAGTTTTACATCTCCGAAACGGTTGATAAGGGATTCCGCTTCCTCCTGCTTCATATGGCAGTAAACGGGAATGTAATTGTCGGTCAGACCGGCCAGCACAGATGTATCGCTGTGATACCGTTCAAAGAGAACGCGGCGGACTGTTCCGATATTTCCTCGGAAAAACGCTTCCGCAGACCTTTCTCCCTCCCGGATCAGAGCGTTCACGCGCTCATTTTTCGTCTCTCCGCCGATCTGCCTTTCCATCCTGTCTGCTTCCGTACCGCTTCTGCGCGAATACCGGAAGGCATGTACTCTGCAGAATCCGATCTCCCGCACCGCACGCAGACTTTCCTCAAATTCCTCTTCCGTTTCTCCCGGAAATCCTGCGATAATATCGGTGGTAACGGCAAAATTCGGATCCCGTTCCCGGAAAATCCTGACGATGCGTCGGTATGTCTCCATGTCGTACCGACGGTTCATGCGAGAAAGGACAGTATCGCTGCCGCTCTGAAGCGACAGATGCATGTGAGGGCACAGTTTCGGATAACGGTTCAGACGACGCGCGGTATCCTCATCGATGACATTCGGCTCCAGCGAACTCAGGCGTATCCGGAAATCACCGTTTAGTCGGCTGACAGCCGCCACCGCAGTCTCTACGCCGTGCAGCCCGCTGCCGTAAGAGGACAACTCTTCCTCTGACAGATCGATGCCGTATAATGCCGTATTGATTCCCGTCAGAACGATTTCACGGAATCCCCGCGTCAGCAGCTCACGCGCCTCCCTTACGATCTCGTCGGGGTGACGGCTTCTCACATGGCCTCTGGCATACGGTATGATGCAGTAGGAACAGAATCTGTCACATCCGTCCTGAATCTTAATATAAGCCCGCGTCCTTGAATCCATATAATGTATGATCCCGCTCTCTTCGTATTCTGTCAGCTGTCCGTAGGAAAGAACATGCATATCCGTCTTTCCGGCCGCGGCATGTCCGCCGTTTTTCTCCAGAAATTCTTCCACAAACTCTACAATCCGCGATTTTTCATTCGTTCCTACGACGATGGAGACACCCGGAATAGATGCCGCCGCTTCCGAATTCGTCTGTGCATAGCAACCGGCAACCACGATGACTGCATTTTCGTTCCGATCTCTGACGCGGCGGATACGCTGCCGTGACTTTCTGTCCGAAAGATTTGTCACCGTACAGGTATTGATAATGCAGATATCGGCTTTTTCTTCCTCTGATGTCGTCTCATATCCGGCGCGTTCAAAGCGCTCCCTCATCATCTGTGTTTCATACTGGTTTACCTTGCATCCAAGGGTATAAAAAGATACTTTCATATTTTCTGATTTTTCCTGTTCTCTGCGTCAGATGCGGCAGGCCGCAGCTTCATCCCGTTACCCGCCAGTCCGTCTTTCGCCATCATCTGCTCCATCACTGCAATATCAGAAGCGATATCCATCATGTCATCCTGATACAGATCATCCAGCCGCGTTTCAAAAGCCGATGTCACTTTTTCCATCACATCTTCGATCTTACGCATCGCAGACCGGATATTTTCTCCCTGAATCTCCTCCTGCTCCAGTTCACTGTATCTCTGCAAAAGCTTCAGAGCCTCCGGCAGGTAATACCCGAGATACGAACGCAGTTTCCCGTTTTTCTCCCGAAGATCAGAGTCTCTCTCATGTCTCAGAATCTGATCTGTAATTTTTCCGATTTTTCGTGTCTGCTCCAGGATATCCGGATTCCGGATCGAATCTCCGATCCTGCGGATCTCGGCTATAATCCGCTCATCGGGCAGCGCAGCATCTCCTTCTGCCGCACCGTTTCTGCCTCTTTTCTTCTCCCGGCTGCCTGCCGAAGAATCAGCTGACTTTTCTGCCGTCTCGTTTCGTTTTCTGACGGCCTGTCCTCCTGCACGCGTCAGGATCACACAGCCCGAAGAATAATCGATCCACGCATCTGCGCCGAAAAAGTTTCCGTCGATCATATCCCGCAGATCTCCCCGCACCGTTCTCAGAGAAAAGGACGAACAGTCCGCGACTTCGCGCAGATCTGCATAGTCCCGGCCTTCCAGAATAGCCAGGTATGTCCGGTACCGTTCTGCACGCCGGCTTCCGGAAATCCCCTTCATCATGACAAATGCAGAAAGGCCTGTAAAGATAAACGGTATATAACTGTCGCGAAAGGCGAGAAACGGATCCTCAGGCAGCCGGAAAAACAGATTATTCAGTCCGCCGATGGCAAAGACAACCGTAAAGAACCCTCCCGCCGCGATCAGAAATCGACTGAAGGATCTTTTCATGATTCTTTTCGATTTTCCCGATCCGGTCGCCGAAATTGTACGGCCTGTCATATTCATCTTTTCTCCTGTATTTTCCTCACGATGTGGCAGCGGATCCGCCGGTTCTCTCTTTTTTTCTCTGACCGCCTCCGTTTCCTGTCCGCTGTCGCGTATGCCTCCGCTTATAATCAGAAAAAGCCCCACAGGCCATAATCCGGCCAGAAATAACGCTGCGATAATCAGCCAGTAAAGCCCCGGACTTTCTCTGCGAAATCTGTCTAAATGATGCATCTCATTCCCCTTTTGCATTTCCTGTGAATACTGTATCACGGTCTTCTCCCTGTGTCGGATATCCGCTCCCTGACGGAAAATATCTTATCATAATCATTTGCCAACTGCAAATAGCGCTGCCGCAAAGATAAAATCCGCAGCAGCGCTTTTGCGCCGAAAATATAATATATTTTCCATTTTTTTGTATTTTTTATTTTCCGATATCCGCTATGCTATTTTCCGGGAAAACCGGATGTTTCTGCAGACCTGCGAAAACGTAATGACGGAATACGCATTCACGAGAGTTTCGCCGCAATGGCGCACCATCCTTCTTCCTCCAGAATATCGAGTATGCAAAAGCCGCTCTTTTCCAGCGCCTCCGTCACCATTTCCTTCTTTTCAGAAAGGATGCCGGAAGAGATAAAGATCTTCTTTCCGGTCAGATGACGTGCGATATCCTCTGTCAGACGCACGATCAGATCCGCAATAAGATTTGCTACGATGATATCTGCCTGAAATCCCAGCCCTTCTGTTACATCGCCCTGCAGAACGGAGATTTTATCTTCAAGATGATTTTTCTTCACATTTTCCACAGATGCGGCTACAGCATCCGGATCGATATCTACGCCCCGTATATTTTCAGAGCCGCACAGCGCAGCGGCCATGGACAGAATTCCGGAACCGCAGCCGAGATCCAGCACCGTATCCTCAGGTCTTTCAATGCAGCGTTCCAGATGGCGGATACACATCTTTGTAGTCGGATGTGTACCCGTGCCGAATGCCATACCGGGATCGATCTCTATTATTCTGTCATCTTCCCTCGGCTCATACTCTTCCCAGGATGGTTTCACCACGATATGTTCTGTAATTCTCGACGGTTTGAAATACTGTTTCCACAGATCCTTCCAGTCCTCATCGGACACCAGACGGCTCTCCACTTCCAGCCGCCCGTATTTTCCGCCGCTGTCGCTCTTTTTCAGATCGGTCACAGAGGAGCGTATCTGATCGATGGCATGCATGGAATCTTCCATCACATCCATATAAAGTGTGATATTCGATTCTCTGTCACCTATTCCCAGAACATCTTCGTCCACATAGTCCCAGTCGAATACATTTTTCTTCTCCAGAAACTCATCCAGCACGGATTTATCCTCTGTCACAAAGGTTTCCTGACCGAGCATGATCAGCAGTGCGGACAGAGGCTCGATTCCTTCGCTGGTCGTGTAAATCTTTACCTCATAATAGTTCATTCATTTTCTCCAAAGCTGTCGTCTTCCGAAGAATAAGAGGAATAAAAGCGTGAGCCGTCGGTGCGTTTCCGCAGAATATCCGCTGCTCCGGCTATCATACGGCGGATTTTCCCTCCTATTTTCCGCCCGCTACTTTTTCTTTTTCTTTTTCCTGTCGGAGGGCGTTTTCGTCTTGTTCTCTCCTGAAAACAGTTCTTTCATCGTCTCCGCAAATGATTTTTTCTTCTGATACGCCTCTTCCTCATCCACACTGTCATCCAGCTGTTTGATCAGCCGCTTCTGTTCGGCCGTCAGCTTTGTAGGAACTTCCAGACATACCTTTACATACAGATCGCCTCTCATGGATGAGTTCGGCGCTTTCACGCCCTTGCCCTTCAGGCGGAACGTAGTATCCGGCTGTGTTCCTGCCGGAATCTTATATGTGACTTTCTCCTCCATCGTAGGAATCGTCACGTCAGCTCCCAGAGCAGCCTGCGCAAAAGTGATCGGAATTTCCAGCTCCAGATCCAGTCCGTATCTGGTGAACAGCTTGTGAGGCAGAACATTGAGTACCACATAAAAATCGCCGTCCGGTCCGCCGTTTTCACCCGGAGCTCCCTGTCCCCGGATGCTGACGACCGATTCATTATCGACACCCGCCGGAATATTCACCTCAATGATAACATCCTTGCGCACTTTTCCCGTTCCGTTGCAGGTAGGACACGGATCCTCGATGATCTCGCCCGTACCGCCGCACCGGTTGCAGGTCGTCACGTTAGCCATAGTTCCGAACGGAGTCTGACGCTGCGACCGGATCTGTCCCGTTCCGTTGCAGACAGGACAGGTCTTTTTGCCTGTGCCTTTTTTTGCGCCGCTGCCATCACAGTCACTGCACTTTACATATTTATTTAATTTTATCTTTTTCTTTGTGCCGAAATAGGCTTCCTCAAATGTAATCGTCAGCCTTTTCTGTATGTCCTGGCCCTTCCGCGGTGCATTTCTCCTCCTCGTCTGGCCGCCGAAACCTCCGCCAAAGCCTCCGCCGAACATACCTCCGAAAAGATCGCCGAATATATCTTCAAAGCCTCCGCCGGAAAAGCCTCCTCCGGCTCCCGAAAATCCTGCATTCGGATCTACGCCTGCAAAGCCGAACTGATCGTATTTCGCCTTCTTTTCAGGATCTGACAGGATCCCGTAGGCCTCGTTGACCTCTTTAAATTTTTCCTCTGCCTCTTTATCACCCGGATTTCTGTCAGGATGATACTTCAGAGCCATCTTTCTGAATGCACTTTTGATTTCCGATTCAGAGGCACCTTTACTGAGTCCAAGGACTTCATAGTAATCTCTCTTATCTGCCATCTGTCTCAATCCTCCGAACTAATAAAAAACTTCCTGACAGCACATCTCTGACATCGATGAAATGTCTGTACAAGACGACACTCCTCTTGCGAGGAGTGTCTTTCTGATATTGTTACCGTTCCTTTTCCGGCTGCCGCCTTTCCGGCCGGTCTGAACCGGTCGGTGAAGCTGCCGGCGGAATCATATCCGAACGCCGGTTTTATTTGTCGTCATCGACAACTTCGAAATCCGCATCGACAACATTATCGTGGGCAGGTCCGGAAGACTGCTGTGCTCCGCTGTTATCACCGTAAGGAGAATCTCCGTAAGCCGATCCCGCACCACCGGCCGCATTCGGATCCGCACCTGCACTCTGTGCATTCTGATAGAGGATCTGAGACAGCTGCTGGAATTCATTGGTCAGAGCCTGGGTCTTGGCCTTGATATCTTCCACATCATTGCCCTGCAGTGCCTGACTGAGCGCATCCTTTGCAGAATTTACCTTTGCCAGCAGATCCGCAGGTACTTTATCTCCCAGTTCCTGAATCGTCTTCTCCGTCTCGTAGACGAGAGATTCGCCCTGGTTCTTGACTTCGATCGCTTCTTTCTTCTTCTTATCTTCTTCCGCGTACATTTCCGCTTCTTTTACCTTCTGATTGATTTCCTCCTCAGACAGCTTGTTGGAAGAAGAGATCGTGATCTTCTGCTCTTTTCCGGTTCCCAGATCCTTTGCGCTGACATTGACGATACCGTTTACGTCGATATCAAAGGTAACCTCGATCTGAGGCACACCTCTTCTTGCAGGCGGAATGCCGGACAGCTGGAATCTTCCCAGCGTAACGTTGTCGGCTGCCATCTCTCTTTCGCCCTGTACGACGTGAATATCTACCGCCGTCTGATTATCCGCTGCGGTGGAGAAGATCTGGCTCTTCTTCGTCGGAATCGTCGTATTTCTTTCGATCAGCTTCGTCGCTACGCCGCCCAGCGTTTCGATGGACAGAGAAAGCGGAGTGACATCCAGAAGCAGTACATCGTTTACCTCACCTGTCAGAACGCCTGCCTGAATCGATGCGCCGACCGCCACGCATTCATCCGGATTGATGCCCTTAAACGGCTCTTTTCCGGTAACCTTCTTTACGGCTTCCTGTACAGCAGGAATACGTGTGGAACCGCCGACGAGAATGACCTTTTCGATGTCGTTCATCGTGACACCTGCATCCGCCATCGCTTTCTTCATCGGATCGATAGTGCGCTGTACGAGATCTGAAGTCAGCTGATCGAATTTCGCTCTCGTAATATCCATGTCCAGGTGAAGAGGACCGTCCGCATTGACCGTGATAAACGGCAGATTGACGTTGACCGTCTGCGAAGAGGAAAGTTCTTTCTTCGCCTTCTCCGCTGCTTCCTTCAGTCTCTGCAGAGCCATCTTGTCCTGACGGAGATCCACACCGTGTTCGTTTTTGAAGCTGTCTGCGATGAAATTCATGAGAGCCTCGTCGAAATCATCGCCACCCAGATGAGTATCACCGTTCGTCGCCAGAACTTCAAATACGCCGTCGCCCAGCTCCAGGATGGATACATCGAAAGTACCGCCGCCCAGGTCGTAGACGAGGATTTTATGCTGATTGTTATCCTTGTCAAGGCCGTAAGCTAAAGCTGCCGCCGTAGGCTCGTTGATGATTCTCTTGACATCCAGGCCCGCGATCTTGCCCGCATCCTTGGTAGCCTGCTTCTGGCTGTCGGAGAAGTAAGCCGGAACAGTGATAACGGCTTCCGTTACTTTTTCACCCAGATAGGATTCCGCATCATTCTTCAGCTTCGTCAGAATCATCGCGGAAATATCCTGCGGTGTGTAAGATTTTCCGTCGATCTCCACTTTGTGATCTGTGCCCATATATCTCTTGATCGATGCGATGGTGCGGTCAGGATTTGTGATCGCCTGTCTCTTCGCCGTCTCACCGACCAGCCTCTCTCCGTTTTTCGTAAATCCGACTACGGAAGGTGTCGTTCTGTTGCCTTCTGCATTTGGAATAACTACCGGTTCGCCGCCTTCCAGAACGGCAACACAGGAATTTGTCGTACCTAAATCAATACCTATAATCTTTCCCATTATATATACCTCCTGAGATAATTCTCCTTCATCATTTTATATATATATTTATCTTTATCGTGAAGCCTTCCGGGTTTCGCGACAAATTACTACTGAGCCACGCGTACCATGGAAGGTCTTATCACTTTGTCGTTCAAAGTATACCCTTTCTGAAGAGCCTGAATCACCTTTCCGCTCTCAAAATCAGGATTTTCTTCCGAGATTACCGCGTTATGGAAGTTCGGATCAAAATCTTCCCCCTCCGCTTTGATTTCCACGATGTTGTTTTTATCAAGCACTCCCTTCAGCTGCTTGTAGATCATCTCGACGCCTTCTGCAAACTGTTTATCAGCGCATTCCTCACTGTGCTCCAGTGCCCGTTCGAAATTATCCATCACTTCTATGATATCGAGAGCGATTTTTTCATTGGCGTAAGAATAAATCTCCGATTTTTCCCGCTCCACTCTCTTTTTATAGTTCTGAAAATCGGCAGCCAGTCTGAGATATCTGGCATCGCCTTCTTCTTTTGTCTCTTCCGCTCCTGTATTTTTCTCAGCAGCGACGGCATTTTTTTCCTCCGCCTTCTCCGCTTCGCTGTCAGCACCGTCATTTTCGGTATTCTCGCCGTTTTCAGCATTTTCATTGCTTCCGGCATTCTCCGTTCCGGCCTCCGTGCCGGAGGATTCTGCACTCTCTTCCGGAGAAACGCCGGATTCCGTTCTGACGTCCTCCTGCTCCATCTCCGGTACTCCGTTTCTGTTCGTCATCAGTATTATTCTCCTTCTGTCAGTTTAAACGCTTCATTCAGATTTTCCGTCAGATATTCCACTACAGATGACACTTCGTCATATTTCATCCGTGTCGGTCCGACGACACCGAGCTTCCCTACGCACCTGCCGTTGACACAGTAGGTCGCAGTGATCAGACTGCAGTTTTTCATCTGCTCTTCTTCATGCTCGCCTCCGATCGTGATGATAACGCCGCTGTCTCTGTTCAGAAGCATATTTTCAAGTTCTGCCTTATGGCTGACCATCTCCATGAACATTTTTGCCCGGTTCAGATCACTGTACTCCGGAATATAAAAAATCTTATCCAGACCTTCGATATAGAGGTCAACATCCAGGATATTTTCCAGCGTTGTCATAAAGGACGGGACGATATCCTCTGCAATTTTTCCGAGAGCAGCCACATCTTTCTCCACATCGGCAATGATGTCAAGCGTCAGCAGACTGGTGAGCAGCTTTCCTTTATAATTATGAGTCATGACCTTTGAGAGAAGCTCCAGCTGCTTCGGGTCATATTCCTCACGCAGCTTGATCACCGTATTGGTAACCTTTCCGCTCTCCGTCACCGTCATCAGCACGACACTCTTCAGATCCACAGGAAGAATCCTCACGTATTTCAGACGGTTGTCTTCCTGCGTCGGTGTCATTGCAAACGCCGTCAGCTTTGTCAGTTCTGAGAGAAGATGCGATGCTTTCCTGAGAGTCCGGTCGAGCTCGGTGATATTGGAGGAAAGCTGATCCTCTATCACTTTTTTTTCCTCTTCCGGCAGTTCATACTTCTTCATCAGAGAATTCACATAAAGGCGATACGCCTTATCCGACGGCACCCTGCCGGCCGAAGTATGAGGATGTGTCAGAAGCCCCATCTCCTCCAGGTCCGACATTTCGTTTCGGATCGTCGCTGCGCTGATGCCCATGTCATATTTCTTTGACAGGGTTCTGGAGCCTACAGGTTCTGCAGATCGTATATAATCTCCTACGATCGCCTGCAGTATCTTCAATTTTCTTTCACTGAGATCCATAACATCACCTTCTCCGGTTTGTTAGCACTCTTTAAAGTTGAGTGCTAACCTATGATTAATATACTATCATTAACCGCTTCTGTCAACATGATTCTCCCAAAAAAATACGCGATATCCATGAAATAATTTCATGAATACCGCTTCTTCAAAGCATATTTCTGTCCGTTTTGTTTTCCGGCATATCTTCCGCTCCGTGCATCTTCCTGCCCTTCAGCATTCGGCCTGATTCGGAACGGTGCAGGATGCGGAGAGCACGTTCCGTAACCATGAGTTTGAAAATCGTTTTCTCATCTTTCAGATCAAGTCCTGTCATCGCAATAATCCGGTTAATACGGTATTTCAGCGTATTGTAATGCAGACCCATCATTCTGGCTGCATCCGACAGATTCTGACCGCAGGATATATAGGTGAACAGCGTCTCCGTATAATCGCTGTCGTTTTCCCTGTCCGCCTTCAGCAGGATTCTCACGGCATGGTGCAGAAGTGTTTCCATGCCTGCAATTTTTCCGAAAGAAAAAATCATATGATATTCAATCACATCGTCGTAACGCAGGACACTGCTCCCTATCTCAAGAATGTCACCCATCTCCAGACAGTGAAGCGTCTGCTGATAGTGAGCGTAAAGATCCCGCAGCTTTCTGAACGGGTAGCTGACTCCTGCCCTGCATTCCGTCTCTTCTGTCAGGCTTGTGAAATCAGGCAGAACCTGCCGGCAGAACTCCTCTTCCGTCCGCTCCGTATCGTAGATGACGACTGCACGGTCATCCAGAAGAACCGCGTTGCTGCATCCCAGATGTTTTTTCAGCCGGGAAAGCAGATGCATCTGTTCCTCCGGCTCCGTCTGTTCCTCCGAGATTTCTACGGTGATCACGTAGAGATTTTTTTTCAGCCGGATATCGAACAGCTTCTGCCGGACTTCAATTTCTTCCGGATTTTCGATATTGTCCTTGAGCACGGACAGGAGAAAACTCTCGATGAGAGTAAAGTTGAAACTGCTCTGTCCCACACTCTTCGCCAGCTCGATGGAAAGATATCCGCCCAGCAGGCGCAGAAGCGAAATATCGTACTCCGTGACGAGAGTATATCGCTCCATAATCGATAAATATCCGATCACATGCCGGTTGCGTGTGATACGGATCGATGTCATACGATGGCGGATCAGTTCCTTATATTCCTCCTTCATCCGGAGAATGTCGTCGTTTTCATCCCCCTCCCCGTTTTCTTCCGGAGAACGGGATTCCAATTCGATGCAGCTCAGATAGGATTCCGGCATGAATCCTTTCCGGATCGTATATTCCCAGATCGGCTCCTCTACATCCTCCTGCATTCCTGCACTTGCCAGATAATTAAAAGAGGCATCCACCAGCAGAATCGGATTCTGCAGCTTTTTGTAGCCGTAATCCATGATTTCCTGAAGCTCGCAGCCGTCCTTCAGCATGCTCAGAAGTTCCTCTGACATGACAGATTTGATATGTCCGTGATTCAGTACGGCGAAAATGCTGTCGATCAGCTTCTCATATTCATCCCGATGCGGCAGGAAAATAATATTATTTTCTTTCTGACGGGAAAGATCTCCGATCTCTTTTTCCTCCGAATATAATATCACACTCAGATTTTCGTATTCCGTCAGATCGATTTCGCCGCTGACGCGGCCGATATAAAGATATGCCGTATTGTAGCGGCTGCCCAGCTCGCCTACATTTTTGATTCCCAGAATCTCATTTTCCGGATGCGGGCAGTAAATTTCCGCACTCTCCGGGAGATAGGAAAGCAGCATGGAAACAGTGATACTCATTAAAATCTCCAGACGAGGCATGCGGCCTGCAAACAGGTGCCGCATGCCGTTTTTTTCAGCCGATGGAACTGCTGCCCTTCTGCAACGCCACGATTCCTGTCCTCGCTACCTCCTGAATGCCGTAAGGTCTCATCATCTCCTCGAAGAGATCGATCTTTTCCGGGGACTCACTGATTTCGACTGTCATCGTCGCTGCAGAAATATCGGTGATCCTGGCGTCCATAATATCCGCCAGATTTTTAATTTCACCTCTGTTTTTGCTGTTTGCCGCCACTTTGATCATGGCCAGCTCTTTTCCGATCACTTCGGAATCATCAAATCGCCTTACTTTGATCACAGGAACGAGCTTGTTGAGCTGTTTTTCGATCTGCTCCACAGCATTATTTCCGCTGTCGACGATCATCGTAATCCGCGAAATGCTCTTATCTTCTGTTACACCCACCGCCAGACTTTCGATATTAAACGCTCTTCTTGCAAACAGACCTGTGATCTTGTTGAGCGCTCCTGCCTGATTCTCCGTGAGAACCGATATTATCTGTTTCATCGCGGTCACCTCCTACTGCAGCATCGTGCTCTCATCGGGATCGATAACACATTCCAAAAGAAACGGGCCGTCGTACGAGAGCATCTGTCTGATCGCGTCTTCCATCTCTTTTTCATCGCTGATACGCCTGCAGCTTATTCCGAACGCATCTGCGAGCTTGCAGAAATCCGGTGTATCCGGCAGACTCACTGCAAACGGCCCTTCGGAATATGCCTTTTTCTGTATTTCATTTACCATGCCCAGCTTTCTGTTATTGAACAGTACAACTTTCAGGCTCAGTCCGTTTTCCGCGACGGTGGATAACTCGTTCATCGTCATCTGAAAGCTGCCGTCTCCGCATACGACGACAGTCTGACGGTCTCTGTCAGCAAATTTGACGCCGGCACCCGCAGGAAGGGAATATCCCATCGTCCCGAGACCTCCGGAAGTGAGAAATCTGCCTTTTTTTACTTCGATGTATTTTCCCGCCCAGATCTGATTCTGGCCTACATCTGCTACCACATACGCGTCGTCATCCAGCTGAGCGCTCAGAGCGTGCATGAAATTCCTCGGACCGATCGTTCCTTCTCTCTTCGCAGAGACTTTATTCCGCTCCTCATCGGAAAGTTTTTTCAGCTCTTCTCTCCAGGCCCCGCTGTCGGTTTCGATATCAAACTCCAGAAGTTTTTTCAGAATGTGGCAGACATCACCTACCAGAGGTACTGTAGGTGTCATATTCTTTCCGATTTCAGCCGGATCGATATCGATATGAATCGTCCGCGACTGTTCCTCCACACGGCCCGGAGCTGTCACCGCCCGGTCGCCGACCCGTGCGCCGATGATGATGAGAAGATCCGTATGGTTCAGCGCATAGTTTGCCGTCTTATGACCGAACTGGCCGATCATCCCCATATTCATCGGATCGGAGGTAGGAATCGCTCCCAGTCCCATCATTGTCGTAACGACAGGAATTTTTCCCTTATCGCTGAGCTCCTTGATCAGATCCTGGGCTCCCGAGCTGAATACGCCGCCGCCGGCACAGATCAGAGGCCGTTTTGCCACCTGGATCTCCGCTGCGACTTTTTTGATCTGCTTCATATTGCCTGTGATGCTGGGCTTATATCCCCGGATATTCACTTCACCGGGATCCTTGTATTCAAACTGCTGATTCTGTACATCACTGGGCACATCGATCAGTACCGGGCCCGGTCTGCCCGTGGAAGCGATATGAAACGCCTCGCGCATGATCCTGGGAAGTTCTCTCGCATCCTTTACGAGATAACTGTGTTTTACAAACGGCGCGCAAGCCCCTGTAATATCTACTTCCTGAAAAACATCTCTGCCCAGCATAGCGGTAGCCACCTGCCCTGTAATCGCCACGATCGGAATGCTGTCCATATACGCCGTAGCGATTCCGGTAATCAGATTGGTCGCCCCCGGCCCGGATGTCACGACACAGACTCCGACCTTTCCCGACTTGCGGGCGTAGCCGGATGCCATATGGCCGGCGTTCTGCTCCTGTCTGACCAGAATATGACGGATCGTCCCGTCTTTGGCCAGTTCATCATAAAAAGGACAAATCGTCGCTCCCGGATAGCCGAACATTATATCGACGCCCTGCTCCTTCAGTCCTTTTACCATCGCCTTAGCGCCTGTAATCATGCTATTGTCTCCTTTATCTTTTTCTGCAATTTAATAATCTGTTACTTTTTCCGGCTTGTCACTGAGCTTGAGATTCCCCTTTTTCAGTTCTCTGCGTGCCAGTTCGTTCAGGATATCATCCCATGTGACATTCGTCACCGCCATGAGAACGGTCAGATGATAGATAAGATCTGCCATCTCATAAACAATCTCGTCCTTGTCCTGATTTTTTGCCGCGATAATCGTCTCCGTAGCCTCTTCCCCGACTTTTTTCAAAATCTTGTCGAGACCCTTATCAAACAGATAATTTGTATAGGATCCCTCCCGGGGATTTAATTTTCTATCCTCGATCACCTCGGAAACCTGATACAGAACTTCCTGTTTTCCCATACCTTTTGCCTCCGTTCCTATATTTATTGAAAAACCTCCGGGCACGTCAGTATACGACGATAAAAACCTGTCGGTCTTTCTGTATACACAGCCCCTCAGCAGCTGCAGACCGCCGAAACAGGCGAAGCAGGCTCAGGGGCTGATCATTTATAGATTACCCATCATTGTAACTCTTTTTAACAGGTTGTTCAATACTTCCATTCATGTATTCAGAGTGCATGCGGACAGCGGACAGAAAAACGCCGGTCCTTCTGGGGTATAAATTCATTTACATTTCATTTTTTCTCTTATTCTTCTTTATTCAGGGTTATATCTTCCCCTTCCAGGATTCGGTTTGTCGTTCTCATGGCGCACATCTTTCCGCACATCGAACAGCTGTCCTGCTCTGTCGGCCGTGCGCTTTCAAAATATTCTCTCGCTTTCTTCCCGTCAATCGCGAGAGAAAACATTTCTTCCCAGTCGATACGACGTCTCGCATCACTCATTTTATTGTCGGCCTCTCTGGCACCTGCGATGCCCTTCGCAATATCGCCGGCATGAGCCGCGATCTTCGATGCCACGATACCTTCCCTGACGTCATCCAGATCCGGCAGGCGCAGATGTTCCGCCGGAGTCACATAGCACAGAAAATCGGCTCCGGAGGCAGCGGCAACAGCACCGCCGATGGCAGCAGTGATGTGATCATATCCCGGAGCGATATCGGTTACCAGAGGCCCCAGCACGTAGAACGGTGCTTCATGGCAGAGTCTCTTTTCCAGAATCATATTGGCCGCTATCTCGTTGAGTGCCATATGTCCGGGGCCCTCGACCATAACCTGAACATCCCGCTCCCAGGCCCGCTTCGTCAGAGATCCGATCTCGATCAGCTCTCCGATCTGAGCGGCATCTGTGGAATCGTGTATACTTCCCGGTCGGAGAGCATCTCCAATGCTGATGGTAACGTCATATTCTCTCAGGATTTCCAGTAATTCATCATAATGCTCGTAAAAAGGATTTTCATTTCCTGTCATTTCCATCCATGCGAAGAGAAGCGAACCTCCTCTGGAAACGATATTCGTCAGTCTGCCGGCTTTCCGGAATGCTTCGACAGCCCGCCGGTTGATACCTGCGTGTATCGTCATGAAGTCGACGCCCTCTTTTGCATGGGCGCGCACCACATCGAGAAATTCACGTGCGGTGATATCAGACAGTTCTTTTTCCAGATATCCTACCGCGTCGTACATCGGTACGGTACCGATCATGGCAGGAGAATAGTCGATCAGTGCGCGTCGAAAATCGTGTGTTTTTCCGTAATTGGAGAGATCCATGATCGATTCTGCACCGTAATCCACGGCCAGTTTCACTTTCTCCATCTCCACTTCGTAATTTCTGCAGTCCCCGGAAATTCCCAGATTGACATTGATCTTTGTCTTCAGTCCTTTTCCGATTCCTTCCGCACTGATGGAAGAATGATTTTTATTGCACGGAATCGCAATCTTTCCGGAAGCCACACCTTCTCTTATCTGCTCCGCCGAAAGACCTTCCTTTTCCGCTACCAGCGCGATCTCCGGTGTAATGATACCTTTTCTCGCAGCTTCCATCTGCGTCTTATATTCTCTCATCTGCCAAACTCCTTTCCGACGTTCGTTTTCAGGGAATTACCGTACGCGAAACACTCCTCGCGTACGTGAAACCTACCGCTCCTCTGCGTCCTTCGGCTCAGTAAAATTCACGAAATCGGAGATTTCGGAATTTCTTGAGTAAGACCTACCGCGATTTTCTCCGAAAATCGGGTTAGGGCTTCATGGACTCGCGGGGTTTCACAGTTCTCGGTAGATTTCTAGGTTCATCGCCGCTTTTCCGCGGCTCTTCACCAAGTAATCCTCGCGTACGTGAAACCTACCGCTCCTCTGCGTCCTTCAGACTGGACTCGCGGGGTTTCACAGTAAAAAATCTGCCTGCGGCAAGCGAGGCAGATTTTAGAGTTTTCCGTCCTTCCGGACTCTATTCCGAATCTGTTTGCTCCCTACCACAGTATTAGCTGTCAGGTTCCAAGGGTCAGGTTTTACCTTCTCAACCTTTCGGTTCCCCTGCAAATTTTCGTATTTATTTTATCGCAGCTTTCATCGTATCGTCAAGTATATGCGGACGATAACGCCGCTTTGCAGAAAAGGAATATCTTTCTGATATGCTGGCAGGAATCTGGGAACAAAAAAACTCCGGCTCACCGAGCCGGAGTTTTTTTGCGGATCTGATCCGCAGCCATATGATTCTTTTATATAATTGCAGGTAAAATATGATTT
>CAJFPD010000032.1 GCA_904398315.1 Candidatus Alangreenwoodia gallinarii | reverse complement strand
CGTAATGAGCAGGTCAACGGTTCGAGTCCGTTCGGGAGCTCCAGAAAGAAAACGCTGAACTCAAGTCATTGCGACGGGTTCAGCGTTTTTCTTTTTCTCTCGCATTGTATATAATTTTTTAAAGTCTGCGGATTTGGGTCATTATTTGGCCATTATTTTATGTTTTCTGATCTGATTCAGACTGCTTTCCGGAAAGAGTCCGGATGCAGCGAGAGCAGCTGATTTTAACGAGGCGGGAAAGCGGATCTCCCGGCCGGTTATGATTCCGCCGCGAGGGTGAGAAGCTCTTTCATGAATTTCCGGGCCCGTTCATAATCTTCGGACTGTTCGGTGATCCGCCGGGTTTCCTTATGTCTGCCGTCAAATATCGTGCAGTGGTAATTCTCATAGTGATCAAACTGACAGGTATCGCCGACGGTAAGCAGACGTGCCGGGCCGATCAGCGCATTCTGGCACCGCAGGATATTATCGAGCATCGGCTGATAATATTCCGGGTGTGAGATATTCATCGTAACGATCAGACCGGACGGAAGCGGATGTTTCATTTTCGATGGCCGTTCCGCGTCATAGCGGCTGGCGGAAAACCAGAATCGTTCGAGAAATGCGTAGGTATCGGCGGAAAGACTGCCGTAGTAGATCGGAGAAGCGATCAGCATGATATCGGATTTTCTGATGCGGTCCAGAATATCTGTCAGACCATCCTTTACAGCGCAGTCCGGTTCGGAGAGCCAGGGCTCTTTTGCGAGTTTACAGGCCAGACAGCTGCGGCAGCCGCGGTAATCGATATCGGAAAGCTGAATCAGCTCGGTTTTATGTCCCTCTTCCTGCGCGCAGGCAAGAGCGGCCTTCAGTAGGAGGGCGTCGTTTCCGTTTTTTCTGGGACTTCCGTTGACAGCTGAAATTTTCATATCGAATTCACTCCTTTTCCTTTCAATTCTGTATATCCTGTTTATTTTATTTTTCCGGATCCGTCTATCATATCACAGGAGAGACAGGAAAGCGCTTTTTCTGCAGGAATCTTCCGGAAAAATGAAGTAGGACGGAAGAACGCAGGTTGTTTTTCTTTGTGAAAATATAATCAAAATGTGATTTTATACGCCATGATTCCGGGAAATAAGGTATAATTTAAATGTATGGTTTATTAAGGATATACTTGGAGGTTTTCGATGCAGTTATCAGAAAAATACCAGCTGGTTCGCAAGCTGGCGCGTGATTTTGCGGAAAAGGAACTGACCTCGGAGATTCTGGATGAAGTGGAAGACACAGGTGTGTTTCCGGTCGATATACAGAAAAAGATGGCAAAGGCCGGTTTTTACGGGATCAAGGTTCCGGAGAAGTACGGCGGCCAGGGTTCAGATCACCTGGCTTACGCGATCACCGTAGAGGAGATCGCGCGGGTCAGCGCGGTGGGCAGCCTGTATGTCAATTCTCCGAATTCTCTGGGCGGTATGACGATTCTCATCGCCGGTACGGAAGAGCAGAAGCAGAAATATCTGCGTCCTATGGTGGAGGGCGATATCGTCATTCCTTTCGGGCTGACCGAGCCGGGCGGCGGTTCCGACGCGGCGGATATGAGAACGACTGCCGTGAAGGACGGAGATTATTATATCCTGAACGGAAGAAAGACCTTTATCACCATGGCTCCTTTCGCGGATTATTCGGTCATCTATGCCGATACAGGAAAGCGTCCCTCCGGAAAGAAGGGAATTACGGCTTTCATCGTGGACATGAAACTGCCGGGCGTAAGTCTGGGAAAAGAGGAACAGAAGCTGGGTCTCGTGGGATGCGCCACCAGCGATGTCATTCTCGAGGACGTCAGAGTACATAAAGATGACATTCTGGGTGAAATCGGCGAGGGTTTCAAGGACGCCATGCGCTGTCTCGATGTGGGACGAATGGGTGTGGCGGCTCAGTCGGTGGGCGTGGCACAGGCATGTCTGGATGAGGCGATCAAATATTCCAAAGAGAGAAAACAGTTCGGCAAATATCTCTGCGAGCATCAGAGCATCGCGTTCATGATCGCGGATATGGCGACGAAAGTGAAAGCGGCAAGAGAACTGGTCTACGATGCGGCGGTGACGAAGGATACCGGCGGAAACAGCACACTGGCCAGCGCCATGGCGAAATATTACGCGTCGGAAATCTGCAACGAAGTGGCGGCAAAGTCGCTTCAGATCCACGGAGGATACGGTTTTGTGCGGGGCTTTAAGATCGAAAGGCTCTACCGCGACTGCCGTGTCTTTACGATATATGAGGGAACGAGCCAGATACAGCAGATCGTCATTTCGGGTCAGCTGCTGGGCAGATAGATAAAGGAGGTTTTCGGACATGAAAATTATCGTCTGTGTCAAGCAGGTGCCTGACACGAATGAGATAAAAATCGATCCGCTGACGGGCACGCTGATGCGGGACGGAGTTCCAAGCATTCTGAATCCCGATGACGCCAATGCGCTGGAGGCGGCGCTGCGGATTAAGGATGAGCATCCGGATACGGAGGTGGACGTGCTCTCCATGGGACCGGAGCAGGCCTGTTACGCGCTGAGAGAATGTCTTGCCATGGGAGCGGATAACGCTTATCTGCTCAGCAGCCGCGCGTTCGGCGGAGCGGATACCTGCTCTACGAGTACGACGCTGGCCTATGGCGTGCGAAAAATCGGAGATTTCGACTTTATCTTCACCGGCAGACAGGCCATCGACGGAGACACGGCACAGGTGGGACCACAGCTGGCGCAGCGCCTGGGTCTGCCTATCGCCACGTATGTACAGAACATCCGGGAAATCAGAGAGAAAACGGTGATCGTGGAACGTCAGCTGGAGGACGGCTATGAGATTCTGGAAGTCAATCGTCCCTGCGTTCTGACAGCGGTAAAGGAACTGAACGAGCCGCGTTACATGACGGTCATAGGCATCGAAAACGCTTACCGGAAAGAAATTCCTGTGTGGAATGAAATAGATATAGGCATCGATCCGCAGGACTGCGGACTGAATGCCAGTCCGACGAAGGTCTTCAGAAGCTTTACGCCGCCTCCGAAGGGAAAGGGCGAGATGCTCACGGGGACGGTAAACGAGATGGCTCAGTCGCTCGTGACGAAGCTGATGGAAAAGCATATACTGTAGGAAAGGATGGCCGAAATGTCGATCAGAGTAATAAAGGAAAAATGCAGAGGATGCGCTCTCTGTGTCAGAAGCTGTCCTTTCGAGGCGATCCGCATGTCGGGAAAGCTTCCGAAAATCGGAGCTGCCTGTACCGAATGCGGTGCGTGCCTGGAAGTATGCGCTTTCGGCGCTCTGGAAAAAGTGGAGGACGGCCGGAAAAAGGGCATGGATATCAGCGAGTATCACGATGTCTGGGTCTTTGCGGAACAGCGGGACAGCGAGCTGATGCCTGTCGTCATCGAGCTGATGGGCGAGGGGAGGCGTCTGGCCGACGAAATCGGATGCCGTCTGTGCGCCGTCGTCTGTGGTGAGAATGTCGACCGCCTGACTTACGAGCTGGGCTGTTACGGCGCAGATGTGGTCTATTCCGCGGACGATCCTCGGCTGCGTACGTATACGACGGATGCCTATACGAAGGTGATCTATGAAGCGGTGACGGAGTATAAGCCGGAGATCCTGCTTCTGGGCGCTACGCATATCGGACGCGACCTGGGACCGAGCATCGCGGTGAAGTGCGGCACAGGTCTGACGGCGGACTGCACGAAGCTGGACATCAATGCGGAGGATAAAAAGCTCATGCAGACGAGACCCGCCTTCGGAGGAAATCTCATGGCCACGATCGTCTGTGAGAGACATCGCCCGCAGATGGCCACCGTTCGTCCGGGGATCATGGAAAAAGCGGCGTACGACCGGGAACACAAATGTACGGAAATCGTTCTTCCCGTTTCCTTTGAAGAGGAGGAACTGAGAGAGCGTGTCATAAAAATGGTCAAGTCGGTGAGAGAGAAGGTATCCCTCACCGACGCGGACGTCATCGTATCCGGCGGACTGGGACTCGGAGGTCCGGAAGGCTTCGAACTGATAAAGAAACTGGCTTCCCGTCTCGGCGGTGTCGTAGGTTCCAGCAGAGCCGCCGTGGATGCGGGCTGGATTCCTCACAGCCATCAGGTGGGACAGACGGGAACGACAGTCCGCCCGAATATCTATATCGCCTGCGGTATCTCCGGTGCGATTCAGCATCTGGCGGGCATGCAGGAATCGAAGTGCATCATCGCCATCAATAAAAACGAAAATGCACCGATCTTTGAAGTGGCGGATTATGGCATCGTGGGAGATCTGTATAAAGTCATCCCGGCGATTCTGAATGCGCTGGACGGCGTGGAATAGAGACAAAACAGCCGTGCGCTTTCGGTGAAAATCCGGAAGAAGTATGAGAAAAAGGAAAAAAGAAGAAAAAACAAAGTAAATCCGGAAAGGAGCAAAAACATGGCAAAAATAAGTGATACCGTCTTTATCGCAGAGGGCGCAGCGATTCTCGGAGATGTGGAGATCGGAGATAAAACCAGCGTATGGTATAATGCTGTCATCCGCGGCGACGTGGTAAAAGTGAAAATCGGCGAAGAATGCAATGTACAGGACTGCTGTGTCATTCACGGCGAGGAGCCTGTAGTTCTGGGCAATCGCGTCAGCCTGGGCCACGGCGCCATCGTTCACGGAGCGAAGATCGGAGACAATGTTCTCGTAGGTATGGGCTCCGTCATCATGGACGGAGCGGAAATCGGAGAAAATTCTCTGGTGGCGGCAGGTGCTCTTATAACAAAGGGCAAGAAATTTCCGCCGAATTCTCTGATCATGGGAAGCCCGGCGGTGGCGAAGCGGGAACTGAAGCCGGAAGAGCTGGAATCTGTCTCCTTTAACGCCGATCTTTATCTGGCTACGGCGAAGAAGCACAGGGAAGGACTGTGGGATACGCCGATAGACGATCTGATTGCAGAGATTCAGAACGCGAGGAAATAGGAGGAGGCCGGAACTTTCTGCTTTATGGTAGCAGCAGCTGAGCGAATCCGGGCATCCTGATATATTTCGCGGTATGATTTCACAGAAGAGGGGCCGGGGAAAATACATTTCCTGCCGGAAAAAAAGATCTTGAAAAAGGATCCGGCCGATGGTAATATAATCTCAGTTATACGACTGACGGAAGTGGAATCGACCACATGAAGTATAATGGAAGCAATAGCCGACCGTCTGGGCAGAGATACCCGGACTGTCGGCTTTTTTACTGTGATACCCTGCGAGTCGATGAAGCCCTAACCCGATTTTCGTAGAAAATCGCGGTAGGTCTTACTCAAGAAATTCCGAAATCTCTGATTTCGTGAATTTTACTGAGCTCAAAGAGCGCAGAGGAGCAGTTGGTATCACGTACGCGAAGACTTCGGCGAAGGGCACAGAATGAAGCGGTCTTTTGAATCGCCGCATTTCACCGGTCCGGTTACGGAAAAGATCAAAGGAGCAGAAAATCATGAAAGAAATCGAATTAAAATACGGCTGCAATCCGAATCAGAAGCCGGCAAGAGTATTCATGAAGAAGGGGGAACTTCCGTTTGAAGTTCTGAACGGAAAGCCGGGATACATCAATCTTCTGGATGCATTTAACAGCTGGCAGCTGGTGACAGAGCTGAAAAAGGCTACCGGACTTGCGGCGGCGGCTTCCTTCAAGCACGTAAGCCCTGCGGGAGCAGCGGTGGCAGTCCCGCTCGACGATACGCTGAAAAAGGTTTATTTCGTGGAGGGCGTGGAGCTTACGGATGTGGCTACAGCCTATATCCGTGCGAGAGGTGCGGACCGTATGTCGTCCTACGGTGATTTCGTCGCTCTGTCCGATGAATGTGACGAGCAGACGGCAAGTTTCCTGGCCAGAGAGGTTTCCGACGGCATCATCGCGCCGTCCTATTCGGAAAAGGCTCTGGAGATTCTGAAGGGCAAGAGAAAGGGCTCTTATCTCGTCCTGAAGATGGATACTTCCTATGTTCCGGAAGAAAAGGAGACAAAGGAAGTCTTTGGAATCATGTTTGAGCAGGGAAGAAACAATGCAGTGATCGACGAATCCCTGCTGAAGAATATTCCGACGGATAACAAGACGATTCCCGATGCGGCGAAGAGAGATCTGCTGATCTCCCTGATCACGCTGAAATATACTCAGTCCAATTCCGTCTGCTACGTCAAAGACGGGCAGGCCATCGGCATCGGTGCGGGACAGCAGTCGAGAATTCACTGTACTCGTCTTGCGGGCAATAAGGCGGATGTCTGGTATCTGAGACAGTATCCGAAGGTCATGAATCTTCCGTTTAAAGAGGGCATCAAGCGGGCCGACCGCGACAATGCCATCGACGTCTATATTTCCGAATATTACGACGATGTTCTCCGCGACGGAGAGTGGCAGAAAGTGTTTACCGAACAGCCTCAGCCGCTGACGCCGGAGGAAAAGAAGGAATGGCTGGCCACTATGTCCGGCGTTTCTCTCGGCTCTGACGCATTTTTCCCGTTCGGGGACAATATCGAAAGAGCTCACAAGAGCGGTGTGGAATACGTGGCTCAGGCGGGAGGTTCGATCCGCGACGACAACGTCATCGAAACCTGCAACCGCTATAACATCGCTATGGCATTAACCGGCCTCAGACTCTTCCACCACTAAGAGAAGACCGATCTGAGGGCAGCGGCATCGCAGAGTAAAGACAGCCGAAGGCTTTAGGTTAAAGGCGAGTTATCGGAAAATGCGAGCTGCAAGCTGGTATCGGTGGTGGAATTTATCATAACTGCGATCGCAAAGAGGAAATCTCTGATGTCCGGAAACGGGCGCCGGGATTTCCTCTTTTCTTTTTTGTATTTTTTATGACTCG
>CAJFPD010000031.1 GCA_904398315.1 Candidatus Alangreenwoodia gallinarii | reverse complement strand
ATCGTCGTTCAGGCCAAGAGCTCCTGAAATCCCTGTAAACATTGTAAAATGACGAACGATCTGGTATCATAGTAGGCAGATAAAATCAGAAATCTCCGAGAGGATACGCGTTCATGAATGAGAATTACGGAAGCATTAAGATTACAGACGAAGTGATCGCTGTCTGTGCGGCAAAGGCAGCACTTGATACAGAGGGAGTTCATTCGCTGGTTTCAGGCATTACCGAAACGATTCTCGGGAAATCTCCGGAATCGCGTGGTGTGAAGATCAGCCAAAGCGACGGGGAAGTTGTTGTGGATCTGTTTCTCTCCGTCGAATACGGTGTGAAAATTCCGTCGGTGGCGTGGAATATACAGGAGAGAGTGAAGCGCGAGGTGGAAGAGATGACGGGAATGCACGTGACATATGTGAATATCCACGTGCAGGAGATTCATTTCGGAGACGAGGGTGAATGACAGGCTCAGGAGATGCGGAAATAGCGGAGGAACTATGGCACGTACAGAAGAAAGAGAAAATCTGATGAAGATGATTTATCAGATGGGGATACAGAATGACTTCAGCCCGGAGGAATATGAACGATTTGCGGAAATTCAGACAAAAGGCGTTACAGCATATTTTGCGGCCGGATATCTGGCAGTATCATCTCATCTGAAAGAGATCGATGCGGCGATCGACCGTTACAGCGTGAACTGGAAAATATCGCGTCTGCCGGGTGTGGATCTGGCGATTCTCCGTCTGGCTCTGGCTGAGATGTATTATCTCGATGATATTCCCGTCTCCGTATCCATCAATGAAGCGGTGGAACTCGCAAAGAAATACAGCACGGAAAAGTCATCCCGTTTTGTCAACGGAGTTTTGGGGAGCGCTGCGCGCTCTCTGAAAAAGTGACGGAAAAAAAGCGGGAAACAGACCGGAGGCCGGAGGAAAGAGAATCCGTATCCAGCAAGATTTCCGACCGCAGCTGTGTTCTCGCTTTTGATACGAGCAATTATACCACTTCGGTGGCGCTGTCGGATCTGTCGGGGAAAATTCTCGCCGACGAGCGCATAATACTGACCGTCAGACAGGGAGAACGTGGGCTGCGTCAGTCGGCCGCGCTGTTTCAGCATATGGAAAATCTCCCGCATCTCCTGCGCCGGGCTCTGGAGGCTTCCGGTACGGAAAGCTCTCAGATCTGTGCCGTTGCAGCCAGTGAAAGGCCGCGCCCTGTAGAGGGCTCTTATATGCCCGTATTTCGTGCCGGAACGGATCTGGCATCTTCCGTTTCCTCGCTGCTGAATGTTCCCATGTACGTCTTTTCCCATCAGGAAGGTCACATCGCCGCTGTCTGCGAAACGGCGGGAGACGGCGGCCGCGCCGTCTCCTTTCATATGTCGGGCGGTACGGGAGAAATCCTGGAGGTGGAAGGCTGCATGCCGGTAAGAAGAATCGGCGGTGTCCGGGATATATCTTTCGGGCAGCTGATCGACCGCGTCGGTGTAGCGCTGGGATTTTCCTTTCCGGCGGGAGCTTCTCTGGACCGGATCGCCTGTTCATCAGTTCCGGAAAAAGGAATGGAATATTCTTCCAGAAAAAATACCAGGATAAAAGATCCTGTGACAGGTTCCATCCGCGTGGACGGTACGTATGTCAGCCTTTCCGGCATTGAGACACAGGTGATGCGCTGGATCGGGAAAAACAGTGATCTTTCTGCCGGAAACGGGACGGATGTGAAGGCGAAAGAAAGGATCATATCGGAGCTGTTCCGCCGCATGTCGGATGCACTGCTGAAGCTGTCGGAAAATGCACTGAAAGAAGCCGGAACGGATACTATGATTTTTGTGGGAGGTGTATCGGCCAGTGCTTTTCTGAGACGGGATCTGGGACAGCGTCTGGCCGCAGACGGGTACAGAGCTGTCTTCGGAGATGCCGCTCTCAGTTCGGACAATGCCTGCGGGACAGCACGGCTGGGTGCCGCACGTTTCTGCAGAGAAGGCACAGAATGACAATAATTCGGAAAATACAGGACGGGAAACAAGATACAAAAGAATCCTCCGGCTGTGACATGCCGGAGGATTCTTTTGTATCTGAAATCCGTCGTCGGATCGTTTTTGCCGATGCCTTTTCTTCTGAATATTTCTTTTTTATTCTTCCACCCGGATCACACTGCTCACCGAGCTGACATAGGACTGTTTGCCCAGCTCCTCCAGAGCGGTATCCAGCACATTTCTTTCGGCCTCGTGCAGAATAAAGACGAGCGGAACGGAACTTTCCGGCGTCCTGAGAGCGGGACGCTGCATCATGGAAGCGATGCTGATGCCGTATTTTCCGAAAGCGGAGGAGATTTTTCCAAGCACACCGGGAGCATCGTCGACGATCAGCTTGAGATAATATTTATTTTTTCCTTCACCCGCATAGGCGACATCGTCATATTCTTTCAGCACCGGCGTGGAGTCGAAAGCGCATCCTTTGTCGATGGCCCGGGCAATTTCTATCACATCTCCCATAACGGCGCTGCCGGTAGGAAGCGGCCCTGCACCTTTTCCGTAAAACATCAGATCGTCCACGGCATTGCCCCTGACAAAGATAGCATTAAATTCATTGCTGACAGAGGCAAGAGGGTGATCGAAAGGCACCAGTGCTGGCTGCACGTGGCATTCCACGGCTCCGTCCTTCTTTTTCGCTGTAGCCAGAAGTTTGATCTTGTAGCCGAACTGTGTCGCAAAATTGATGTCATCCTTTGTGATGGAGGTAATGCCCTGTGTCGGAATATCCTCCGGCGGAACTCTCAGACCGAAGATGATGGACATCAGAATCGAGAGCTTGTTCGCCACATCGATGCCCTCTACATCTCCGGACGGATCTCTTTCTGCAAATCCCTTTTCCTGGGCATCTTTCAGAACATCATCGTAATCCAGACCGTATTCCGTCATCTGCGTGAGAATATAGTTTGTCGTACCGTTGACGATGCCGAGAATTTCATCGAAATCATTTGACAAAAGAGCGTTGGAAAGCGTTCCGAGAATCGGGATGCCGCCGCCGACGCTGGCTTCAAAGCGGAGCATGACATTGTTTTCGACGGCGAGATTCTGAAGCATGCTTCCGTTTGCGGCGATGGCAGCTTTATTTGCCGTGACGACGTGTTTTCCGTTTCTGAGAGCTCTTGCCATATATTCCGTGGCCGGTTCGATACCGCCGATGAGTTCCACCACGATATCAATCTCAGGGTTGTCCAGAATATCCGCAGGATCCTGCGTATAGACTCCCTCAGCTACAGAAATACCTCTGTCTTTTTCGGGACTGCGGTTCAGTATTTTTATGATGTCGATGGAGATGCCGGTGGAACGCTCGATTCTGCTGTGATTCATCTGCAGCGTCCGGAACGTGCCGACGGCGACATTTCCGATACCGAGAAGGCCGATTTTTACATGCTTCATTGGATATCCTCCGTTAAATATATATATCAGTCGCATTTTATCCGTCTGAATGAATAAAACAAACAATATTATAATATATTTTTAATGCATTGTCTAATATTTTAAAGAGTATTCCCGTAAAAGGGAAACGCCGCCGGATACGGAAATTAGGGAGGATGTAAAAGATGGCGCATCGGACCGGGAAGCCGGGAAACGGCGGCGGACAGTCTGGAGGCATGATAATATGGAAGACAGAGCCGGCAGGCGGGAAAAACTGCAGAAAATCTTCATGATCGTTTTTGTGGCGGCACTGGCCGTGGTAGTGGCAGTGTGCAGTGCTTCCTTCGGAAACGAACGGCGTGTACCGGTCTACGGTGTGGATACCGACGAAAAGAAGGTGGCCATCAGCTTCGATGCCGCATGGGGAAATGAGTTTACCGCCGGAATTCTCGATATTCTCGATACATATGACGTAAAGGCTACCTTCTTTCTGGTGGATTTCTGGTCTCAGGAATATCCGGAGGACGTAAAGGAGATTGCGGCGCGGGGGCACGATATCGGAAACCATTCCACGACGCATCCGGATATGGCAAATCTGTCAGAGGCTGAGATCGCAGAAGAACTGAATACTTCCGCGGATACCATCGAATCTCTGACGGGCAGCCGGCCGACCCTGTTCCGGCCGCCTTACGGTTCCTATTCGGACACTCTGATCGAGACGGCGGAATCTTTAGGTTATCAGACGATCCAGTGGTCGGTTGATACGTGCGCCGCAGGGGAAAGGAAAGGACATGCACTCTCATGTTCCGCATACGGTTTCCGTCTGCTTCAGATATCCGTTTTCCAGTAGATATCGATTTTTCTGCCATCGATTTCGATCCGGTCGATGAGAAGCGCAGCCGCCTCTTTTTTTCCGGAAAAAATTCTGTCTGCAGCAAAGGAGAACGGTGCGGAATCGGAAAACAGGTGATCCAGCTTTGCGAGCTGTTGTTTTTCGGTTTCCAGTTCACCGATTTTCTCATTGATATATTTCATGGAGATATCCGTTGCGAGTGCGCAGTTCTCTACAAGTCCTCGGATCTCCTCGTCGATGGCGGCCTGACGTTTTCTGCCTCTTTGAAGAGCCTCTGCAGAGGAAGAAAGCAGTGATGAGATGCAGGATTCGACCTGCCGTTCCAGTTCATCGATCTTCACCAAAAAAGAGCTGACTCTGCATATATGAAGATTATGTCTGCCGCTGCAGCTGAGATAGCGCCTGCCGCCGGCTTTTTTGATGCGGACGGAATAACCGCAGGAAGCGCATCGGAGGATACCGGAAAGCCAGGAGGGACTTTCCGTTCCCGGCTTTGCCAGCTGTCTGTTCTGATCCAGGCGCTGTTGGCAGCGAAGCCAGGTACCGGAGTCTACAATACCGGGGAAATTCGTCAGAGACAGAGTGCGCTGCGACATCGGATTGCTTACAGATGTCTGAGAGGAACGTTTTCCGACGATATGGGCGGAAAATGTGCCGTCGAATTCCTCGTCTCTGTTGGAGATCGTACCGATTCCCATATTCCGGTAATAAAGCAGGACGGCGCGGTCTGCTGATGTGTAGACAGGGGAACGCAGCATGCGGGACAGAGATTTGCTGTCCCAGCCGCGGGAGCGTGCCGCGGAAGCGGATTTTTCTTTGGACAGTTCTTTTGCGATGGAAGCGAGGCTTCGGCCGGAGGAGGCATATTCGCTGAAAATCCTGCAGACTGTCGGGGCGTTTTCATCAGCAGACAGAGAAGGGACACTGTGACCTCCCGAAATCAGACGCGTGTTGCAGAAACCGAAGGGAGCTCTGCCGCCGGGCCAGGCTCCCGTACGGATGCGCGAATAATAATTGTCCGATACCCGTTCGGCGATCGTTTCACGCTCCAGCTGTGCGAAGGTCATGATAATGTAAACCATGGCCTTGCCGATGGGGGTAGAGGTATCAAACTGTTCGCTGATGGAAGAAAATTCAACGCCATATCTCTCGAAGATTTCCCACATTTTACTGAAATCTCCGACAGAACGGCTGAGACGGTCCAGACGGTATACCATGACGCGCCGGATCTTTCCGCAGGCGATATCGCCGGTCATTTTTATGTAGCCGGGGCGTTTCAGATTTTTTCCGCTGAAGCCGCGGTCCGTATAGATGCAGACAGCATCTTCTCCGCACCGGGTGCGGCAGAGTTCGATCTGTGTCTCTACCGAAATGGAGTCTTTTTTATCCACCGACTGCCGGGCGTAGATCGCTGTCCTTTTTTCTGTTGTCTGTTCGGTCGCAGTATTTTTCATTTTTCCGTGTTTTCCTCTTCTGAACGCAAAAGAGCGGCATTATGAAGCAGACGCAGGATAGAGGCAGCCTGCAGCGGTGTGGGATGATCCGGGTCCAGACCGTGATGACAGACTGTATATTCCGCAGACGATGCGGCGCCGGAATTTTTTCTTTTTGTTTTCATATCTGTAAATCTCCTGTGACACGGATAAGATATCCGGTGTTTCTTCCGGTGTTGTTTTTCAAATTGTATGCAAATTTCGGAGCAAATATGAGGAGTTTGTGGTATGATATAAAAATGTGACGAAAAGAAAAATAATTAAAAAAGATGGAGGCAAAAGAAAAGAATGCTTACACTCGATAAGATATATCACGCTGCATTTGTCCTGAAAAATGTGGCGAGAAAGACAGATCTCATCCGGGCGACAAAACTGTCCGGCGAGTGCGAACTCTATCTGAAGACGGAAAATCTTCAGGAGACCGGGAGTTTTAAGCTGCGGGGAGCATATTATAAGATCAGCCAGCTGAGCGAAGAGGAAAAAAAGCACGGCATCATCGCCTGCAGCGCCGGAAATCATGCGCAGGGCGTTGCGATGGCCGCCACACACAGCGGTATACGTTCCATGATCTGCATGCCGGATGATGCGCCGATCAGCAAGGTGGAGGCCACCAAGCAGCTGGGGGCGGAAGTATGCCTCGTCAAAGGTGTTTATGACGACGCCTATGAAAAAGCTCTGCAGCTGCAGAAAGAAACAGGGGCCACTTTTATCCATCCCTTCGATGATGATGAAGTGATCGCGGGTCAGGGAACCATCGGTCTGGAAATTCTGGATGAGATCGAAAATCCGGATGCTGTCGTCGTCCCCGTAGGCGGCGGCGGGCTGATCTCCGGCGTAGCTTATGCCATCAAGCATCTGAATCCGAAAGTAAAAGTATATGGTGTACAGGCTGCAGGTGCAGCGGGAATGGTGGAAAGCCGCAAGGCAGGAAAGCCGATTATGCTGGACAGCGCGGCCACTTTTGCTGACGGCATTGCGGTAAAGCATCCGGGCGATCTGACCTATAAAATCGTAGAAGAATATGTGGACGGCCTGGTGACAGTCAGCGAAGATGAGATCGCGGCAGCGATTCTGGCTCTGATCGAAAAGCAGAAGGTCATCGCGGAAGGCGCGGGCGCAGTTGGCGTAGCTGCCGTTATGGCGGGCAAGCTCCCTGTGAAGGGTAAGAAGGTCGTGTGTATCGTTTCGGGCGGAAACATCGATGTAAATATTCTCAGCCGGGTCATCACCAGAGGACTGGTGACCAGCGGAAGGAATGTCAATCTGACCATCGCTCTTACCGATAAGCCCGGACAGCTTCAGGAAGTATCGGAGATTATCGCCGGCTGCGGCGGAAATGTTGTGGCGGTTCACTATGACAGATCTGATGCCAATATGGCCATCACCAGCTGTTTTCTGAAGCTGGCTCTGGAGACGAGAGACAGACAGCAGATCGAACAGATAAAAAAGGCTCTTTCAGAAGCGGGCTTCGTACTCGTGACGGAACGCGTCTGAAAACCGACCGGTTAAGACCGGAAAGAAAAAATACAGAGCGAAGAAATTCACGCTGAAGAAATTCACGTTTATCGGACATCAGGCAGAGAAGGAGAAAAGAGAATGAAAGTTATCAGTACGACAAAGGCTCCGGCGGCTATCGGACCGTATTCTCAGGGACTGGAAACAGCAGGGATTGTATTTGTATCAGGGCAGATTCCGGTGGATCCGCAGACCGGAAATATTCCGGAAACGATTGAAGAGCAGACGGCACAGTCGCTTTCCAATCTCGAAAATATTCTGGGCGCAAACGGCATGACGATGGCGGATGTGGTGAAAACATCGGTATTTTTAGCGGATCTCGGTGATTTTGCCGCGATGAATGAAGTCTATGCCTCCCGCTTTCAGGAACCGTATCCCGCTCGCAGCTGCGTTCAGGTGGCCGCGATTCCGAAAGGCAGCAGGGTGGAAATCGAGTGCATCGCAGTAAAACAAAGGTAAATACTTCCCGTCAAACGGTATTTCTCATTTTCCGCTGCGGCGCACGCTGACAGCCTCGACTGGAAAGATATCAGCGCGGCGCAGATCGTAGAGAGAGTCAGCCGTAATGTGGGAAACGGCTCCATCATTTTGTTTCACAACAACGCGCAGCACGTCCTGGAATATCTCCCTCAGGTTCTGGAGAATCTGAGAAACAGCGGATACGAGGTGGTGAAGATCGACGATCTGATCTATCATGAGGATTATCATATAGACAACAATGGAATTCAGATCAGCGACGCACCGTCAGCCGGGGAATCCTCCGGAGAAGGAGCCTGAGATGCCGGGTGCGGAAGAGAAAAAACGGATGCGCCGAAGAAACCGGGCTTTCCTGTCAGGAACGGTGACAGCGGATCCGCAGTACAGCCATACCGCACACGGTGAACTCTTTTTTCTGTTTCGTATCGCCGTGATCCGAAGAAGCGGAACGACAGATGAAGTGAATGTCATAATATCCGGACGACGTCTGTCGTCGTCTGAGACGAAGATACGTCCGGGGGCAAGAGTAAAGGTAAGCGGACAGATCCGTACCTGCAACGAGAGAACCGATCGAAGAACACATCTGAGAGTATTTCTGTTCTGTCTGCAGATCAGACCGGATGGCGGGACTCCTGATGAAAACAGTGTGTTTCTGGACGGCTTTGTCTGCCGTCCTCCCGTCAGGAGAATTTCACCGCTGGGTCGTGAAATCTGTGATCTGCTCCTGGCGGTAAACCGCGCTTACGGAAAATCGGATTATATTCCATGTATTGCCTGGGGAAACGATGCACGGTACGCATCTTCTTTTTCTGTGGGTGACAGAGTTCACCTGCACGGCCGCTTTCAGAGCAGGCAGTACGGAAAGAAGAACTCCCGCGGAGAATGTGAGATTCATGTCTCCTATGAAGTTTCTGCGGCTGCCGTGGAAAAGGATACTTTTCGGTAAATTCGACTTTGACATATTTATTTTTCTGCTGAAGAAGGAAAGAGACCGAAAATACAAAAGGATGTTGTATTGTCGAAAATATAAAAAAGATGTTGCATTGCAGATTTTATGTTATAATACTATGCATAAACTGTTTAGTTCACAATAGAGAGGATTTCAAAGACAATGAGTACAAAGTATCTGTATCTGTTTACAGAAGGTAATGCAGACATGAGAGAGCTTCTCGGCGGAAAGGGCGCAAACCTGGCTGAGATGACAAATCTGGGCATGCCGGTGCCACAGGGTTTTACGATCACCACGGAAGCGTGCAATCGATACTACGATGACGGGAGAACGATCGCACCGGAAATCGAAAGCGACATCATCGCTTACATGGCGAAACTGGAAGAGATTACAGGTAAAAAATTCGGAAATCCCGACAATCCGCTTCTCGTTTCCGTACGCTCCGGAGCAAGAGCTTCCATGCCGGGCATGATGGATACGATTCTCAATCTCGGTATCAATGATGTCGTAGCGGAGGGTATGATTACTCTGACGAATAATCCGCGGTTCGTATATGACTCTTACAGGAGATTCATCCAGATGTTTTCCGATGTCGTAATGGAACTGCCAAAATCCGATTTTGAAAAATACATAGATCAGGTGAAGGCGGAACGCGGCGTGAAATACGATGCGGAGCTCGATGCGGATGATATGAAGAGGCTCGTGGAGCATTTCAAGGAATATTATAAAGAAAAGATGGGCGTGGAATTTCCTCAGGATCCGAAGATTCAGCTGATGGAATCCGTCAAGGCTGTATTCCGCAGCTGGGATAATCCGAGGGCAAATGCGTACAGAAAGATGAACGATATTCCGAGCAGCTGGGGAACGGCTGTCAACGTACAGTCCATGGTATTCGGAAACTGGGGGGACGATTCCGGCACAGGTGTAGCGTTTACGAGGGACCCGGCCACCGGTGAGAAGAACCTGTTCGGGGAATTTCTCATGAACGCACAGGGAGAAGACGTCGTAGCGGGAATCCGTACGCCGCATACCATCGATCAGCTGGCAGAGATCATGCCGGATGTCTACAGTGAATTTAAGAAAATCGCAGATAAACTGGAAAATCACTACAAAGATATGCAGGATATGGAGTTTACCATCGAGAGAGGAAAGCTCTACATGTTGCAGACGAGAAACGGAAAGAGAACGGCAGCTTCCGCTCTGAGAATTGCGGTGGCTCTCGTGGAGGAAGGTCTCTGCACGAGAGAGGAAGCGATCCTGAAAGTGGATCCGAAGCAGCTGGACTCCGTCCTGCATCCGCAGTTCAATGAAGAAGCTCTGAAAGCGGCTGAGCCGGTGGCAAACGGTCTGGCGGCTTCTCCGGGTGCGGCGTGCGGTGCCGTTTACTTTACAGCGGAAGACGCGAAGGAACATGCGAAGGAAGGTCCGGTTCTTCTGGTGAGACTGGAAACGTCTCCGGAGGACATCGAGGGTATGGCGGCTGCAGAAGGTATTCTCACCTGCCGCGGCGGCATGACATCTCACGCTGCTGTTGTGGCGAGAGGTATGGGAACCTGCTGCGTCAGCGGATGCGGATCTATCGTCATTGATGAGGAGGCTAAAACTCTCAGGGTAGACGGACACGTCGTAAAAGAGGGAGAGTTCATGTCCATCGACGGTTCGACAGGAAATGTTTATATCGGAAAAATTCCTACGGAACCGGCAAAGATCACAGGAGACTTTGAGACAGTCATGGGCTGGGCTGATGATGTGAGAAAGCTCAAGGTCCGCACCAATGCGGATACGGAACCGGATGCAGCTCAGGCGGTAAAATTCGGCGCAGAGGGAATCGGTCTGACGCGTACAGAGCACATGTTCTTCGATGAGGAGAGAATCCCTGCCGTACGTGAAATGATCGTATCCAAGACAAAAGAACAGAGGGAAAAAGCTCTGGCGAAGCTTCTGCCGATGCAGAGAGGCGACTTTGAGCGAATTTATAAAGTGATGGAAGGCAGACCTGTTACAGTGCGCCTTCTCGATCCGCCTCTTCATGAATTCCTGCCTCATGAAGATGAAGCGATCGCTGATCTGGCGAAGACGATGGGAATTTCCTTCGAAGAACTGAAGGATACTGTCGTGCAGCTGCAGGAAGTGAATCCTATGATGGGGCACAGAGGCTGCAGACTGGCAGTTACTTATCCTGAAATCGCAGCGATGCAGGCGAGAGCGATCATTGAAGCGGCGATCAATGTAAACAGAGAGACAGATTATAACATCGTTCCTGAGATCATGATCCCGCTGGTCGGCGAGGAAAAGGAACTGAAATTCGTCAAAGATATCGTCGTTGAGACGGCAGATAAAGTCATCGAAGAAGCCGGTGCAGAGCTGAAATATCATGTGGGAACAATGATCGAAATCCCTCGGGCGGCGCTTACGGCGGATGAAATCGCAAAAGATGCGGAATTCTTCAGCTTCGGAACGAACGATCTGACGCAGATGACATTCGGTTTCAGCCGTGATGACGCGGGGAAATTCCTTCCTGAGTATTACGAACATAAAATCTTTGAGAACGATCCGTTTGCAAAGTTCGATCAGGACGGTGTAGGCAAGCTGGTAAAACTGGCAGTAGAACTGGGAAGAAAGACGAGACCGGATATCCATCTCGGCGTATGCGGAGAGCACGGCGGAGATCCGTCTTCTGTGGAATTCTTCCACAATGTCGGCCTGGATTACGTTTCTTGCTCGCCGTTCAGAGTACCGATCGCGAGACTGGCTGCAGCACACGCTCAGATTAAAAATCCTCGCTGATCGATAAAACATTAAAGGGACACAGCTGTAAGTAAGCACTCGTGACTCGGTGTACCGAGCATGAGTGCTTTTTCTGTTGAGGAAGCGGATGTTCTGTTTCCGGAGGCGGACTGCTGCGGACCAGTCTGAAAAAACAATATGAGGCATGAAATCTGAGGTGAAGAAAGGACAGTGACAGTGGTGGCATTCACAACAGCTGACATCATTTATATCATTGCAAATTTCGTGAGCGTGATGACCGTTCGGAGGATGATACATTATTTTTTCGACCGGGATCAGGAAGCACTTCCGATGGAAAATGCAGGATATGCAGTTTACTACATCTTCCTGACGATCCCCTGTTTTTCGGATCTGAATCCGGCAATCTGCGCGACAGGATATCTGTGTTCCGCATGTCTGATTATTTTCAGCTGCAGAGGAAATCCGGCGAAAAGGATAGGCGTGACGATTTATACTTTCGGGCTGGTATTCTGCTTCGACAGGATATTCAGAATCCTGTTTTACTCCGGAACTTCTTCTGTTTTATCCTCCCTTTGCGTCTGGGAGGAAGTCGCTTCAAAGCTGGCGATGTTGACGTATGTCCGTATTCTCACAGCGTTGGATCAGAGCGCGGAAGTCCCGGAAATCCTTCTGCGAAGCCGCGGAATACTGCTTCTGGCGGCTCCGGCGCTGTCCTTTTATATATTGACTTTCATAATATCAGGAGAGATTTCTCACTTTCAGATGATGATGGGAACGATGTGTATCCTGTTTATCAATCTGCTCGTTTTTCTTCTGCATAAAAGTTTCGCCTGTCTCCGCTATGAAAGAATGGAAAGGAAACTGCTGGCGCAGCGGGCACACCGTAGTATCGAACAGCTGGATCTCATGTCTGCCACTGTGGAAAGCCTGAGAATTTTCCGCCACGATATTATCAATCATTTTATGGTTCTGCAGTATCACATCGAACACGGGCATACGGAGGAATGTCTCAGTTATCTGAAAAAGATGGAGGTATTCTGCCGCAGCAGACAGAGAATCAGGACGGGAAATGCTGTGGCAGACAGCATTCTGAATTATAAGATTGCAGAGGCGGAGAAAAGAGATATTCATGTGGAATATGATGTCAGAATTCCGGACAGGCTGCTTCTGGAGGATTTTGACCTCACCTGCATTCTTGGAAACCTGCTGGACAATGCCATAGAAGCGGCGGAAAAAACGGACGAGAAGATCATCACATTCCGGCTGGAGTATCGGGGCAAAAGATTTTTTCTTTTTGATATCCGCAATACGTATTCAGGAAAACTCCTCATCGGCGAGGATACTCTCATGACGACAAAGGAAAATGCGGCAGATCACGGTCTCGGTCTGAAAAGTGTCGAAAGAGCGATACGGAAATATGACGGAAGTATGCGGTTTTACAGCAAAGATAACATGTTCTGCGTGACGGTCTGCCTTTTTACGGAAAAACCGTGTGAACAGACATCACAGGGAGATGCAGGGTGAACAGAGGGAAAGGAATGGAAATTTTCCCTCCGGTGTTGTATAGTTATTCTGAGATAATAAAAATAATCGGAGATGTGCCGGCCGCCGCAGAGAAGCCGCACAGGCGGGCGGAGCGGCAGTTGTCGGAGAAAGGGTAATTTCATGATAGAAAAAACAGCGATCATAGGGATGGGAGCGCTGGGACTCCTGTACGGTTCTCATATTGCGGATCATGCGGGGAGCGATGCGGTAACATTTGTGGTGAGCGATGAAAGGAGACGGCGTTATCGTGATAAGATATTTACGGTAAACGGAAAGGTTGTCGATTTTACTCTGGAGTCGGAGGAGGAGGCGTTGCCTGTTGATCTCGTCATCGTAGCGGTAAAATATCATGATCTGGAATCGGCCCTCGATACGATGAAAAACTGTGTCGGAAGCCATACTGTCATCATGTCTGTCATGAACGGAATCAGCAGTGAGAGGATTATCGCGGAACGTTACGGAGAGGAAAATATCGTCTATACCGTGGCACAGGGAATGGATGCCGTAAAAATCGGCGATGATCTGACGTTTTCGCAGATGGGAAAGCTTCATATCGGCGTTCCCGCGGGGCGGAACGATGCTTTGCTGCGCGAGGTCGTATCATATTTTGACCGGATTGAAATGCCTTACGTCACGGAAGAGGATATCATGCTGAGAATGTGGAGCAAGTTTATGCTGAATGTCGGGGTCAACCAGACCTGTATGGTATACGGGACGGATTACGCCGGATGCCTGAAACCGGGGGAGGCACACGATGTGATGATTGCTGCCATGCGGGAGGTAAAAGCGGTAGCCAATGCAGAGGGAATAGGAATCACCGAAGAGACGATCGAAGAATATATCGATATTCTCAGGACGCTGAGACCGGACAGCGTGCCGTCCATGCGGCAGGACAGTATGCAGAAAAGGAAGACGGAAGTGGATATGTTTGCCGGGACTGTGATCGAACTGGCGGAAAAACACGGTATTCCTGTACCGGCTAACGAGTTTCTGTTTTATCGGGCGAAGCAGATCGAGGCGGCATATTGACCGGTCTGTGATCAGAAAACGGCTTTCCGTTCATATCATACGCATTTTTTATACAATTATATTCACAGAAATTTCACGGATTGCATAGCGGTGTGACATAAAAACATGATAAAATAAAACAAATATATGTTCTGCACCAGTGTCTCCTCACAGCAGATGCGGGTCGGAGTTTTCTGTTTTATTTCTGCAATCGGGGGGATTCTGGAAAGAAACGACAGGGGTTCTTAGTAAGGAGTGGTTGTATGAAAGAAAAAATCAAAGAATGGATCTTTTCTGTCATCGGGCTGACAGCAGGTGCCGCGCTGGCTGCAGCAGCACTGGAAAATTTTCTGATCCCGTTCAGAATTCTGGACGGAGGCCTTAACGGAATCGGTATGATCATCAATTTTCTGACAGATATTCCATTAAGTATTCTCATCGTCATTTTAAACATCCCGTTTTTTATCATCGGATTTATTCAGCTCGGAAGAGATTTCATCATTAAATATGCTTATGCGATCGTCGTCTTTTCCGTACTTCTGGAACAGTTCAAGGAGATGACGAATGCGACGCAGGATTCGATCCTGGCTACGGTGTTCGGCGGTGTGATTCTGGGAATCGGTGTCGGACTGGTAATCCGCTGCGGAGGCTGTATCGACGGAACGGAGATGGTGGCTATTCTGATCAATAAAAAGATGTCGTTTTCCGTCGGTCAGACGATTTTCTGTTTTAATATCGTAATTTACGGAGTGGCCGGTTTCCTGTTCGGATGGGACAGAGCGATGTACAGTCTGATCGCATATTTTATCACGTCAAAGCTTATCGATATCGTGGAGAACGGATTCGGCAAGACAAAATCTGTCATGATCATCACAAATGACGGAAGAAAGATCGCAGATGACATCTACTCCAGGCTCGGAAGAACGGTGACGATGCTTGAGGGAGAAGGTCTGATCAGCGGTCAGAAGGTCATTCTGTACTGTGTGATTACGCAGCTGGAACTGATGGAACTGAGGAAAATCGTGCGCGGCGCGGATGAATCGGCTTTTATGACAGTTTCCGATGTTTCGGAGATCGTGGGAAAACATATCAAGAAAAACGATGTTCCGATCGATTCCTATAGCGAGGAATGGAATGTGGAGATACATACGGAAACTGCCGCCGAAACACCAAAGGCGACGGAAACTACCCGGAAGACGCCGGAAAAAGGTGTCGGAGAGCAGAGATCTGAAACTGCCTCAAAAGACGTACCGGAGGCTCCGGCTTCGGAGCGGGAAATTTCAGATATGGAAAAAAAGCCGGATGGAGAAAATAAAAAGAGGAGAAAGGTGAATAAAGGAGAAAAGCTATGGTTACGGAAATGATGAAAAATATCTACAGAATCGAAGTGCCTCTGCCGAAAAATCCGATGAAGCTGTTGAATTCCTATCTGATACGCGGGAAGGAGAGAAGCCTCATCATCGATACCGGATTCAACCGTCCGGAATGCCGCGAGGCGATGATGTCCGCCCTTGACGAACTGCATGTGGATTTCGACAGCACAGATATTTTTCTGACTCATCTCCACGCAGATCACAGCGGCCAGATCTTTTCTCTGAAGACGGATAAAAATACGGCTTATGCCGAGGAACGCGAAGCAAGAGTCGTCAATATGCTCCATAAAGATGAATACTGGGAGCATATCTATGAGGAGTTTCGGCGGGGCGGTCTCAAGCTTCCGAAGGAAGAGGCTTTGGCGACGCATCCCGGAGTGATGTGGCGTCCGGACAGCGAAGTGGACTTTACCTATGTACAGGACGGTCAGATTCTGGAAGCGGGCGGTTATCATTTCCGCTGCATCGTCACCCCCGGTCATTCCCCGGGGCACACCTGTCTGTACGACGAGGAGAACGGAATTTTCTTTGCCGGAGATATGATTCTCGGAGACATTACGCCGAATCTCTGCTATGAACTTTATCTCGACGATCCTCTTACAGAGTATATAAAAAGCCTTCGCATCGTGGAAAATCTCGATATCCGGACTATTTTCGTGGGGCACAGGAATATGCTTCAGGATGTCAGTGGAAGAATCGCAGGCCTGAGAAAACATCATGAACTGCGCTGTGCCGAGGCGCTTCAGACGCTGAAGGAAAACGGCCCTATGGATTCCTGGGATGCGGCGGCGCGCATGACGTGGGATATCAATGCAAAGGACTGGGAGAGTTTTCCTCCTTCGCAGAAATGGTTTGCGACGGGGGAAGCCGACGCTCACATGGTATTTCTGTATCACAACGGCAAGGTGCGGATGCATTATAACGATGACGGCGTCAAAATTTATGAATATGCAGATGATGATCTCAGAGGTCTGATCGTCTGATATGTTCGGTTATATTACAATCGATAAGCCGGAGATGAAATTCAGGGATTACGATATTTATCGTTCCTATTACTGCGGCCTGTGCCGGAAACTGTATGAAGGTTACGGGATGAGAGGAAGGATGACGCTGGGGTATGATATGACTTTTCTCGTCATCCTTTTGAGCGGCCTTTATGATACGGAAACACGGGAGTGTATCCGGCGGTGCGCCGCTCATCCGTTTCACAGGCACAGAGAGCGGCAGAACGAATTTACGGATTATGCTGCGGATATGAATGTTCTTCTGTTTTACTACAAATGCCTCGACGACTGGAAAGATGACAGAAATATCGTACGGGGTGCGGCAGCGCTGCTGCTCTCCGGGAAAGTGAAGAAGATCAGCAGGAGATATCCGCAGAAATCGGAGAATATCCGAAGATCGCTCCGGGAGCTGTCTGAACTGGAGCAGAGCGGACAGAGCGGAGCCGGTTTTCTGGATGAGACCGCAGGGACATTCGGAAAAATCACATCGGAGATCTTTGCTTTCCGGGAGGATGTATGGGAGGAAACGCTGCGTCATATGGGATTTTATCTCGGAAAATTTATCTATCTGATGGATGCTTACGATGATATCGGAGAGGATATCGGAAAGGGACGCTTCAATGTTTTCGCGCCTTTTTACGGAAGAGAGGATTTTGATGCGCGTTGCGGTTCTGTCCTGAAGATGATGATCGCAGAATGCTCGGAACAGTTTGAACGGCTTCCCGTAATTGAAAATGCGGAAATATTGAGAAATATCCTGTATGCAGGCGTCTGGTCGAAGTACGAGGCGGCGGTACGGAAGAGAACATTACAGAAAAGAAAGGAAGGAACAGAATACGATGATGGCTGATCCGTACAGAGTGCTCGGCGTTCCGCGCAGCGCGTCGGATGATGAGGTGAAAAAAGCATACAGAACGCTGTGCAGAAAATATCATCCTGACGCCAATATCAATAAGCCTGATGCGGAACAGGCTGCCGCAAAATTTACGGAGGTTCAGCAGGCATATGAACAGATTATGGACGAAAGGAAAAACGGCGGCAGATCATCCGGCGGAATGTACGGAGGTGCGTACGGATATACCGGGCGGCAGCAGGCGGGCGGTACAGACGAATATACACTTCATCTGCAGGCTGCAGCCAATTATATCAATACGCGTCATTTCCGGGAGGCGCTCAATGTTCTGTCCGGCATGTCGCGCAGAACGGCGGAGTGGTATTATCTCAGCGCGCTGGCCAATGCCGGTCTCGGCAACAATTACGCCGCCATGGAGCAGGCGAAAACAGCATCATCGATGGATCCCGGAAATCCGATGTACCGGAATCTCGCTCAGAATCTGAGTTCCGGCGGTGTCCGCTATGATGACAGGAGTGCACCGTACGGCGGCCCGAGGGGATCGGGCAATGCATGCTCTGATATCTGCATGGCCAATATCTGCCTGAATGCCTGCTGTAATCCTTTCTGCTGCTGCTGATCTGACGGGAGATGATCTGTTGGAGGTGAAAGCAGCGTGGATATTTACTGGTACCGTGGTACGGATGCAGCGGCACGGAGCGGAGAAAATCTGAGAAGATCACTGATCCGTTATATGAAACGGAAACGGGGAAAGACGATCTGCGATGATATCTGTGTGAAGCGCAGCCCGTCGGGGAAACCGTTTCTTTCGGAACGGGAAAATGTGGAGTTTTCCGTGACACATACAGCTGACTGGTGGATCTGTGCGGTCGGCGATGCGGAATTCGGTGCAGTCGGGATCGACGCGGAAAAGAGGATACGCCGCGTAAGGAACCCCATATCTCTCGGAAGACGTTTTTTTTCCGCAGAGGAAGCGGAACTTCTGGAACGGCTGCCGGCAGAGAAGGCTGAGCGGCTGTTTCTGCAGATCTGGGTGCGCAAGGAAGCTTTTCTGAAATATACCGGAGCGGGGCTGGCAGGAGGAATGTCTTTCTTTTCCACCGTTTCAGCCGGTGCCGACGGAGAGATATATTTCAGAAAAAAAATCACGGCAGAAGATACGACTGTGGAATTTCTGACGGCAGATATATCGGAGGATCTGTATGTCGTCCTGTGCTGCAGAGCCGGCATGAAGGACAGAGAGAGGGAAATATGGAAACTGACATGAGAGAACGCCGGAAGGTCAGGCGGAAAAACGGACAGGAGGATGCGAGAGAAGCAGCGCTGCGGCTTCTGGACTACAGAGACAGGAGTGTCAGTGAAATGCGGAGTCGTCTCGCCGGAAAGTCTTATTCTGCAGAAGAGATTGAAAAGGTGATCTCTGATCTTATGGAATGCGGTCTTCTCGATGATCGGCGTTTTGCAGAGCTTCTGGTGCGTTCCGGAATTTCAGCGGGAAAAGGGCGTTTTGTCCTGGCCCGCAGACTGAAGGAAAAGGGAATCGATCCTCTGACTGCGGAACAGGTTCTTGATAAAATGATGGAAGAAGAGGATGAAGGTATGCTGTGTCTGCGCAGAGCTCTGTCGATATGCGGCCTTTCCGGCTGCTGTGAGATCGGAGAGGACGGGGAAATCTGTCTGCTGCAGGAGGAGGCATCTACTCTTCCGCCCGGGACGGATGCGCTGGACTATTTTGAACCGCAGGATGAGAGCATCCGTTCCGACCGGAACGCCAGATACAGGTACAGAGAGAAAGAAAAGGCTCGTCTGATACGGCGCCTTCTGTCAGCAGGATTTTCTCCGGGAATCGTGTATGATGTGGTGCGCAGGATTGAACAGCTGTGATGTCATTGACACCGTACGGCGTACGGCGGTATAATCATATCTGTTCTTCAGCTCCTCAGCCGGTGCAGAGGCCGGGAGAACAGCGGGAAGTTTTTTCGCTGTTCTGAAAAAGCGGATGAACAGATGAAGAGAAAGAGATAAGAGGTGGAAAATATGAGCACATCGTGTGACAGCAACTGCGCGGGCTGCGCGGACAGCAGCTGTGAGGAAAGACAGCAGGAATCGATGATCGAACCGCTTCACGAGCTTTCAAACGTAAAAAACGTGATCGCTGTCGTAAGCGGAAAAGGCGGTGTCGGAAAATCACTGGTAACCTCTCTGATGGCGGTTATCATGCAGAGGAGAGGAAAGCGTACTGCCGTTCTGGATGCGGACATTACCGGTCCGTCGATTCCGAAGACGTTTCAGGTGACAGAAAAAGCCTCGGGCACGGAGGATATGATTTTTCCTGTCAATACGAAGACAGGCATCCAGCTGATGTCGGTAAATCTTCTCCTGGATGACGAAACGGATCCTGTCGTGTGGAGAGGTCCGGTCATCGCAGGGGCGGTAAAGCAGTTCTGGACAGATGTGATCTGGAAAGATGTCGACTATATGTTCGTCGATATGCCTCCGGGAACCGGAGACGTTCCGCTCACCGTATTTCAGTCACTGCCGGTAAAAGGCATCATCGTAGTGACATCTCCGCAGGAGCTCGTCTCCATGATTGTGGAAAAAGCTGTAAAGATGGCGGAGATGATGAAGATACCCGTTTTAGGCATTGTGGAGAATATGTCGTACTATCAGTGCCCGGACTGCGGTGCAAAGCACAGCATTTTCGGAGAGAGCCATATCGAAGAGACAGCGGAAAAATTCGGAATCAGCCGTATAGCACGGATTCCGGTGGATCCGAAACTGTCCGCTGCTGTGGATGCCGGCATGATAGAGCTGTTTGAAGGTGACTGGCTGGATGGTCTGGCGGATGATCTGGAAGCCAGATTTGAGTGAGGAGATACCGATATTTTCGGTTGACTTTTCAGCCGTTTCGGTTAGAATAAAGTATAATTACAGTATGATAAAAAGCTGTGACGGAGAGAGTAGCGCCATTTCAGCCTTACAGAGAAGCAGGATGAGGTGAGAGCCTGCAGGTGAGGATGTCGTGAAGATCACTCCTGAGCCGGTCTGGTGAACAGTCTGCACATGTCTGCGCAGAGGTCAGTAGTCAGATCCGTTCCTGCGCGTTAGGCAGAGAGCCGAAGAGGTCTTTTCGGCCGCACTTCTGTGCGGAAAAGAAAAGGCTAACAGGGTGGTACCGCGGTCATTCCGTCCCTGCATCCATTGTGGATGCAGGGATTTTTTTACTATGATACCCCGCGAGTCGATGAAGCCTTAACCCGATTTTCAAAGAAAATCGTGGCAGGTCTTACTCAAGAAATTCCGGAATCTCCGATTTCGTGAATTTTACTGAGACCGGAGGGCGAGGAAGAGCGGCCGGTATCATGTACGCGGGGATTACTTAGCGAAGCGCCGCAGGGTTTCGGGAGTTTACCGTTTATTATGTTTTATGTTTTTGCAGGGAGAGCAGATATGTTTGAAAATTTATCGGACAGACCGATCAGTGAAGTTCAGAATGAACAGGCTGACCGGTGGGAGAAAGAAAATCTTCTGGAAAAGTGTGTGACGGAAAGGGAGGGACAGCCTTCCTTTGTATTTTACGAGGGACCGCCTACCGCAAACGGAAAGCCGGGTATTCATCATGTGATCGCCCGGGCACTCAAGGATTCTGTATGCCGCTATAAGACGATGCAGGGGTATAAAGTCAAGCGCAAGGCCGGATGGGATACCCACGGACTTCCGGTCGAAATCGAAGTGGAAAAGCGTCTGAAGATGAGCGGAAAACAGGATATCGAAAAATACGGCATCAAGGAGTTCAATGAAAAATGCCGTGAATCCGTCTTCGAATATGAAGGTATGTGGCGCAGCATGTCGAAGCGCATGGGATATCTCATCGATCTGGATCATCCATATATCACGCTGGATAACAATTTTATCGAAACAGGCTGGTGGATCCTGAAGAAATTTTTTGACGCGGGAATGATCTACGAAGGACACAAGATTCTGCCTTACTGTCCGCGGTGCGGAACGGGACTGGCTTCCCATGAAGTGGCGCAGGGCTATAAAGAGATCAAGTCCACGACCATCACGGCGAAATTCCGGAAAAAGGGGACAGAAAATGAATATTTCCTGGCATGGACGACGACGCCGTGGACGCTGGCAGCCAATGTGGCGCTGGCGGCGGGACCGGAGATCGATTATGTAAAGGCGGAAAAGGACGGAAGCATCTACTATGTGGCAAAGGCTCTGGCGGATGAAGTCCTGGAGGAGGGAACGTATACCGTTCTTCAGGAGATGAAGGGCAGAGATCTGGAGTATATGGAATACGAGCAGCTCATGCCGTTTCTTTCCACAGAAAAGAAAGCATTTTTCGTCACCTGCGCCGATTATGTCAGCACCGAGGAAGGTACCGGCATCGTCCACATCGCACCGGCTTTCGGTGAAGACGACTATCAGGTGGGCCGCAGATACGATCTGCCGGTTCTCAATCCTGTGGGTGAGGACGGAAAATATACGGATACTCCGTGGGCCGGCCGCTTCGTCATGGAGGACGGACTGGATGTGGATATCATCAGGTGGCTGGCATCGGAGGACAAGATCTTCTCGAAGAAGAAGGTGGAGCATAACTATCCGCACTGCTGGAGATGCGGAACGCCGCTGATCTATTATGCGAAGCCGAGCTGGTATATCGAAATGACGAAGCTCAGAGACCAGCTGGTGGAAAACAACAATACGGTAAAATGGCATCCTCCTTTTGTCGGGGAGGGCCGCTTCGGCAACTGGCTGGCAGATGTTAAAGACTGGGCGATTTCCCGTAATCGTTACTGGGGAACGCCGATTCCGATCTGGAGATGCGAATGCGGACACGTGGAATGCATCGGATCCAGAGCGGAGCTGGCGGAACGCGCTCAGGAGGATATTGACGAGAATATCGAGCTGCACCGCCCTTATGTGGATGACGTCCATCTGACATGTCCGGTCTGCGGAAAGACGATGACGAGAATACCGGAGGTCATGGACTGCTGGTTTGACAGCGGCTCCATGCCGTTCGCGCAGCTTCACTATCCGTTTGAAAATCAGGATGTCTTTGAGGAAAATTTCCCGGCGGACTTTATCTGTGAAGGAATCGATCAGACCCGCGGATGGTTCTACTCGCTGCTGGCGATTTCCACCTTCCTCACGGGAAAAGCCCCGTACCGGAATGTCCTCGTCAACGACCTGATTCTGGATAAAGATGGAAAAAAGATGTCGAAATCGAAGGGCAATACGGTAGATCCGTTCGCACTCTTCGATAAGTACGGTGCGGATGTGGCGAGATGGTATCTCCTCTATACGTCTCCTGCCTGGTCACCGACGCGCTTCGATGAAGACGGCGTGATGGAAATCCAGAGTAAGTATTTCGGAACGCTGAGAAATGTATATAATTTCTTTGTGCTCTATTCCAATACGGATGACATCGACCTGTCCGGAATGGATGTCCCTTATGCACATCGCAGCGAGCTGGATCGCTGGGTTCTGTCGAAGTACAACAGACTCGTGCGCGATGTGACGGCGGATATGGACAACTATGAACACATGAAAGCTGTAAAAAAGATTACGGAATTCGTGTCGGAAGATCTCTCAAACTGGTATATCCGCAGAGCGCGCCGGAGATTTTATGCGGAAGAGATGACGGAAGACAAACAGGCTGTCTTTCTGACGACGTATGAACTGCTCAAGGGCGTGGCGCTTCTGTCGGCTCCGTTCGCGCCGTTCCTGTCGGATGAGATTTACACGAAGCTGACAGGGGAGGAGTCCGTTCATCTGGCATTTTTCCCGAAGGCGGATGAATCTCTGATCGATGACAGCCTGGAGGAAAAGATGGAACTGGTGCGCACCGTCGTGACGCTGGGCAGAGGAGAGCGAGAGAAGGAAAAGATCAAGGTGCGCCAGCCTCTGCGCGAAATCCTTCTGGACAGCCGCTACGAGGCGCAGCTCTCCGACATGAAATCGCTCATCATGGAAGAGCTGAATGTGAAGGATGTGGTCTTTGAAAAGGAAATGGATACCTATCTGGATTACGTCCTGAAGCCTGATTTCCGCAAAGCAGGACCTGTACTGGGTAAGAAAGTGAACGAATTCGGAAAAGCGCTGGCGGCAGCAGATGCTAAGGAGATGATCGCAAAGCTGGGGACAGACGGAAAAATTCTGCTCAGACTGGGCGGGGAAGAGACCGAAATTCCGGCGGATCTGGTAGATGTACGTGTGACTGCGAAAGAGGGCTTTGCTGTCGGTACGGAAAGAGGCGTCTTCGTTCTCCTCGATACACAGCTTTCGCCGGAACTTCTGGCGGAAGGCCTGGCACGGGAACTTGTTTCGAAAGTTCAGCAGCTGAGAAAGCAGAAAGACTTCGATATGATGGATCACATCGAGCTCTCCGTTACGTGTGACGAAGAGGCGAAAGAAGCTCTGGAAGCGTATCGGGATTATATCATGAAGGAAACACTGTCTGACAGCTTCCTCTATGCGGACGGTCTGCCGGAGGAATACAGCCTGAACGGCCATAAGGCAGGAATTTCCGTCCGCCGGTTGGGCTGACAGAAGATTGCGGCCGGACGGCGGAAAGAGGAAAAAATGGAAAAACAGCAGCTGAAGGATCTGACGCTGGAAGAGATGCAGAAATGGGTCGAAAGCCTGGGTGAAAAAAAATTCCGGGCACAGCAGATTTTCCGAAGAATCTATGAAGGAGCCATCTCCTTTGAAGAGATGACAGAACTTCCGAAGGAACTGCGAAGTCGCCTGGACGGGTGCGCCGAGATCGGTTCCGTACGCCAGATCAGACGGCAGATATCCGAAAAAGACGGTACCCGGAAATATCTCTTTCAGGTAAGAGGAGGGGCAGCGGTTGAGAGCGTCTTTATGAAGTACCGGTATGGCAATACAGCCTGCCTGTCCTCTCAGGCCGGCTGCCGGATGGGATGTGCCTTTTGCGCTTCCGGAGCAGACGGCCTTCAGAGAAATCTGACGGCGGGAGAAATCGTGGATCAGATGATTTCCATGAGCCGCGATGCGCAAGAACGTATCGGACATATTGTCGTCATGGGAACAGGAGAGCCCTTTGACAATTACGATGAACTGATCCGGGCCATACGCATCCTGCATGATCAGAACGGTCCGGACATCAGCCTGCGGAATATCACAGTGTCCACCTGCGGACTGCTTCCGAAAATTCTCAGCTTCGCCCGGGATATGCCGCAGGTCAGTCTGGCGGTTTCGCTGCACGCTGCAGATGATGAAAAGCGGAGGATTCTGATGCCGGTAGCTTCTTCATATAGTATGGCGGAACTTCTGAATGTGTGCAGGCAGTATACGGAAATGACCCGCCGCAGGATTACCTTTGAATACGCCCTGATCGACGGAGTCAATGATGCGGAGGAGGATGCACGGAAGCTGTCTGTCCGGCTGAAGGGGATGCTGTGTCATGTTAATCTCATTCCGCTGAACCGGGTAAGAGAGAGCGGATTTGCGGGCACCACCCGGAAAAAGGCGGAAAAATTTGCGGAAATTCTGCAGAAATACAGGATTCCCGTGACGATACGCAGAGAACTCGGATCGGATATCAGCGCTGCCTGCGGCCAGCTCAGACTTCAGGAAAAAGAGGAAAGCAAAGACAGGTAAAACGGTGTGTCAGCGAGATATCTTCTGCAGGTTTCCGGCTGTGCGGCGAAAAAAATACGCCCTGTCTGTGATATGACGAATTATTATATTGAAAAAATAAAAAATTAGTAAAACAAGAGGTTTTCTTGCTTAATCCGGTTGTTCTTTTTTCCCTCAGATAGTATAATTGACTCACGAAAGATCAATTTTATCGGAAGGGAGAAAAGGCAATGGTAAAACTTTTAGTAGGTCATAAAGGTACCGGCAAAACGAAGCTGATGGTGGAGATGGCCAACCGCGATGTCAACGAGAAGAACGGCAGTGTGGTATTTATCAGCAAAGATGACAGGCTCAAGCATGATCTCGAACACCAGATCCGCATGATCGTCATGGACGATTTCGAGTATGTCAATAACATAGATGAATATATCGGATTTATCTACGGAATCATGAGTTCTAATTATGATATCGAGGTTATTTTCATCGACAGCATCCTCAGACATGCCGATATTGCCATCCGCGATCTGCCGGAGTTTCTCAGAAGACTTCAGGTTATCTCGGAAAAATCCGGCATTGAGTTTGTCGTCAGTCTCAGCGCGGATCTTGAGGAACTGGATGCCAGCATAAGACAGTATGAGATACTGAACAAATAGTTGCGGCGGAAACATACGGCTGAAACAGGTATGCCGGTGCCGGAAAGAAACCGGACCGGAAAAACAGAAGCGGCGGAGAACCGGAAAAACAGGTCTGCGCCGCTTTTACTATGAAACCCCGTGAATCAAGCCCGAAGGGCGAAGATGAACGGTAGGTTTCATGTATGCGACGACCTCTTAGCGAACCGCGAGTCTGCGTAGGCAGACGAAGAGGGAGCTTAGAGGCTCACCGCATATATGCAGCGAAAAGAGAGGAATTCTGCAGAGGGAGGTCTGCGCTATGAGATATCTGTCTTATGCCGATTATATGAAGAAAAAGTACGGACAGAAAATCTATAAGCTTCCGGTGAGTCTGGCGGTTTCCTGCCCGAACAGAGAAGACGGTCAGGCGGGATGTACCTTCTGCGGAGCGGAAGGCGCGGGCTTTGAAAATCTTTCTTCGGCTCTTCCGGTGGAAGAACAGCTGCAGAAAAATATGGAATATATTGGAAAACGATACGGCGCACGGCGTTTTTCGGCGTATTTTCAGAATTTTACCAATACATATCTCCCTCTTCCCCGGCTGTGCGAATCGATAAGCCGTGCTCTTGCGATGGAAGAAATCGCAGAGATCTGCCTTTCCACGCGTCCTGACTGCGTTTCGGACGATTATCTGGAGGCGATCGCCGGAATCTGCAGACAGTACGGAAAACCCGCCGTTTTAGAACTGGGGCTTCAGAGCATCAGTCACAGGACACTGAAAAAGATCTGCCGCGGTCATACGCTGGCGGAATTCATCGATGCGGTGATACGGAGCAGAAAATACGGAATGGAAATCTGTGCTCATCTCATCCTGAACCTGCCCTGGGACGACGATTCCGATGCGGAAGAGGCGGCAAAAATTCTGAGTGCTCTCGGCGTGAATCAGGTCAAGCTCCATTCGCTGTATATCGAAAAAGATACAGAACTGTGCAGACAGTACGAGGCCGGGGAATTTCGTCTCATCAGCGCGGAGGAATACGCCGTCCGGGTCGTTCGATTTCTGGAATTTCTTTCACCGGAAATCTGTGTTCAGCGTCTCGTAAGCAGAGCGCCGGAGGAAAATACCGTGTTCTGCAACTGGGGGCGGAGCTGGTGGAAGATACGGGACCGCATCGCGGAAATCATGGAAGAACGTGATATCTTTCAGGGATGTCGTTTTGACTATCTGAACAGGGATTATTATTTCTGGAACGGCAGCGAAAAATGACGGAATGGCTCCGAAAATGTATTGACTTAGAATATTACGAATAGTATGATTAAATGTGCATAAAAAAGTGCACCGGATTGGTATTTAAATGATCCTGACGGATCAGAAGGAGGAATAAAAATGGCAAATATCTACTATCAGAGCGACTGCAACCTTTCGCTTCTGGACGGAAAGACGGTGGCCATCATCGGCTACGGCAGCCAGGGACATGCTCATGCGCTGAACCTGAAGGAGAGCGGTGTCGATGTGATCGTAGGCCTTTATGAAGGCAGCAAATCCTGGAAAATCGCTGAAGAAGCGGGACTGAAGGTTACCACGGCTGCGGAAGCGGCTAAGGCTGCCGATATTATCATGATCCTTACTCCGGACGAAAAACAGGCTGACATATATAAAGAGAGTATCGAACCGAACCTGAAGGACGGAGATATGCTCATGTTTGCTCACGGCTTCAATATCCACTTCCAGCAGATCGTTCCGCCGGCAAATGTTGACGTTACGATGATCGCACCGAAAGGTCCGGGTCACACGGTGAGAAGCGAGTATCTCGCAGGAAAGGGCGTTCCGTGTCTCGTAGCGGTATATCAGGATGCTACCGGCAGAGCGCTGGAGAAAGCACTCGCTTACGGAGCAGGCATCGGCGGAGCGAGAGCAGCGATTCTGGAAACGACATTCCAGACAGAGACAGAGACAGATCTGTTCGGCGAACAGTGCGTACTCTGCGGCGGCGTCACTGCTCTGATGCAGGCAGGCTTTGAAACGCTGGTAGAGGCAGGATATGATCCGCGCAACGCTTACTTCGAATGTATCCACGAGATGAAGCTGATCGTGGATCTGATCTACCACGGAGGTTTCTCCGAGATGAGACACTCTATCTCCGATACGGCGGAATTCGGCGATTACGAAATCGGCAAGAGAATCATCACGGAAGATACGAAGAAGGAAATGAAGAAGGTACTTTCCGAGATTCAGGACGGAACATTCGCGAGAAACTGGATCATGGAAAACAAAGTCGGCAGACAGCACTTCAACGCTACGAGAAAGCTCAAGGCGGCACATCAGCTCGAAGCTGTCGGCAAGGAACTCAGAAAGATGTATTCCTGGAGCGACGAGAAATAGGCTATACAACAGGAACATACCGGAGAGAAATCTATACGGCCGGGCGGGGCAGGAGCCCGGCCCGGTATTTTCTTTTCATTATACCGGCGGATCGCCGGAATTTTTTTCCACGGCAGCGTATTCACACGCTGCCTGTTTCTCAGAGATGAGTCGTTTCAGATAAGTTCAAATAAAGTTATTTCCAGGCTGCAGGACAGATTAGAGAAAAGAATTATGAAGATAAAAGGTTCAAATATTATATTGGAATGCCTGAAGGAACAGGGCGTAGATACCGTTTTCGGATATCCGGGAGGTCAGATTATGCCTCTTTATGATGCCCTGTATGATTACCGGGATGAAATCGACCATGTTCTTACCAGTCATGAACAGGGAGCTACCCATGCTGCCGACGGTTACGCACGTTCCACGGGGCGTGTGGGTGTCGCCTTTGCAACCAGCGGTCCGGGGGCGACGAATACCGTTACGGGAATCGCGACAGCTTTCATGGATTCCATACCTCTCGTCGTAATCACGGGTCAGGTTCCGCTGGCTCTGATCGGCAGGGATTCCTTTCAGGAGGTCGACATTTACGGAATCACGATTCCGATCACAAAGCACAATTTTTTCGTAAGCGATATCAGCGAGCTGGCTGATGATATCCGCGAAGCATTCCGGATCGCGAAGAGCGGTCGTCCGGGCCCTGTTCTCATCGATGTGCCGAAGGATATCATGCAGCAGACATATGACTATGAGCCGGCGCCGGCGGCGGAAAAGGACAGACCTCCGAGAAAATATGAGGATGAGGATCTGGAGGAACTGGCGGAGATGATAAACCAGGCGGAAAGGCCTCTTCTTTATGCCGGGGGAGGTGTGATTACCGCCGAAGCTTCGGAACGCCTGACAGCGCTGGCGGAAAAAGCTGATATTCCTGTGGTTTCGACTCTTATGAATCTCGGCGCTATATCCCGGAAACATCCTCTGTCGCTGGGTATGGTCGGTATGCACGGCCAGAGAGAGGCGAATCTCGCTGTACACAACTGTGACCTTCTGATCGCTGTCGGGGCGAGATTCAGCGACCGCGTTACGGGAAATACGGATTATTTTGCTCAGGGAGCGACGATTGCCCAGATCGATATCGATGATTCTGAGATCGATAAAAATGTGATCGTGGATCTTCCGCTGATCGGCGATATGAATGAGATTCTCGACGGGCTTCTTGAGCGTATAGAAACGAAGAAACATGCTGAGTGGACGGAAGAGATCGATTCTTTCCGCGTGCCGAAGGAGATTCCGGAGGATTCCTTTGTACCGAAGAATATCTTCCGGACGATTCACGACGTGCTGGGCGACGATGTGATTGTGGCTACGGATGTAGGGCAGCATCAGATGTGGACGGCGCAGGAGTGGCCGTTTACAGAACCGCGGACAAACATTACTTCCGGCGGACTGGGGACGATGGGCTTCGGTCTGGGAGCGGCCATCGGCGCTCAGATGGGAAATCTGGGAAGACGCGTCATTCATGTTACGGGAGACGGAAGCTTCAGGATGAACTGCAATGAGCTGGCGACGGTGGCGGCGAGAAAACTGCCGATCACCACGATTCTCTTTAAGAATAATGTGCTGGGAATGGTGCGTCAGTGGCAGAAGCTCTTCTTTGAGAAGCGCTATTCTGCGACGACGCTGCCGGATGTCATCGATTATGTGAAACTTGCGGAAGCATACGGACTGGGCGGATGGCATGTGAATGATCTGGCCTCCTTGCGCGAAGCGCTGAAAGAAGCGATCCGCAGCGGAAAAGGCGGTGTCATCGTCTGTGATATCGATTCGGCGCAGGATGTCTTTCCTATCGTTCCGCCGGGCAACGCGATGAATGATCAGGTCCTTGACGCGGAGGAACTATAAAAAATTCCTGAGACGGAATCGATTTACGATCCGCAGGACGGATATTTTATCACAGATAATACGGCCGGAGGCCGCGGACGGAAAATTCCGCGGCCTCCGGCCGTCTGTCTGTATCCGATGTCCTGTTTTCTTCGGGAAAACGTGCATAGATTTATCTGCAGACCGGAGGAACAGGAGGCACCGGAGGGCAAGGAGGGATCGGCTCAAAACATCCCGGCGGCATGGCACAAGGCATACATCTGTCCGGCTGAGGCGCGGAACAAGGCTGGCAGTCGTCGCTGTCTCCCTCCGTATCCTCGTCATCTTTCTGAAGTTGATTCGGAAAGAGCTGCGGGAAGCTGGAACAGATCTGAGAGGTATCGGGGCTTACCTCCACGAATCCGGTGGACAGCACGCAGAGCTGAACCGGAACGATAATCTTCTTTTCACAATTGACACAGAGCGCGATGATCAGATTTCCGCACACTTCTCCGCCTGAATTGATTGTGAGATCCCGGCAGTAACTGTTTGTGGCCAGACGCGTTTCACAGCTGACATTGCAGAGCTCCGTAAATCTCGGAAGAATAGCCGTCTGATGTACGGACGGCATGCACATTTCGAAAAAGCTGGTCAGGACCAGAGGAGAAGCTGCGGTGGCGATCGAAACGTTAGCCGAGACAGGGAATGTCACTTCTCTTCCGAAATTATCCATGAGAATCAGATTGAGCGTTACGACAACCTGACCGGAAATATTCACTTTCTGAGTTCCGAAGATCGGTGTACCCTTTCCCTCTTCATCACATTCCGAAGTGTCCGCATAGAGGATTCTTTCTGAGAGCGTTCCGTCCGGTCCGACGACCTTTGCTTCTCCGCCCTGATCGCATACAAAGCTGGCTCCGGAGACAGTGGTATTGCATTTTAAAGTGAGATTGGCACTGTCGTTGATATTTGCCGGGTTGAAAAATTTTCTGCAGCTGATTCCGGAGACGCCGATCAGACGGAAGCCATTCGGAATCGCCGGTGAGAATTTCTGTGCACTGACCGTTTTAAGCCCCTGAAGATTGAGCATGACGGCATCGTAGATTTTCTGAACGTAGATCGGTTCCGAGACCACATTGCTGAAATCTCCGTCAAACTGACAGAGGTCATGAGCATTGCAGCAGCCCTGTGCGGAGTCGGGTGATACGCAGCCGTTATGACAACTGTTGAAACAACCATTGAAGCAACCCATAAGATTTCCTCCTTAAAATGATGAATGGAAGTATTTTTTATGCATTATATTCGATGGAAAAGAATATTGTTACTATTTGAGAGTAAACTGTAAATTAAGGGTAGAAATCTGAAAAGATTGTGATATAATCTGTTCTTGGATGGATGTGCCGGAGGGTGCATCTGTCTTCTGAAAATATTGTTTATCTTTAAGGAGGATTTTCAAAATGACTTGTACAATGGACGAAATCGTAGCTGCAGCTAAGCACAGAGGCTACAGAACAAAGTATAAGATCGACTCTAAAAATAATTCGCAGTACGGTATCATAACAAAGGACGGAAACAGCCTGGAGCTCCGTTATGTAGAGCCTGAAAGAGCCGGCGGAGTAAGAACTCACGTAGGCAGTCTGATGAAGGACTTCCCGGGTACGACGGATGAACTTCTCGACTGGTATGAAGAACAGCTCGCAAACAGAAACAGAGACTGCAAGATCGGCGACTATGTCGAAGCAAAACTCGCAGAAGAAAAATAGATTTCACATTGGAATTATTCATAACGAAGAAAGAAAAGACTGCTGAGGTGTCATTACCGGAGGCAGTCTTTTTATGTCTCCGCAGGATATCTCCCTGCGGAGACCGGGATCTGTACGGCAGCGCAGCCGGAGAAACGCGGCAGGTGAAGAAATCACAGAAATATCCGAAGCTGTGTTCTGCAGCGGAGCGGCAGGAATGGAAAGTCTTTATTTCCGTGAGGCAGACGAAAAAATATGACAGAATAAAAATAATGCTTGCAATTTTACAGTAGCTGATTTATAGTTATGTTAGCACTCGATAAAGATGAGTGCTAACATAGCGACAGAGAAAACCGGTGTGCCGGCGTGACAGGAGGATGCAGCATACAGAGCTGCTGTTTTTGCCATCCCGGCGTACAGCAGAGAGGGATTACCCGCTGAAGACGGAGACAGACCTTATGGATACCGGAAGCAGCGGAGAATGAGACATAAAGAAAAAAGAGGTGCAGAGTCATGGCGAAAAAACAGTTTAAAGCAGAATCGAAAAAACTTCTCGATATGATGATCAATTCCGTATATACGAATAAGGAGATTTTTCTCAGGGAACTGATTTCTAACGCGAGCGATGCGATCGATAAGCTGTATTATGAAGGACCGGAGGGCCTTTCGAGGGACGATTTTTATATCGCTCTGGAGACAGATCCGGAAGAAAGGACACTCAGCGTTATCGATAACGGTATCGGCATGAGTAAAGAGGAGCTGGAGGAAAATCTCGGAACGATCGCCCGCAGCGGATCGCTGGATTTCAAGAGATCTCTGGATGAGGAAAAGCCGGAAGTGGATATCATCGGACAGTTCGGTGTCGGCTTTTATTCGGCATTCATGGTGGCAGATAAAGTAACCGTCATCTCGAGAAAGTACGGATCGGAAGAGTGCTGGCAGTGGGAATCCACCGGTGCGGACGGTTATACTCTGCTGGAGAGCGCTATGGTCGGCCACGGTACCAGAGTCATTCTGCATATCAAGAACAATACGAAGGATGATAATTATGATGAATATCTCTTCGATTATAAACTGAGATCTCTGGTGAAAAAATATTCCGATTATATCAGATATCCTATCCAGATGGAAGTCGAGAAGACGAGACAGAAGGAAGGCGGAGAGGATAATGAATTTGAAACCTATACGGATGTGGAAACACTCAACAGTATGGTTCCTCTCTGGAAAAAGAGCAAAAGTGAGATCACGGAAGATCAGTATACGCAGTTTTATCAGGAAAAGTTCTTCGGGCAGGGAAAACCGCGCAGAACGATTCATTACAGCGTAGAAGGTGTATCGTCCTTCAGCGCGCTGCTGTTTATTCCGGAGAGACCTCCGTTTAATTATTTTTCACCGGATTATGAAAAGGGTCTTCAGCTTTATTCCAGCGGCGTGCTGATCATGGACAAGTGCGCAGATCTGATACCGGATCATTTCGGATTTGTCCGCGGTATCGTCGACTCACAGGATCTGTCGCTGAATATCTCCAGAGAGATGCTGCAGCAGGACCGTCAGGTGAGAAACATCGCAAAGAGCATCGAAAAGAAAGTCAGAAACGAACTGCTGTCGATGCTCAATACGTCAAGAGAGGAATACGAGGATTTCTTTAAAGATTTCGGGCTTTCGCTTAAATTCGGCCTTTACAACAGCTTCGGACAGCTGAAGGAAGAACTTCAGGATCTCCTCCTGTTCTATTCGTCCAGTGAAAAGAAGCTCGTGACGCTGAAAGAATACGTCTCCAGAATGAAGGAAGATCAGAAATATATCTATTATGCGACAGGATCTTCTGTCAACCAGATCGAAAAGCTTCCTCAGATCGAACTGCTTCTTGACAAAGGTTATGAGGTTCTCTACATGACAGATGAGGTGGATGACTTCCTGATCCGTATGATCCGTACCTATCAGGAAAAAGAATTCCGTTCCGCATCCGGCGAGGATCTGGGTCTGGAGGAAACCGAAGAGGAAAAGGAAGAGTTTGAGAAGAAGGCCAGTGAAAACAAGGAAATGCTGGCGAAAATGACAGAGATGCTCGGTGGAAGAGTCAAGGAAGTACGGCTTTCTCAGAGACTGAAATCGAATCCTGTGTGCATGACGGTAGACGGAGATGTATCCATCGAGATGGAGAAGGCTATCAACTCCATGCCGGTTCAGGAAAAAGTGAAATCCCAGAAAGTTCTCGAGCTCAATCCGGATCACCCCGTATTTGAAGCGCTGACAGGCGCCTACAGCGCAGGAGACGAATCGAAGCTCCGCGTCTATACCGCACTTTTGTATGATCAGGCGATGCTGATCGGAGGCCTCGATATCGAGGATCCTGTAGCATTTTCAAATCATATCTGTGAGCTGATGAAATAAACGATCATGCGTTGCCGCTGAAAAGCCACATTCACTGAGAGGTGAACGGCACCCCATTTGTTCGATAGTATAGTACGATATACTAAAAAACAGATGGGGTGTTTTCTTTATGCCGAAGAGAATAACGGTTTACACGGACCGGCGGCATATGTTAAAATTAATTTACAAAAAACAAGTATAAAATTACAGTATTTGCCGTAAAGCTCTGTTTTACTCAGATCACTCAGATCATTCCGTAATCTTTGATTTTGTAAATGGCAGACGTCTGCATCTGTATGCAGATCAGAATTCATAGATTCAGCGTCTGCTGAAACGATACAGGAGGAAAATCCCGGATGATTTCTGCGGAAAAAATTCTTTTATCCGCCCTCGATCAGAGCGGAATCGTCGCTCTGACCGACCGAAACGGAAGATACTTATATGTAAATAAAAAATGGGAGGAAGCGACAGGGCTGCCGGGCAGCTACGCGGTCGGACGGAGTGCGGAGGAAGTGACACCTGATACGGGAATCATGACGGCTCTGCGGACAGGCAGGGTGATTTCCGGAGAACTGTTTCCGCACGTACGGGGGGGAAAGAATAACGTTTCCGTCATGAAATATCGTCCGGTCTTTGACAGCAGCGGAAATACGGAGGGCTGCCTGATCACTTCCGTGTTCGACAGCATCGGAGAGGCGCGGAATGTTTCCGGAAAAATTTCGGCTTTCCTGAGAGCGGAGAAACGGCAGACAAATACCGGCCGGAATTCCTCAGGTGCAAAATATCGCGTGGACGATATCATCGGGGAAAGCCGTTCCATGCGGGAAATAAAGGAACAGATCTATCTCGCAGGTGCTTCATCAGCATCCTGTCTCATCGAAGGAGAGACAGGAACCGGAAAGGAACTCATCGCCCATGCAATACACAATGTGAGTTCCAGGCGTGCGTTTCCTTTTGTCCGGGTAAACTGCTCCGCGATTCCGGAAAATCTCATGGAATCGGAATTCTTCGGATATGAAGAGGGGAGTTTTACCGGAAGTGTAAAAGGCGGAAAAGCGGGAAAATTCGAAAGCGCGGATCTCGGGAGCATGTTTCTGGATGAGATCAATGCCATGAGTCTTTCCGTTCAGCCGAAGCTGCTTCGCGCACTGCAGGAAAAAGAGATCGAGCGCGTGGGAGGTACAGAGAGTATTCCAGTGGATGTACGTATCATTTCCGCGTCTAATATGCCTCTGGATTATCTCGTCGAAAAGGGTCGGTTCCGCAGAGATCTGTTTTATCGACTGAACATCATTACGATCAGAATTCCGCCTCTTCGTGACCGAAGGGAGGATATCCTTCCTCTGGCCGAATCCTTTATCCGGAAATACAATGCTGAATCAGGGCGGGAGGTAAAAGAGATTTCCGACGATGCGCTGTCATATCTGACGGATTACGACTGGCCCGGAAATGTCAGAGAACTTCAGAATATGATCGAACGCGCCATGGCATGTTCACAGGGCGAAAGACTGGAGATCGGACATTTCAGAAGCTTTTCACCGGAGCACGGTATTTTCGGAGAAAAGATCTATCGGGGAATTGACAGTTCTTTTCCGGACCTGCATGAGGAGAAGAATGAAATCAGATCTCTGAGTGAGCAGAAGGAGGAAAGTGAAAAAGAAGCGATCCGGTACGCTCTGAAAGCCTGCGGGGGAAATAAATCCAGGGCGGCAAGAATGTTAAATATTTCGAGAACTTTGCTGTACAAAAAGCTGGAAAAGTACGGAATAACGTGATAGAATAATAAAAGTGTGCTGAGAGCGGTTGAGGTATAAGCATGTGATGAAAAAATGTAAATACATGTTTACACTGTAAAACGACAGTCATTTACAAAAGTGTAAATAAAAATTGTCACCTTTGCGATAGACATCTCTCCGGTACAGATAATTCTAATGTTTTTAAAAGCTCCGAAGAAGCCTGAGGAAAAAGAAAAACGTTGAAAATATTGAAATTTCAACGTCTTAAGAAATTGAAAAGGCACTCCGGAAAAAAGATTACTATTTTTTTAACGGAATTCAGTCAGTTTGGCATGCGGCTTGCGCTATATAAATGTGGTGAGAAAAATCCGGCGGCTGAACATCGGATATCCGAAAACGATATCCGCAAAAGTCAGATTGACTGCCGGTCAGGAAGTATATTAAGATAAGTATGGTAATTTTGATCATAGCATTTGCTGCTTGATTTAAATTAATAAATTTTTGGCGTTTCTCCCGCAGTGGTACGGTCTGCAAACGTGTTTCTGCGGAAGGGAGTGATGTCAAGTTACTAAACAAACCAATATCACAAAATTTTTAAGGAGGTGGCTTGTTTGAATATTTTAACTCCATTTGAGTATTTCGCTCCTGAAACATTGGACGAAGCCCTCGAACTCCTGGCTACAAAAGAAAATGCCAAGGTTCTTGCCGGCGGTACGGACTTAATGATCCAGCTCAAGGAAAAAATGATTCATCCAGCAAACGTAATCGACGTAACTCATATCCCTGAATTAAATGAATTCAAGGTAGAAGACGGAAAGGGTGCGGTACTGGGTGCCTGCACGACAGACGCTTTCTGCGAATTCTCTGAAGAATTAAAGGCTAAATATCCTGCATTCGCTTATGCAGCAGGCGAAATCGGCGGCCCGCAGGTAAGAGAAATGGGTACGATCGGCGGTAACCTCGCAAACTCCGGTCCTTCCGCAGAAACTCCTGCATCCCTGATCTGCTACGGAGCAGATGTTGTCCTGGTAAAGAAGGGTTCTGAAAGAAGACTTCCTGTAGCAGACTTCATCACTGGTAACAGAAAGAACGTTCTGGAAGAAGGCGAAATCATCAAGAGCATCATCCTTCCGGAACCGGCTCCGAATACTTATGTAAAATATGCTTATGTAGGTATGAGAAGCTCCATGGAAATCGATATCGCGAACATGGCGATCAGCCTCACGGTAGAAGACGGAACGATCAAAGATGCAAAGTGCGTTATGGGTTCTGTAGCGATCCGCCCTCTGATCTCCGAAGCAGTTCCTAAGGCGCTGATCGGAACGAAGGTTGGCGACGAAGCAGCGATCAAGGCAGCTGGTGAAGCGGCACAGTCTGAAGTACATCCAATTACAGACGTAAGAGCTTCCGCAAACTACAGAGTAGACGTTATCGGCGCGCTGGCAAGAAGAATCTTAAGAGAGCTTGCTGAGGAAATCAACGGTTAAGCAAGGGGGTGTATTCGAAAATGAAAAAACAGCTTATTACGTTAAACATTAACGGCGAAGATATGGATCTGAGAATCGCTCCTACGGACATCCTCGCAGATGTGCTGAGAAAGGAAGCGGGCCTCACAGGTACGAAGAAGGGCTGCGGTCAGGGAGACTGCGGTGCCTGCACAGTTATCATCGACGGTAAGGCAGTACTGTCCTGCCTGACTCTGGCGATCGCATGTCAGGGTAAGAAGATCACGACGATCGAAGGTATCGCGGATCACAAGACGGGCGAAATGAACCCGATCCAGAAGGCATTCTTAAATCACGGTGCGGTACAGTGCGGATTCTGCACACCGGGCATGATCATGTCTTCTTATAACTTACTGACGAGAAATCCACAGCCTACGAGAACGGAAATCAGAAGAGCACTCTCCGGTAACCTCTGCAGATGCACAGGATACCTGCTCATTTTCGAAGCCGTAGAAGCATGTGCAGCAGAAGGCGGGGTGTTATAAATGGCGATGAATAAAATGTATGAAGTTTCCAATAGATATCATGACTATAAGGACTATACGAGAGAATATACGGAAGTCGGCAGATCCATTCCGCGTCTCGACGGTCCTCTGAAGGTTACCGGTAAATTACAGTACACGGACGACCTGACTTTACCTAGAATGGTATATGCGAAGATCCTGAGATCTCCACACGCACATGCTATCATCAAGAATATCGATTTCAGCAAGGCTCTCGAGCTGGACGGCGTTCTTGACGTTCTCCAGGGCAGCGATTTCCCTATCGATTACGGTATCGTTGCACACTCTGCAAACGAGCAGGTTCTCGCAAGAGACAAGGTTCGTATGTGGGGTGAACCGGTAGCAGCTGTCTGCGCGATGACAGAAGAGATCGCTGAAAGAGCACTCGAACTCATCGATGTAGAATATGAGCTTCTTCCGGTAGTAGTAGACGGAAGAGATGCTGAGAGAATGGCAAATGAAGAAGGCGTTCTCATTCACGAAGATAAGCCGGGCAACATCGCTCACCAGGGTAAGCAGCAGTATGGTGATGTAGACGCAATCCTGGCAGAATCCGATCTCGTTATCGAGCAGGAATTCTATTCTTCCCAGTATCATCAGTCCTTCATCGAACCTCAGTCCGCACTGGCTGACTACGATGTACACAAGAATAAGCTCCACCTGTATGCAACCTGCCAGGTACCTCACTACACTCATCAGCAGCTGGCAAAGGTTCTGCAGATGCCTATGAAGGACATCAGAATTACGGTTCCTCTCCTCGGCGGTGGTTTCGGTGGTAAGGGTGTCGCTTCCACAGCGGACTTCATCACTTCCAAGTTCTCCTCCAGAATCGGCCGTCCGGTTAAGTGCACTTATGAGAGATCCGAAGTATTCGCAGCTCATCAGGGTCGTCACCCTTGCTACATGAAGTTTAAGATGGGCTTCGATAAGGAAGGTCATATCACTGCAGTTGACTTTGATAACCTCATGGTCGGCGGTGCATACATGTCCTGGGGTGTCGTAGTATTATTCTACACGGCTTCCATGACTCACCTCCCTTATGTTACACCTGCAGCTAAGTTCTCCGGTAAGAGAGTTTACACGAATACAGGTACTTGCGGTGCGCACAGAGGTCTCGGTGGTGCACAGCCAAGATTTGCAATGGAAATCCTCATGGATATGGCAGCAGAAAAGCTGGGCATGACTCCGCTCCAGATCCGTCTGCTCAACGCAGTAGAATCCGGTCATACTTGCCGTTCCATGATGTACGTTCCTCATACGGAATATAAGAAGACTCTGCAGACTGCAGCAGACAACTGCGACTTCGAAAACAAGTATGGTAAGCTTCCGTTTGGTAAGGGTATCGGTATCTCCGGCGGTTACTACATCTCCGGTACTTCCTACACTCTGTACCTCTCCTACAAGCCTCATACTGTTGCAAACGTCAAGATCGAAGGCGAAAACAACGTCGTATTATACTGCGGTGCTACGGATATCGGTCAGGGTGCTGATACGGTTATGGCTCAGATGGCAGCTGAAACTCTCGGCGTAAGATCCGAAGACGTTAAGGTTGTATCCAGAGATACTGAGCTCGCAACATTCGACCTCGGTACGTTCGCTTCCCGTGTAACGTATGCTACGGGCTGGGCGATCAGAAGAGCGTGCGAAGCTGCTAACCAGCTCCTCTTCCCTGTAGCTGCAGCAATCATGGGCTGCCGTGGTCAGGAAGTAGGCGTTAAGGATTATCAGTTCTACTCCATCTATGAAAAGAAGAGAAAGAACGTAGACTGGAACGAAGTAGTAGATCAGTACATCTCCGCTAACGGTCCGCTGATCACTTCCGGACAGTTCACACCTCCTAGAAGAAAGGGTATCCAGCAGGGTGGTAACATCGGTCACTCCCCTACATTCGGATTCACGACTCAGATCGCAGAAGTCGAAGTCGATCTCTACACGGGTCTCGTACACGTTGTTAAGATCACAGAGGCAGGCGACCTCGGTCAGCCGATCAACCCTATGTCCTGCGAAGGTCAGGTACACGGTTCCATTCAGATGGGTCTCGGTAACGCACTCCTCGAAGAAATGCGTTATGCAGACGACGGCCGTCTCCTGAACCCATCCTTCCACGACTACAAGCTCTGCGGAACGATGGATATGCCTGAAGTAGACGCTACAATCGTAGAATCTTACGATCCATCCGCTCCTTACGGCGGTAAGGAATCCGGCGAAGGTCCTATCCAGCCTACGCCTCCTGCAATCTTCAACGCTGTATACGATGCAATCGGTTTCCGTTGCACAGAGCAGCCGCTGACGCAGGAAAAGGTTCTCAACTACCTGAAGTCTATCGGCAAGAACCTCTAATAGAGACGATATCAGGTCATTTTGGCGCGGCAGATTTTCTGCCGCGCCTTTTTCGTGTAAATTTACTCCGCTCTCCCTGACAGAGTTTTCCGTCTTTCAGGGCGCTGATTCCGATTCCGTTCTGTATATCTGTTTCCGATCCGTATTTTTTCTCATATAAAATGTTTTATGTATAAATTATATGCTGATTCCGATAATCGGATAAAGTAATTATGGAATATCCATCTGAAACCGAAAATATTTCTGAAAATGTTAAAAATATATCAAAGAATTTTTCTGTTTTTACGCCGATATCATAAATATTGTTGACTTAAGATTATATTTGGGTATAAAATAGACAAGGTTCGTGTATAATTATGTTCGATTGGAGGACAGATAACAAAATGAGTAATCCATATAAAACGCGTGAGGGCGGAGCAACGGTGACGGTGTTCGTTCCATATGACTGTCAGAATAATTGTCCTTTCTGTGTAAATAAAGAAGAATATGAAAATATGGAGGGGTTCAGTCTTGAGAAAATCTGTGACAGCATCAGGACGATGGATGAAATAACGCCGTATTGCGATTTTGTCTTTACCGGAGGAGAGCCGTTTTCCAATCTGGATTCGCTTCAGGTTCTGCTGGACCAGGTCCCGAAGACTCATAAAATCTACATAAATACGACATTTCCGGTATTTGCAGACCGCACCGGGGACGATATGATCGAATTTGTCGAAAAGAATAAGGATAAAATTACCTGCATCAATATTTCCAGACATCTGCTGCCATATGTGGAGGAATCGCCGGATGAGCTGATCGCCAGAATCCCGACAAAGACCAGAGTCAACTGTGTTCTTTATCGTGATTATCCGAGAGATCAGCTGGTGCAGTATATGAGACGCTTCAAGAAGTATAACATTCCGATCCAGTTCCGGTTTGATTATACGGATACGACGCCGGAAAATCTTTATGATGAAGAACACGATATGATTCTGAAGGATCTGAAAGAGTTCTGCCGCTATACAGGTCTGGACGGCTGCAGGATGCGCTGCGGATATCATTTTGATTTTGAGGGACTGGAGCTGACCTACCACAAGACACTGCCTTACAGCACGATTGTCGAAAATGACGGTGAGCAGACATATGATATTCTGTACGATATTCTGATCAAGCAGAACGGCGATATCCACGGTGACTGGGACGGAAAGATTCTCGATGTGGAAAAGTACAGGCACGTGACATTCGAGCCGTATGATCTCAAGTGGCTTGAGACCTGCTAAAGACTCTCGGTATGTGGAGAAACGATATCCTCGGCCCGGACATTCATCGGGAAAAAGTGCCGCAAAACGGCGGTCTTTTCCCGGTGAAGTCATGGAGGCGGAGGATATTTTTTTTCCCGGATTTCACTGTTTTTCTTTCGGGTGTTGCGGGAAACTTGCTCTTGCCATACTGTACAAAATGAATTAAAATAACACATGGAGATAACAGGGGCGGATCCGGAAGCAGATCCGTCTTTTTATCGCACGGAGAAAAACGTATCGGCAATTTGACTTTCCCGTCTCAGTTTCTGACTGCGGTATGCGGATCCGTCAAAGACAGATGTGCGGCATCAGGATCTGTTTTTTCCACGGTTTGCGGAAGGCGGGACGATGCGGGCAGGCGAGGGACGATGCCGGCATCGCATTCTGTAAAAGGAATGTTGTAATGGAGGCAGTATATTTTGAAAAAAGAAATTATCAGAACAGAAGACGCAGTAGGAAAAGTGCTGGCACACGATATTACCAGAATCGTAAAGGGAGAATTCAAAGGTTCTCTGTTTAAAAAGGGACATGTGATCCGGCCCGAAGATGTGGATCGTCTGTTGGACGTGGGAAAGAGCAATATTTATGTGCTTGAGCTCGGCGATTCGGAAATTCATGAGGATGAAGCCGGTATCCGTCTGGGAGAAGCCTTAAAAGGCAGCGGCGTATATACCAAGCCTCCGAAGGAAAGCCGCGTCAATCTCTTTGCGGAATATGACGGCGTTCTGAAGATCGATGTGGATGCGCTGCAGGAGGTCAACGATCAGCCTCTTGTGATATGTGCAACATTGCCGAATAATACGCCGGTAAAAAAAGATCAGATGGTGGCGGGTACAAAAGTAATTCCTCTGGTCGTAGAGGAAAAGGATATCCTGGCCGCTGAGGATGCCTGCCGGAAAGCCGGTCAGGTCATCGAGGTAAAGCCTTATCATAAAAAGAAAGTAGGCTGTGTCATCACGGGCAGCGAAGTTTTCTACAACAGGATTCCGGACGGATTTGCGCCCGTCATCACGGAAAAGGTGGAACATTACGGATCGGAAATTCTGGAAATCACGTATGCGCCGGATGATCTCGATATCATCACGGAAAAGATACTGGATCTGAAGGCGAAAGGCGCGGATGTCATCTTTACCACGGGTGGTATGTCGGTAGATCCGGACGATCTGACACCGTCGGCTATCCGGAAGTCCGGAGCAGATATCGTCATCTACGGCGCCTCCGCTCTGCCGGGTGCAATGTTCATGATGGCCTATCTGGGAGACATTCCGATTCTCGGGGTGCCGGCCTGCGGCATGTTTTTCAGAACGACGGTGGTAGATCTTCTTCTCCCGCGCATTTTTGCCGATGAGAGAATCACAAAGCGGGATATTACCAGCCTGGGTGCCGGCGGTCTCTGCATGCAGTGTGAGACATGTGTATGGCCGAAGTGCACGTTCGGAAAATAATGCTGCTTCCGGCATAATAAAATACCGGTTCGGCGGGTATAAATAATTGAAAGAAACAGTCATCACATTATCGCCTTTCAGGTGTGATTTGCGTGATATTTCAGCGAAGGACAGAGGAGACAGGAATTTTATGGCAGAAGAATATACGAGAGAATGGAAATACAGAGCGTGGCATCCTGTAGAGAAAAAGATGTATTCTCCGGAGGATCTGGAAGAGCCGGACACCGAAGAGGATGCGCCGAAGACGATTTTCGGACAGCTCATCGACGGGAAACTGCGGATTACCGATATCAAGACGAATCCGGCGACGGAACTGGTACCGATGCAGAGCACAAACTGGTTTGACAATGAGCAGTATGAAGTGTATGAAGGCGACATTCTTGAGATCGATCAGTCGATCTATCAGGTGATCTGGGATGAGGATACTGCAGGATATCTGCTTCTGGGAGAAAATGATGATGTTTTTCCGGGAGGAGCTTATCTCGGAGATGCGATGAAAATAGTGGGAAATGTCTTTGAAAACGGCGATGCGGTTCCGGATGAGCGCAGACGCACGATCAAATTCCGGGCATGGGATCCGGATGCCAAGATCATGTATATGCCTGAGGACATCAAAGATCCTCAGGAGGATATGATGATTTCCCTGTACGCTTATCTGTCCTTCGGTGCCCTGTATATCTACGATCTGAAAAATGATCCTCCGATGGAGCTCATCCCGATGCAGAGCACGGGATGGAGAGATTCGGCGCAGAATGAAATTTATGAGGGCGATATTCTGTCGGTCGGCGAATACGATGAGATCGCGCAGGTGATCTGGAGCGACGAGGTCGGACAGTTTATGCTGATGGCAAACGACGGTACGCTTTCGCCGGGAGATTCTTCGATCGTTTCTCAGACTGAAAGAAAAGGAAATATATACCAGGATCCGGCACTGGTACCGCAGTTTTAACGGAGGAACTGAAAAATGGATAATATGGAAAATATAGAAGAAAATTACAAAAAACTGGACATTAACCGTGAAGAGACGATCAGACAGTTTGACGGTATGTATGTGGACTTTTACCTCGAAGACGATATGTTCGAGGTGGAGGGACAGTTTTTTACGATCGACGGCCAGCTCTACATCGAAGTCCACGATGCGGTAATGCACATTCTTGAGATGGCAGGCAAGGAACTGAAGGTAGGTCAGATCGGAGATGTATTTACTGCTACGAGACCGGATGGCAAGCGTTTTTACATGGAGATCAACAGAGTCTACTATCTCATGGAAAATCCGAAGCCGGATGAATTTAAGGAAAAATATGATAAATATGGTATCAGTGAATTTTTCCTCAAGCTCACAGATGTCATGGTGAGATATCGGCCGGAGGAAAAGACGTGGCAGATCACGAAAAATAAGATCAACATGTACTATGTAGGTGATACGGTGGAATATGATTCCATCGAAGAACTCTGCAGCGAAAACGCGGATATCATGGAAGGTACATGGCAGGCTGTGATTTACGAGGCGTATGAAGAAGAATCTGACTTTACGGAATGGCGTTAAGCGGAGGTGTTAATATGGGCAAAATCGTAATCGAAAGCGGTACGATAGATTTTGAGCCGGTCGGAATCAAACAGGGCTGCGGAAAGTGTCCTTCGGGATGCAGAACGGTATGTCTTCGGAAAAATGCTGTCAAGTTTGACCTGGTGGGCGGTGATATGGACGATTTTGAAGTCGTGCCGATCGTTCACGATTACGGCTCTTTCCGAAACCCGAAACCGAAGGAAGAAGATTAGCGAAGAGAGATATGGAATTTGACGGAAAAAAAGCGGACATCATATTTACAATCCGGTCTGTGGAGAGCATTCCCTGCGATCTGAGAGGACAGGTTCTGGCCTTTGACGGGGACGGAAATCTGGTTTCCGATCCTCTGAAGACTCCGTGGCCGATGCCGTGGGTGACCGAAGAGCTGGCAAAACTGGCCTCCGGCCGGACGGCGATGCCGGAGGAAAAGAAATTCCGGGTTTACAATCCGGAAGAACCGGATCAGTACGTATTCGTGTCCGTAGAAGAATAAGGAAGGCGCCGGTCAGGTGCAAATTCTGAAAATGAAAAAGCGGTGGATTTCCGTTATTTCATGAAAGATGATAAAATAAAGGAAATGGAATCGCAGAATAAAGACGTGCGGGAAGTGTGACGATGAGTTTCCACCCGCGCGTTTTTTGCGGTTTGATGAGGTGAAGATAAAGGCGGAACTATGGGGTTCCGCTTTCTGACAGTGCGGAAGGGAAAGTTATGCTGAAACTTATTGTTACATTGAAACAGGCACCGAGATCAAATATGGTCAGCATGCAGGAAGGCACCAATATCGTCATCCGCGAGCCGGAGGAAGCGATGCTGACATTTGACGACTGCAATGCGCTGGAACTTGCTCTGTCGATGAAAGACGAGATGAAGGAGAATATTCATATTACGACCCTGAGTTTCGGAAATGAGAAGACAGAGGAAATCCTGAGAGAATCTCTGGCGCTGGGCGTTGACCGGGCGATTCTTGTTAATGACGAAAGAATGAGAGGTTCGGATACGCTCAGCACGGCTTATGCTCTCGCTGCGGCGGTAAGAAAGATCGGAACGTTTGATGTCGTGCTGACGGGACATGCGAGTATGGACGGAAGAACGGGATTTGTAGGGCCGATGCTGGCGGAACAGCTGGGACTTCCGTATCTGACAAATGTATGCGCTTTCAGAAAGACGGCAGAAGGTCTGACAGTATGGCGGGATCTCGGACAGGTGATGGAGACGGTGGCTTCACAGGCGCCTGCGGTGCTGAGCAACCTGAAAAAGAAATACGGGCTTCGTGTGATGTCGATTGCGGGTATCCGAAAGGCGATGAATATGGAAATCGAACGATGGAATCTGGACGACCTGGATGCGGATTTGTCCAGAGTGGGTCTGGACGCTTCCGGTGTATGCGTCGACGAGATCAGACCTTCGAAAAAGAAACGGCTTCAGATACAGATGTTTTTCGATCAGTATCAGGAAGGCGATTTTGATGATATTCTGCGTGAAATTCAGAGAATAAAATAGGAGCGAAAGGAGCTGTGAAAAGTGGATTTTCACAGCTTTTCCGTTTTTAAGAAAAAATTTTCCGATTTCCGTTTTTTCCGGGGAGGAAACCGGTATGCGATGACGAAAATTTTGCCCTGAAATAATATTTTTTGTGACAATTATTATTGACGAAATATACAGTAAAATATATAATCGTCTTCGGAATTTGCTGTAATCGCAACAAAAAAATTTTTCCGTTTGAGCAAATGCATAAAAAGTTGCTGCGGACTACCTGATTTTTTCACAGTGATATGGTGTTATACAATAAAATGTTTAGATATTATAAATAAGCATAATATATCCAAACAAATAATTGACAAACACCATGAAGAAGCTTATAATCAAGAGAAGAAATGTGATATGCGAGCAAATGATGCGCACCGTATTATCTGCAGAGCATACTTCGGCGTACTATGGAAGAAAGAATACAGGAGGTACTGTAATGGGTTTCGTCGATGAAAGAAGAAAAGTCGTTATCACACTGGAAGAAGGAATCTGGGAATTCAAGGCTCTGGACGGAAGTGTCATCAGTAAGCCGGAAAATGCAGATGAAAAACTGACAGCCGCTCTGTCTGAGACGGCGAAGCAGCAGGAGCTCGTCTCCGGCACAGGTACAGCAAAGCTTACGGTGGACGGGAAGGATTATGATCTTGAGATCGAAAGGATCCTGGATCTCAGAGTAGGTGATGTTCTGGAGGAGACAGCGAAGCTGTATCCGGATCAGGAAGCGCTCATTTCCTTCGACGGAACGAGGAGGATTGATTACCGGACTTTTGATGAGGACTCCAAAGCATTTGCGAAATATCTCCTCAGCATCGGTATCAAAAAAGGCGACTATATCGGTTTGTGGATGGCGAACGGTATCGAATCTCTGACGGCAGCCTATGCGATCAGCAAGATCGGCGCGGTCATGATCGCTTTTACACCGTACGAAAAGCAGGACAGAATGGAGGAACTCGTAAGGCGTTCTCAGGTTTCCACGTTTATTCTTTATCGTGGTGCAAAAGTGCATGAGAATATCGAGATGCTTGCGGATGATATGTACCCGGAGATCAAGACGCAGAAGTACGGCGAACTTTCCATTGAAAAAGCTCCGCTTCTGAAGCGCGTCATTCTGGTAGATGCTACAGATGAATTTGCATATCCCGGAGTCTATGACTTCCATACCGCGATGGAAGAGGGCAGAGCGATGAATGATGACGCATTTGAAGCGGCCAAGGCAGCCGTAAGCGTCAAGGATCTTGCCTATGTCATCTATACATCCGGAAGTACGGGATTCCCGAAAGGTGTCATGCTTTCCCATCTCAATATCGTGGAAAATTCCTACACGATGGCGAATATGATGGATCTGACTCACGAGGATAAGATGTGCATGCAGATACAGCTTTTCCATACATTCGGCTCGGTAGCATCCTGCCTGCCGGCGATACATAAGGGAATGCCGATCGTCCTCACCAGCAGATTCAAACCGGGTGAATCTCTCAAGATGATCGAAAGGGAAAGATGTACCGCAGTATGCGGCGTGCCGACGATGTTTATCGGCTTCATCGAAGAGATGAAAAAGGATCCGGATAAATATGAGGTTTCCTGCATGAGCAAGGGAATCACCGCCGGCGCACCTGTTCCGGAGAAAATGGTCCGCGAGATCGAGGAGATCATGCATATGAAAAATATCATCGTATGCTACGGGCTGACGGAGACATCTCCGTGTGTATCGGGGACAAAGACGACGGATTCTATCGAACTGAAGGGCAATACGGTCGGCGCTATCGTGCCGGGCGTTCAGATCAAGTTCATCGATCCGGATACTCTGGAGGATGCAGGTCCGCAGGGTCCGGGAGAAATCTGCGTCAAAGGCTACAGTCTGATGATGGGATATCTGGGAGATCCGGAAAAGACGGCATCTACCTTTACTCCGGACGGATGGCTGAGAACAGGTGATATGGGCAGTCTGCTGGACAACGGCTATCTCAAGATCGGCGACAGGCTCAAGGATATTATCATCCGCAGCGGCGAGAATATCAGTCCGGGAGAAGTGGAAAAAGTTCTGATGTCGCATCCTGATGTGGTCGAAGCTTATGTCATCGGCGTCAAGGATTATAAATACGGTGAGATCGTCGGGACCTTCTGCAAACTCGTTCCGGGATCGAAGCTGACGCCGGAGGAACTGCGCGCGTTCTGCGTAGGAAAGACGCCTACTCTTTCGATCCCTTCCTACTACTGGTTTGTGGATGAATTCCCGCTTCTCAATAATGGCAAGGTTTCCAAGCCGGAGCTGCGCAAGATCGCGGAAGCGACCAAGGAACAGACTCCGAAGATAGAGGCTCCGAAGAAGAAGTGAGGAGCACACGATAAGTTGACAGTAATTTAGAGAGGATGTGTTCTATGTTTGATATTAACGAAGAAATGACATATCTGGTTTATGTCATGCAGAAAAGAATGCGTCGACAGATGTCTACAGCTCTGGACAGAGATGATATCACTCTGGAACAGTATGTGGTACTTTACAATTTAGTTGATCAGGACGGAATAAACCAGAAAAGTCTATCCCACAAAGTAGACAAAGACCAGGCGACCCTGGCCCGGATTCTCGATATCTTGGAGAACAGAGGTTATGTCGTGAGACGCACTACCGAAAAGGATAGAAGAGCTTTCCTTGTCTTCATCACAGAGGAGGGCAAAAAGAAAGTCAAGGAGATTGCCCGGCGCTTAGGTGTTGTTCACAATGAGATTGTTGAAGGGATACCGCCGGAAAGGGTGGATTTGTTTGTGGAACTGATCAAACAGATGAACCAGAATCTCGCAGAAAAAGAAGAACATTAATCTATTGCAGTTAAGTTAAGAAAATTCTGAAAGAGAGGGAAATCTGTTTCCGACCTTTCAGATCGCTCATCCCTGTGAGGACGTTCGGAAATCTGTCGGGTTTCCGAACGTCCTTTTTCTGTTGTGAAATGTACAGGAACTGCGAGTGTGGAGTTATTTTTTCGCATGATACTCTTCCCGTT
>CAJFPD010000030.1 GCA_904398315.1 Candidatus Alangreenwoodia gallinarii | reverse complement strand
TGTGACATAAAATCAGGAATTTTTCCTCATTTTTTCAAAATTTTCTCTGCTGTACCATTGGACGCTGTCGACGATCTCCAGCACCTGCTTCTCATCAAAATCAGGACTGTTAAAATTTATATATACCTGTTTCTGATCCTCGATCCATATCACCCCGATATAACCTTCCATCTCCTGCAGTACCGCAGGCTGCCCGTTGATCGTCATCTCCGTGATATGACTGCGTTCCGTATCGATATTGGTAGATACGCTGTCGATATCGTAATACTCCATGGTAATCCAGTCATCCCGCTCTTTATTGTAAAAAGAAATGTCAATACTGTCGGCGAATTTCTGAATTTCCTCCAGCTCATACCCTTCCGGCACGGCGGACGGATAGAGAATATACTCCTCCCCTTCCGGAAAGGCCGTCTTGTCTGCGGATTCCCGCGAAGGTTCCGTCTCTTCCGCTCCTTCCCGGGCTTCGGTATCCCCCGGATCTGTCTCCCGAAAATCCAGGCTCATATTTCCGTCATTCTGCCCGGTAAAGAGTTCGTAGACCTTTTCCCGCAGCGCCGAAGCCTGCGGCGCGAAGAGGACGGTGGCTGTCAGAGAGACGGCCAGGACAAAGATACAGGCTTTCGCCAGAATGCCCGCGTACCTTTTTCTGCCGCGGGCGGCCTTTTCCTCCCGCCCGTGTCTGCGGATCCCGGCCCGGATCTTCCTGTCCAGCTCTTCCGGTACCCGGGCGTCGGGCATCTCCTCCCGGAATCTGTCGTATTCCGAGGCGAATTCCTCCTCAAAATACGATCCCAGACTTTTCAGCAGCGCCTCTGACGCATTGTGACCGCGCAGCCGTTCAAATTCATCAGCGGCTTCCTCTCTATGATTTCGCGTCCTGTCCGTCATGATACTCACCTCCCTTCCGCGTTTCTGCTTTCCGGCGCTGATCGCTCCGGCTCTGAGGATCCAGCAGCGCCGCCAGATGCGCCTTCGTCCGCTGCAGACGCTTCCTGCAGGCAGACTCCGAAATATTCAGCAGTTCCGCGATTTCCGCAAAGGAACGCTCTCTGCCGTAGCGCTCGGCCAGCAGTATCTTTTCCTCCTCACTGAGATGCTCCATCGCCTGCCTGAGCGCCTCACGGCTGTCGGCTTCCCGGAAAACGCGCTCGATCTCATCCTCCTGCGAAGCACTGTCCACAAGGTATATCAGCTCCTCATCCTCCTTCGCGACATACCGGTCCTGCTGCTTCTTCATATTCAGCGCTGTGGAGACAGTCAGACGATAGATATAGCTCTTCGTCTCCTTCGCCTCTGTCTCTCCCAGACGGTCCGCGTACTTCATAAGGCGCTCCATACTCTGCTGCGTGCAGTCCTGGGCCAGATGGCCGTCGCCCAGATATTTCAGAGCAGTATAATAGATAAAGCTGCCGTAAGTATCATAAAGCTCTTCCAGCTTTGATTTTTTTTCCTTCTTCCGTGTGAAGATCCGAGATGAAAACATTTTCCTGACTCTCCCGCAAAAATCCGCTGCCTGTCACGGCAAACACGATATTCCATGGTATTCCAATGTTTTCATTTTAACACATATATTTGAATTTCAGTATATTTCTACATAATATATCTCATGAGAAAATTGTTTTTCCTATAAATAAAACAATCCCGGACGGGCGTCTGTGACATAAAATCCGCATGTTTTTTCAAAAATACAGAAAATGCCGAAAAGGCTGCTTATTCCGGACCGCCCCGCATCCGGCGGAGCCGGGCGTTTTCCTCACATCCTCACGTCCGGCGCGCCGATTCCTCTCTCATATATTTTTCATCGAATTCCGCGGCGCTGACAGGTCTGCTGTACAGATAGCCCTGCCCCGTGTCGCATCCGATGGAGCGGATCATCTGCTCATCCGCTTCCGTTTCCACTCCTTCCGCCACCACGGAAATGTTCAGCTGCTGTGCCATCGCGGCCACATGCTTCATGATCAGCCGGGCGCGCGCCTGTTCCGCCCCCTGGGCGCTCAGCAGAAATCCCCGGTCCAGCTTCAGTTCGTCGATTTTCAGCCGGACCAGCGTATTCAGCGAGGAATACCCGCTTCCGAAATCGTCCAGCGAAACGCGGAATCCCCGGGCCTGCAGACGGCGTATCTTTTCATTCAGCTCGTCCGCATTTTCCAGGGCCAGTCCTTCCAGAATCTCCAGGGTGATCAGCCGGGCAGGAACGTCATATTTTTTCACCAGATCCGTCAGCCGCTGCACATAATCCGCCTCAAAGAAGAGCCGTTTCGACTGATTGACCGAGATGGCGACCGGATTTTTTCCCTCATCGATCCAGGCGCGGATCTGCCGGCAGGCCTGCTCCGCCATATAGAGGTCCAGCTCCACGCAGAAACCGTTGCGCTCAAACAGCGGAATAAACTGATCCGGAAAAATCATCTTTCCGGCGCCGGTCTTCCAGCGAACGAGAGCCTCCGCTCCGTCCAGCATCCCGCTATGCAGATTTTTCTTCGGCTGCAGAAACAGACGGAATTCTCCGTCGCGCAGCGCCTGATGCATGTGCCCCTCGATATAATTTTCCAGCTCTTCTTTTTTATGCAGCTCGGCGTCAAAAAACCAGATATAGCTGGAATGCGCCCCCTTCGCGCTGTCCAGCGCGAACTGGACGTGAGACATCAGATTTACGGCCGTCTCTTCCGGATCATCGCAGACGCCGGACATGGCCACGCCGCAGTAGAAGGCCAGCTGATAATCTGTTCCGCCGATCTTCGCGTTCCGCTCCATCTCTCCGAGCAAAGCTTCCAGACGGCCGCGCACCGCGCTCCGATCTGTTTCCTGCAGGAAGAGATAAAACCTGTCTTCCGTATCCCGGCAGAAAAATTCGTCTTTGCGTATATGGAGTTCCATCGTCTCACGGATCCGGCAGAGAAGCTGTTCTGTCTTTTCCGTCCCGAAAAGCTCGGCAAGAAACGGAAACTGCCGGATACTGAGGGCCGCCACGCTGCCGCCGGTGTGATGCAGAGCGTCCGTGAGCCGCTGCCGGAAACGAAGCAGATTTTCCGCACCCGTCAGCGGATCGTGATATGCCATCTGCAGGAGCTCCCTGTTATATCCCCGCAGCAGCCGGTAGCCGTACAGCATCATGCAGATCATCAGCAGGATGATCCCCAGAAGGGTGATCTGAAGCACACGGGCGGGCCCGAAAGAAGTCATTCCGAGCCATTCTCCCGTATCCACGCAGAACAGATACCAGCCGTTGACTCCTACCGGTTCCAGAATAAAAGGATACTCTTTTCCCTCATAGGAAAATTTTCCGAAGATTTCCGCCTGATTCTTCAGTGCCTCTCTTACCTCTTCTTTTTCTGCATCTGCAAGATACGGGCCGTCAAAGATCGTATTCAGATCTTCTTTCACAACCGTATTCGGCGATCTGACAAGAAATTTTCCCTCCGAACCGACCATATGAATATATCCGCCTCCCGCGAGAACTGTGCTGCCCGACAGGATATCGGAAAAGATTTCGATATGATCGCTGGCGACCAGTGCTCCGATGACATTTTCTCCGTCATAGACCGGCACGCCGTATACAAAGACACGCTGGTCCGAAGCCTCGCTCTGAAACAGTCTTGAAACCGACCTTCTTCCTTCCAGAGCCGCTTTTACGACACTCCGTCCCTCCGGTGCCAGATCCGACAGCCGTGCCCCGACAGCCGGCTCCATTCCCTGCGTCGCCAGAACACCGTTTCCGTCCGTATCGTAATAGGCCATGGTCAGAAAATCATTCTGTTCGTTCGCCTCTTCCATTTTTTCCGCCAGCTGCTGTTTCTCTCCGGTATCTTCGCTGCCGAGAAAGACAGCCAGCGTGGAAAGTGTCTGAGAATCGGCTTTGAGCTGCTTTATGATTCTGGATCTGTATTCCTCCGCCTCTGCGCTGATCTGCCCTCTGGCCGCTTCATGTCTGGAGCTGCTCAGAAAAGCGGAAAACAGCACTCCGCACAGAAGAAGCACAGCGATGATGCCGGAGATGAAAATGACGCCTTTGCGCAGTCGCCTCTGAATTCTTTCCTCTAACATCAGGTCTCCCTTTCTTCCGTTTTCCCTGCCATCTTATTCTTCCCGCTTTCCGAGAAAAAAACGATTTTTCCCCAGCGCCTTTGCACGGTAGGCATGCCGGTCGGCGCACCGTACCAGAGAATTGTAATTCTGTCCGTCCTCCGGTGCGACGGCGATACCCACACTGCAGGATATGGTAGGGGCACCGTTCATCGGCAGCGAAAGCTTAGAGACCGATTCACAGATCCGCTGCGCACAGTCTTTTGCCTGACCGGCATCCGAGATCTCCGGCAAAAAGACGATAAACTCGTCGCCGCCCACGCGCCCCTGTATTCCCCGTTTTCCCGACTGTGTCCGCAGGACACGCGCGACTTTTTTCAGGAGACGGTCTCCCTCCGGATGTCCCAGAGTGTCGTTCACCTGTTTGAAATTATCAAGATCCAGAAACAGAAGCGCCGATTTTCCGCTGCGCAGGCTCAGCGCCTCTTCGACTCTTTCAAAAATTCCGCGATAATTGAACAGGCCTGTCAGCGTATCCGTCTGCGCCTGAAGCTGCATGTCTCTGAGTTCCTCCTGACGCGCGCGTTCCTCCAGATAAACTCCCGTCACATCCGTCCTCGACAGCAGGATCATCTGTGCACTGCGGTCATAATAGCGGTAAGTCAGCTGTTTTCTGGTATAGCCTCTGACCGGATCGGAAACGCCGCAGAAGAATGAATGTGAGCCGTGCATTTCTATCTGCTGCAGGACACGATCGATCTGCATTTCGCGTATGACCATTTCCTGATCCTCCGGAACCACAAAATCTCTCGCGTAATCGACCAGCGCCGAGGCATAATCATCGCAGGTCTCGGGAGGCAGAGGCGTCCCGGAAGAGCTTCCGCTGAACATGACGTAGCTGTTGTTTTTTGCATCCAGATAGATAAAATAATCGCAGCTGTTGTAGACATAAAGATCGATGATGCTCTTAAGGAGATGCTCTTCATCGTTTCTGCGCACGAAAATATACGCTCGGCAGCTGTCACCGGACGTTTCTCTGATCTGAACCATGATACTCAGCCAGTTTGTCTTTCCTTCTTTTATATAGGGAATGTCCTGGGAAAACGATCTTTCACCGCTCCGCCACTCTGCCAGCAGCGCCTCACACGACAGACGCTCCCGGAATTTTTTCTGTCCCTCTTCCGTCAGAAGAACGCTATAAATATTCATGATCTCAGACCAGGACATTCTGATCTGAGATCCCGCAGGCCGGTCGATGCTCTGCAGAATCAGAACGGTATCCTCTGCCGGATCAACCTGCAGGATGGAATAAAACATTCCGTTAAGAGCTTCCATCAGCGACCCGCAAAGCCCGGCGTCCTCCGTGCCGGCATCCTGCTGTTTTCTTCTTCCGTCATCCTCTGCCGCAGAATTTGCCATCTCAGCATCCTCCTTTTCAGCGTCTCTCATCTCCGATATTTTCTGTTACATCTTCTGCCTTTATTTATTTATTTTACCACGGAAGAGTATCCTGCGTTCTGTGTTTTTCCGATTTCTGTCCAAAAAACGTATTACGGCAGGAAGAATTTCCCGCCGTATATATGCCGCCTTCCGGCCGTTTCCTCTGCGCAGTATGCTGTTTTCCGCTCTCCGCCCGTTTTTTTCTGTTTTTCCGTCTGTCTTTTCGCTTATCCGTCTATTTCTTCGCGTAGACAAACGGCGCATTTCTGTAAGTCATCTCGAAGAGGTAATAGCTGTATCCGTCTCTTCTCTTCGCCATCGTCAGCTCAGTATCATAAATATATGTCTGTCCGTTGATATCGATCTCGATCCAGCCGTGCGGACGTCTGTTGTATCCTACCAGGCCGGCTACTTCTCGCGGATTGTAGCCGATATTTTTCGCCAGATAATAGTAGGCTGCCGCAAAGCTGTAGCAGTTGCCTTTATGCTTCTGAAACATCGGTACGGCATACTCTTCTGTCCAGCCGGTAGCTCCCGTGGCAAGCTTTGCTCTGGAAATGTAAGTATAGTTGTTGATCATG
>CAJFPD010000029.1 GCA_904398315.1 Candidatus Alangreenwoodia gallinarii | reverse complement strand
TTTACTGTCCCTGTATTACTTTTATCTAAAGGGGTTGTTCCTTTTGTTATCAACGAGGACATCTCCCCCAACTTCCGCTGTTCCCACTCATCCGTAAATCCCCGGAACCGGATCTCAGGTTTTCTTTTTTCCGCCATCTCATTCACCTCTCAGCAGCGACTGAAACTCGCCGAGCCCTTTCCTGTCAAATTCGCTGCCCTCCAGTTCGTCGATCATGGAGGCCAGCAGCTGTTCTGTTTCGCGGATTTCCTGTTCCAGCTCGGAGTACGTGGTTTCATACTTTTTTCCGAGCTCCTCGAGCTTCTTTACCAGACCGTCAACGATGCCGCCCGGAAGCCGGAAGAGATTTTTCGTCAGGCTCTCGATCCATTTCTTTTCCAGAAGCTCTCTGACCTGATCGTCCGTGAGATTTTCGATCGTCTCCTTTGTCCGCGCGTGGAGAGCCGCCGTATCCTTTTTGATCTGAGCTTTCAGGTTTTTCTCCTCTTTCATCCGCTTCTCCACTGAAGTGAGCTTTTCTCGCAGAGAAACCGCCTCCGGCGAGGGATCCTGTTTCAGTTCTTTGATCTTTTTCGTCACTTCCTTCGCGACGAAGGAGCCCTCCGCGTAGTATTCCCCGTCTTTTTCCTCCTCGCTCATGGAGTCTGCGATTTCCTCATATTCCGCCGGAATTTCCGCCAGTCTGCTCTCCTGCGCTTTCAGCGCGCCGCTCTCCTCCTTCAGCAGAGTTTCCTGAATCAGCTCAAAAGGAAAAATACGTCCTCTCCAGCCTTCCTGTATTTCCTGATCTCTTCCTTCTTTTTTGCGGAATACCATGTTGGGATCCGTTTTTTTCGCGGCATCAAAGCCTTCTGACTGGATGATTTCCAGATCGACGGCGATCTTTTCCCATTCGTCGTCCAGCAGCTGATAGGCTTCATACCGGTCCACCAGCGGGATCTGCTCCAGACGGCGGAAAATATCGCCGCTCAGCGTCTCTTCTTCCTGCGTGATGACGATCTCATTCATATTGTCGATCAGTTCCCGCTTCAGATAAGAACCGAAGCCGTCGAAAGCAGCCTTGAAGTGCTCTTCAAAACGGCAGATGTCCGGATGACTTCTGACGGCCACTCTGATGTCATCGGCGGCCGGGCGCGCGTAAGGCGTGCCGTTTTCGGGAAACAGCGTCTCTTTCAGTTCCGGGAATGCCTTCCAGTATTCTTTCAGTTCCGCCAGTTCGGCCTTTGGAATTCCTCCGAACATGGAAGCGTAAATATCCCACGTCTCCGCCTTTTCGGAGGAATCCACGTAGCGGGGAATATTGAGATTGTATTCGTTGCTGCGGATCTCTTCTCTGCTTACGACACGGGAAAACCGTTCCACGTCCCGGCGGGCGGCCACGGTATCCGCGATTTTCCGGATATCCGAAGCCCGCAGCTTATTGTTTTTTCCCTCTTTCACAAAGCCCTTCGACGCGTCGATGATCAGCACGTCCGTGACGTTCCGCTTCTGTTTCAGCACCATGATAATCGTGGGAATGCCGGTGCCGAAGAAAATATTGGCGGGCAGTCCGATAATCGCGTCGATATGGTTGTTTTCGATCAGATTTTTCCTGATTTCGCCCTCTTCGCCGCCGCGGAACAGGACGCCGTGCGGCAGGACGATAGTCATGATGCCGTCCGGTTTGACATGAAAGAGATCGTGAAGCAGGAAAGCGTAATCCGCCTTTCCCTTCGGAGCCAGACCGAAACGGGCGTAACGCGGGTCGTTTTCCTTGTTTTCCGGATCCCACGCCTGTGAATACGGAGGATTGGAAACGACGGCGTCCACATACAGCGGATCATAGGTGCCCGCAGGGTCGTTTTCATCAAAGTACGGCCAGTCCTCCTCCAGCGTGTCGCCGTTTCTCGTCACGATATTGTCCGGCTTGATTCCGCGCATGACGAGATTCATCCGGGTGAGGTTGTACGTGTTTTCTTTCAGTTCCTGGGCATAATATTTGATATTATCGCTGTCGCCGATATATCTGGCGGCGCTGTGGCCGATATTGATCAGTAGCGAGCCGGATCCGCTGGTAGGGTCGTAAATCTTAATCTCGCTTCTGTCCTTCAGGTGCTGCGCCACGATTTCCGACATCAGCAGGGAAACTTCGTGAGGCGTATAAAATTCGCCCGCCTTTTTTCCGGCGTTTGCCGCAAACATGCCGATGAGATATTCGTAGATGAATCCCAGCACGTCATAATCCTGCCTGCCGTCCATGGGAATATCGCGGATCAGCTGCAGAAGGCCGCTGATGGCCTTTGTCCTGGCTCCGGAGCTGTCTCCGAGCTTGCTGAGCCCCGTCTCCAGAGTGCGGAAAATATTTTCAAAGACTTTTCTGTGGGTCGGGCTGATGAGCCGGCTGAAGGCCGAGAGCGCATCGGTCACGTCCGATACGTCGAAGTCTCTTCCCTTTTCCAGCCACGTGGAATACAGATGATCGTATGCGATGAAATATCCGATATTATTCTGAATATATTCCACCGTTTCCGTATCTTCTTCCGCAAGTTCCCGGATATCCTCATCGGTGAAATCGTTTTCCCTGAGCCATCTGACCTCTGTCTCGGAAAGGTATTTATAGAAGATAAAGCCGAGTATATAATCCTTGTACTCATTTGCTTCGATCTTGGAACGCATCTTATTGGCGGATTCCCAGATTCTGCTTGCCAGCTGCTGTTTATTCATATTTCCTGACTCTCCTGCTTTTCTGAAGTTTCTGTGTTATGCGGCCGTTTTCCGGTATCCGGCTGACCCGTCTTACCGCGCTCTTTCCGCGTTGTTTTCCGGATCATCCCGGCCCCGCACGGGCCCCCGCGCCGCATCCGCAGCATCCGTACCGCACCGGCATGATGACGGCAATACTTTCGCTGTAACAAAGCGTAAGTCTATATAGCACGATTATATCACAAAACCCTCAGAGCCGCTCTCTGACCTTCTCTGCTACGGCGGATTCAGATCGCTCTGCTGCCTCTGTGAGCCATCCGCGGCGGCTGCGACGGGTCTTTGACTTGTGCTGTCATCCGCACGACAGACCCGGCGTATCATGAAGGAAATCAGGTCGCTGAATGAAATGCCCATGCGATACCGTTTGTACGATGACGAGCCGTGGCACAGCCAGGGAGTCCGTTTCTTTCCTGTAAACAATTATCTTGTATTTTATCTGCCGGACGAAACAAAAACCACCGTTCACATCGTCCGCATCATTTACGGCGTGAGAGACATTAAAAAACAGCTAAGTGAAACAGCAATGGAATATTAAACGACCTCTGAGAAATATCTATCGAAAGTGAGGTGCTCTTCCTCGTCTCGTCCCGAAACGATATCGGAGAAGCACCGGAAGAGATTTCAGTTGCGGCCTATATGCTCTTCCCCTGCCGGTTCCTTTTTTACATGCGGCTCTCTTTTTATATATTTTCCCATTCCAGGTTTCCCAGTAAACGTCCCGTTGTCATAGATGAGTCGTTCTCTAAGGTACGTTTTTACCGGATACCCGCAAAACGTTACGCCCTCCCAGATGGTGTGATCACAGTCGAAGTGCATGGTCTGCGACGTGACGGTAAAATCCTTTTCCGGGTCATATCGGGTCATATTAAAATATTCTTATTTAAAATATTTTCCCCTTTCCTCACTCCTTACACAGTCCTTCCCGCCATTTCCGGCGCCTGACAGGATTTTTAAGCTCTCCGCCGCTTTCCGTGGATTTTCCTTCTTTTTCTGCTACGATTACGGTAAAATAAAAAGGGATTATCGAAAAATTATCGGAAACAGAACGGGAACCGGCCGGCCGCGTCCTGCGGACCGGACGGACGTATTTCACCGTTGCGAAAAGAGACTATGATACTTGTAAATGCAGATAAAATAAACAAAAGTTACACTGAAAAGCCGCTGCTTTCCGACATCAGCCTCAGCATCCACGAAGGGGAAAAGATCGGGCTGATCGGCGTCAACGGCACCGGAAAATCCACGCTGCTGCGGATCATCGCCGGAGAGGAAGAGCCGGACAGCGGCAGAGTCGTCTACACGAACGACGTGACAAAAGCATACCTGCCTCAGCACCCGGATTACGACGCGGATCTCACGGTAAACGAACAGGCGGAAAAGTATATCGCGCAAACCGCTCCCGATATGCCGGATTTCACGTGGCGCTCCATGTTGACGAAGCTGGGGATCCGCGATTTCGACGCGAAGATGGGAGAACTCTCCGGCGGTCAGCGCAAGCGGGTGGCCATGGCCTGCGTTCTCGCGTCTCAGGCTGATCTCCTCATCCTCGACGAGCCGACCAACCACATGGATAACGACGTCATCGCCTGGCTGGAGGACTTTCTCGTCCGTTACCGGGGAGCTGTCTTCATGATCACACACGACCGGTATTTTCTCGACCGGGTCACAAAAAAGATCTTCGAAATCGACGGAGGCAGCCTCTACACCTATGAGGGAAATTACGACTACTATCTGGAAGCAAAAGCCGCCAGAGAAGAGATGGCTCTCGCCAGCGAGCGCAAGCGGGCGGCCCTTTACAAAAAAGAGCTGGCCTGGATCCGGCGCGGTGCCAGAGCCCGCTCCACAAAGGCGAAATCCCATATCGAACGGTTTGAAGAGCTGCGGGACAGCAAGCTGATCATCGAGGACTCGTCTCTCTCCATCGGTACGCTGAGCAGCCGCCTGGGAAAAAAGATTATCGAGATCAGCCATCTCTCCAAATCCTACGGCGACAGGACGCTGATCCGGGATTTCAGCTATACCGTCCTGCGACGGGACCGGATCGGCATCATCGGAGACAACGGATGCGGAAAGACGACGCTCCTGAAGATGATCCTCGGTGAGGTCAAACCCGATTCCGGCAGCATCGAAATCGGTCAGACGGTAAAAATCGGATATTTTTCCCAGGACACACAGGTCTGGGATCCGAACCAGCGCGTCATCAAATACGTCGAGGGAATTTCCGACAACGTCCGGACAAAGGACGGCTCCTTTTCCGCATCACAGATGCTGGAGCGGTTCCTCTTTCCGGCCGCCAAGCATTCGGTTCCCATCGGCAGACTCTCCGGAGGGGAAAAGCGCAGACTCTACCTGCTCAGCGTTCTGATGCAGGCGCCCAATGTGCTGATCTTCGACGAACCGACCAACGATCTGGATATCGCCACCCTCACCGTTTTAGAGGATTATCTCGACGACTTCGACGGTGCCGTGATTATCGTCTCCCACGACCGGTATTTTCTCGACCGCCTCTGCTTCCGCACCTTCGCCTTTGAAGGCGGCGGCACGATACGCCAGTATCCGGGCGGCTACACGGACACCGTCAAGGCCAGAGAGCTGCGGGCGCTCGAAGAAGAGCTCAACGAAAAATCCGGCGACCGGATCTCCGGCGCTCAGAAAACCTCCGGCGACCGCCCGCCGCGGCAGAAAAAACTGAAATTCACCTATATGGAACAGAAAGAATTTGAAACCATCGACGACGATATCGCCGCCCTCGAAGCGAAGATCCGCGAAACAGAAGAGGAAATGGCGGGCGCGGCAAAAGACTATGTCCGGCTGCAGGAGCTCGACGAAAAGCGCAGAGAGCTGAACACGCAGCTGGAGGAAAAGACGGAGCGCTGGGTCTATCTCAACGATCTGGCAGAACAGATCGCCGCACAGAAATAAATCCGGTACGGCCGTTTCTGGAACAGCTGTGGGCCGGCTGCAGCAGAATCGCAGCAGAAAGGCAAAACCGGCGCGGCCACATTCCGGCGCAGAAGCATAACGCAAAATCACAGCACAGAATATAACTCAGAATTACAGTACGGCAGGCGGAAAGGAGACACGGATCATGAAAGATATCGCAGAAAATCAGACAGAACAAATAAAAGAAACCGCAGTTTCCGCGGAACCGGATCGGGAAACCGTTACAGATTCCTTCCCGGAAAACATTTCAGAAAATCGGGAACAGGAGTACGAAAACAAAGACCAGGCGTACGATAAGCCGAAACCGGAAGTCACGGATATCACGGCGGAAACCGTCTGGCAGCGCATGCCAAAACGCCTCCAGGACAGTCATAAAGGAACTTTCGGAAAGCTGCTGTGCGTCGCAGGCAGCACGCGTTACCGGGGTGCCGCTGCACTCTGCACGGAAGGGGCGCTGCGCGGCGGATGCGGCATCGTGACACTGGCTAGTGTAGAACCGGTCTTTGCCTCCGTTCAGGCAAGACTTCCGGAGTGCATCCTTCTTTCCTGCCGGCCGGATCAGGAAGGAGGCATATCCAGAGAAAACGGAGATATCCTCCTGCAGGAGCTCTCTCAGGATTATCAGGCCCTTCTGATGGGCCCGGGCATGGGCAATACGGCAGACACAAAAGAACTGGTGCTTCAGCTGGTAGGCAACGCGGCATGCACGGTGATCCTCGATGCCGACGCGCTGAATGCCGTCGCCGGTACCGCACTGCCGGTACCTCCGGATGCCGGCGTTATCATCACGCCGCACCCGGGAGAAATGGCCAGACTCTGCGGCTGCAGCATCGCCGACGTAAAAGCGCACAGAGAAGAGATCGCTCTTTCCTATGCGAAAGAAAACAACTGTATCGTCGTTCTCAAGGAACACCGTACACTCATCGCTTCACCGCAGGGAGAACTCTGGCGCAACACCACCGGAAACTCCGGTCTCGCCCGGGGCGGAAGCGGCGACATTCTGGCCGGTATGATGGCTTCCTTTGCAGCTACGGGCATGGCTCCCCTCGACGCAGCCATCTGCTCCGTCTGGCTCCACGGAGCCGCGGCGGAGCGCTGTTCCCGCCGCATGAGTGAAACAGTCATGCTGCCTCACAATATCTTTTTCGATCTCGGAAAGCTCTTTCTTGAGCAGGGCATCCAATATCCCTCTCCGAAAGCCCTTTCCGAAGTCCGTCCTGAACCTTCGCCTGTATCCGGATCATCGAAAGGAAACGGTAATAATAAAATGGAAGAAATACAAATCCGCGCGGCAATTCCCGGCGACGCTCCCGCGCTTCTTGACATCTACAGACCTTATGTGGAACAGACCGCCATCACCTTTGAATATGAAGTACCTTCCCCCGGCGAATTCGTACGGCGCATCTCCAACACTCTGCGCCGCTATCCGTATCTCGTCGCGGAACAAAACGGCCACATCCTCGGCTACAGCTACGCATCGCCGTTTAAAGAGAGAAGAGCCTATGACTGGACCGTGGAAATGACGATCTACATAGCCCAGGATGCCCGGGCTCTCGGAATCGGAACCGCACTTTACAGCCGTATGGAAGAAATCCTTCAGAAAATGCACATCGTCAACCTCGAAGCCTGCATCGCCTACTCCGAAAAAGAGGACAAGACACTGACCAACGACAGCACCCGGTTCCACGAAGCGCTAGGATACCGGACAGTGGGCAGATTCTCGCAGTGCGGCTACAAATTCGGCCACTGGTATGACATGATCTGGATGGAAAAAATCATCGGCGAGCACCGTTCTCCGATGCCGCCTGTTCTCGGATTTAACGACGTCAGAGAGCTCTTTTCCCTCTGAGATATTTCCTACTGAAATATTTCCTGCAAACGGAAAACTTCGACTCGTCCCTCAGGTTCTATTGCTTAATTTATAAAGTGATGGCTGCGCGCAGGCGGACTGTTTCCGACTCTGCAGGAGGATATAAAAAAGAGAAACAGACTTTCACCCGCTGTGTCATAATAGCTACGCTATGGCTTCAACCGTACTAAACGGGGCTGTCGCATTAACGCATCTGATTCGCGATATCTTCTCCTCCGGGCAAGGCAGGTGCAATAATCACCTGTCACTCAGAAGAGAACCTATCGCGGTTATTCAGCGTTAATGCGACAGCCCCGTCTCTTTTTATTCATACCACCTGATATGATTACAGAATCTTTATCCTATTTTCTTGAATAAAGATAAATTATATGCAAAATATTGCTGTTGATTCGATTGGTTCGTTATAAATATAATATATAAGTCCGGTACAGGCGGAATAATCGCTAATCGCCTGATGTAATCCGGCCCGGACAGATGGTCTCAGCCAGATAGTTCTCCGGGATAATTCTTTTTTCCGTAAGGGTATAAGATTTATATCATGTTGTGAAACAGAAGATATCATAAAGAGGTGTAACATTATGAATACAGACTGGAATAATAAAGAGCAGCTGGAACGTTTCCTGAGTCTTCAGAGAAAAAAACCCGAAATGCCGGTTCAGCACACCCGCGAGCTCTGGGACAGATGGGCGCATAACTGGGAATCCGGACTGCGGGAGGACGAAGCGAGAAAAGAACGCAGCAGAAAGCGTATCACCGCAACCGCTGAATTTCTGCGTTCTCACGGACTTCTCGGCGCCGACTGCGAAGTGATCGATATCGGCTGCGGTCCGGGACGTTTCGTCGCGGAATTTGCAAAAACGGCAAAATATGTGACGGGTACAGACCTTTCTCCGAACATGCTCGACTACGCGCAGGATTCTCGATTTTCTTCAGAAAAAAGCGGATTCCAACGGAGAACTGCGCTTCCCTTTCCGAAGCGATTATATCTGGCTGCTCTGGAATGTAGAGGAAAAAACAGACCGTTCCTCTTACGAAACGATGCCGGGTAACTGAAAAAACAAAACCATCGGGCGGGAGGAGAATTATCCTCTCCCGCTCACAGCGATTCCTCTTATAAAATCATTTCTTCAGTTTTCTGATCCGCTCA
>CAJFPD010000028.1 GCA_904398315.1 Candidatus Alangreenwoodia gallinarii | reverse complement strand
TCACGTTCTGCACGGAGCGATTTCGCCGATGGACGGTATCGGACCGGAGGATATCAATCTGAAACAGCTGATTCTGCGGCTGCAGCAGAACGATGTGAAAGAGGTTATTCTCGCCACAAATCCCACCATCGAAGGAGAGGCGACTGCCATGTATGCCGCCCGCCTGATCAAACCTTCCGGAATCCGGGTCACGAGAATCGCTCACGGAATTCCCGTAGGCGGTGATCTGGAGTATACGGATGAAGTTACGCTGTCGAAAGCCATGGAAGGCCGGCGCGATCTTTAAAAAACCGCGCGAAGACCTGTACGCATAGGGACAGGCAGCTGCGGAATAAGATATCTCATCGGGGGTGATGAGATGTCAATGGCAGAGGAAGCGGGCGTTCTGCTGGCTTATACGGTGGGAATGTTCGGACTGTTCGTCGTGGTGTGCATGTTTATCGTGCCGCTGAAATACGCCGTAAAACTGCTGTTCAACAGTATACTCGGCGGCATCGCCATCATAGTGATCAATCTGATCGGAAAGGCGGTGGGAATCCATATCAGTCTGAATCTTCTGACAGCTGTCATCGCAGGCGTTCTGGGCGTACCGGGAGTGCTGATGATCCTGTTTCTGCAGAATATTTAAAATATGTGTAATATAAGTGTAATTTTAATGGAATACATATAGCATAACTATAAGCTCATTGAAGAAAGATGGAAAGTAAATAACATTACAGGAGAAGGAAAAAATGAAACAGTATAATTACCGCACCAGCGGAGTCTGTTCCACAAACATCTCCTTTGCGATCGACGATGACGATCGTCTGAGAGACGTGGAATATACCGGAGGCTGCAACGGGAATCTGAAGGGGATAGGCGCTCTGGTGGAAGGCATGAAAGCTTCAGAGGCGGCAGATCGTCTGGAGGGAATACGCTGTGGTTTTAAAAACACTTCCTGTCCGGATCAGCTGGCAAAAGCGATCCGCGCGGCGAAGTCCTGAATCGGAGGCTGTCTCTTTTGAGGCGGCCTTTTTCTGCAGAAAAGGCGAAAGGAACATTCTATGCTGGAAGTATATTACGGCGATGCGGACAGAGAAAAGGACAAATTTCTGTTTGACAGGATCGCTCTCAGAATGCCGGCCGATGTATTTCTTCTGGTTCCGGATCAGTTTACACTGCAGGCAGAGCGGAATGCTCTCGAATGTATGAATGCCGAGGCTCTTCTTCAGCTGGAAGTGGTGAGCAGATCGGGCTTTGCACGCCGCATTTTAGCCAGCGAGGGGCGTCCCAAGGAGGTTCCGGTGGACAAGTACGGCAGATTTATGCTGCTGGCAAAACTGCTTCTGGAAGAGGAGGAAAACACCGGAATCTTTTCGGCGGTAAAAAAGAAAACGTCGTTTATCTCGATGATGAATGATATCATTTCCGATATGAAGCAGTACGAGGTGCAGCCGGGTGAACTGGCCGATATCGCATCGGGACTGGACAGCGGTGATGTGCTGCGGGAAAAACTGGAGCAGGTGCAGGTCATTTATGAAAAGTACAGCCGGGAGATCAGCGGCAAATATACAGATTCCGAGGATCTTCTCCGGGTCGTTTCCGAGAAGATACGGCAGTCGGAAACGGTGAAAACGCACGAATTCTGGATAGACGGGTTTGACTATATGACGCCGAAACTGCTGTCCATGGTGGAGGCTATCGTATGCACGGCGCCGAATGTGAGTATCGTACTCACCGGCGACGATACGCCCGGTGCGGAGAAGGAGGACAGATTTGCGATTTTCCGCCGGATGCGCGGAGCTTTGAAAGAGATTGCCGTCCGCAATAACATCGTTTATCGTGAATATACGATACCTGAAAAATACGCCAGAAAATCCGGACCGCCGGAGATCTGCCTGACAGCCTGCAGCGACTTTTATGCAGAGGCGGAGACGGCCGCTGTAAAGATCACGGAGCTGGTCAGGGAAAAAGGTCTGCGTTATCGCGATATCGCCGTCATCTGCAACGATGCGCAGGTGAGAGGATCGATATTCCGCCGCGTGTTTGAGCGGTACGGGATCCCTCTCTTTCTGGACCGAAAGCGCAGTATCATGCACGACCCGGCGGTGGAATTTCTCTTTGCCATGATCGACGTCATCAAAGACGGCAGAAAGTTCAATGACATTTTCCGCATGATCAAGACGGGATATTCCCCTATCGATGATAATGCCTGCGAGGAGCTGGAAAATTACTGCGCCAAATATCATATTCGCGGCGGCAAATGGAAAAAGCCGTTTCTTTACGGAATCAGAGATGAAGGTGAAGAAAAACTGGCACGTCTGAACGGATACCGGCAGCAGATCTATGAATTTACAGAACGGGCTCAGACGCTGTTTCAGAATAAGAAAACAGTGCGGGAAAAGACGGAGGCACTCTGGAGATTTCTGACGGAGACCGCACAGATGCCTCAGAGGATCGATATGGCCAGGGCTGCTCTGGAAGCCGGAGGCAAGCTGGAATACGCTGAGAGCACGGCGCAGATCTGGAAATCGGTCGTGTCCCTTTTCGATCAGATCGTGGAAATTCTGGGCGATGAAGAACTTTCCGCCGATGAATACGCGCAGATTCTCCGGCAGGGATTTGCCGAGGTGGAAATCGGTCTGCTGCCGCCTACAAATGATCAGGTGATCTTCGGCACCATGCAGCGGACGAGAACAGGCAGGACGCGGGCCCTCTTTATCTGCGGGGCGAATGAAGGAGTTCTGCCGGAAAATCCGGCTTCCTGGGGTATTTTTTCCGAGGAGGAAAAGCAGCTGATCGGTGAGAAGAACAGAAGAATCTGCAGCACCGATGAGCTGCGCGGTCTGGAGCAGCAGCTGGCGATGTATAAGACGATTTCCAAGGCGGAGGACTATCTGTTCGTATCCTGGGCCGAGATCGATGCCGAGGGGACGGAGCTGAGACCTTCCAGTCTGGTGTCAGAGCTGTCCGGAAGCGGCACGGGACATACCGGAGTGCGGCAGGAGCGCGATATTCCGGGAGGAGCGGATTCGCTCCGTCTGATTCAGACAAAGGAGAGCAGTCTGCCGTATCTTACGGAAAGGCTGCGGAAGGCAGTCCGGGGAGAGGCAATGGATCCTGTCTGGAAGGCGGCCGTCGCGTTTTACGACGGGGACGCAGCCTATGACAATGTGAAAAAAGGCCTGTTCTTCAATAATAAAGTGGAGCGGATCGAAAAAGAGACGGTGAAAAAGCTGTACGGAAGGGGTATCTCCGAAGAGCTGATTCTGAGCGCTTCCTCCATCGAACGTTTCAGCCGCTGTCCGTTTTCTTTTTTCGTCAGCTACGGCCTGCGCCCTTACGAAGAGCGCAGCTTCGATGTGGATGTCCGGTCTATCGGCGATATTTATCATTACTGTCTGATGCGGCTGGCGGAATATCTGACAGAGGAAGGCGCAGAGATTACCGATGAAAATTCCCGCTGGATGACGGTCAGCGCGGAGGAGATCGGAAAGCTGATCGACCGGTTCGTGGACGAATTTGCCGATACCTACCGGGAGGGTATTTTTCTGATGAAGGGACGCGGCGGCTACCTTCGCGGGCGGGTGAAGGAAGTCTGCCGCC
>CAJFPD010000027.1 GCA_904398315.1 Candidatus Alangreenwoodia gallinarii | reverse complement strand
TGACCGGCTCAGCGGCTGGGCCGTCTCCGCCATGCAGTGGGCCTGCGGCACCGGCCTGATCAGCGGCATCGATTCTGTCACCCTCGACCCTCAGGGACAGACGGTCAGAGCCCAGATCGCCGTCATGCTGCAGCGCTTCTGTGAAAGATACTGCTAAGCGCCCGTACATCTGACCTTGCTCAGCATTATTCATCATGCTGCAGCGTTTCATATGAAAGATACAGCTGAAACGGTAAAAAATGATCCTGCTTTTCCTCAGTCTCCCAGCTCAACCATCCGGCGGATGCAGCGGCCGGCACCCTCCATGACGGAGTCGGACAGCTGAATTTCCTCACCGCCGGTGCCCGTCAGGATTTCATAAATATCCGCCAGCGTGGTCAGCTTCATATCCGGACAGGTCAGTGCGGGAGAAACGGGATAAAACTTCTTTTCCGGACACTGAAACTGCAGATGTTCGACGATGCTGTTTTCGGTCCCGATCAGAAATTCCCGGGCACCGGACTTTTCCGCGAAATCCATGATACCCGTCGTGGACCCTACATAATCGGCTTTCGCCGTCACCTCCGGCCGGCATTCCGGGTGAACCAGAAACAGCGCGTCCGGATGCGCCGCGCGCGCCCTGTCTGCGTCCTCTTCCGTAACCGCCATATGTCTCGGACAGCCGCCGTCCCGGAAGGCAAACGTCTTTTCCGGAACCTTTCCGGCCACGTACCCGCCGAGATTCGGATCCGGGATGAACAGGATCTTATCGTTTTCCAGCGCGGCGCAGATGCTGACCGCGCTGGAGCTGGTCACGCAGACGTCACATTCCGTCTTCAGCTCTGCAGACGTATTGATGTAAGCTACGACGGTATAGTCGGGATATTGTTTTTTCAGCTCCCGCAGCGTTTCCGCGTCCATCTGCTCCGCCATCGGACATCCGGCTAAAGAATTGGAAAGCCAGACTCTCTTTTCCGGATTCAGGATTTTGCATGTCTCGGCCATAAAGCGGACACCGCACAGAATCACGCCCTTCTGCGGGACTTCCGACGCCTTTACACTCAGACCGTAGGAATCTCCGGTAAAATCCGCAACCTCCAGCACAGCCTGGCTCTGATAGGTATGAGCGAGGATACAGATATCTTTTTCTTTTTTCAAACGCAGGATCTCATCCTGCATCTCACGCACTGTCATGGATCATTCCTCCCTGTTTTTTCATTCCTGTCCCGGACGGATGAGCCGGGAAAATGAACATTCTTCTTTTCTCATATTATGATTCTTTTTCCCAGGGCTGCAGCGGCGCCAGAAACCCTTTTTCGCCCAGGGCTTCCCCGATCCGATCCAGCCGTTCAGGTGCCGCTGCCTCTACCAGATGATAATGGTATCCATCCGTGGCAGCGGAGAGCACGGTGGAGGAAGCTCCTTTCAGAGCCTGCAGAAATTCCTGCACATCCTGGCGGCAGCTGATGTCCAGTTCCGCCGTGATCCGTCCGTACACCCGGTGGCTGATGCTGATATTTTTCACTCTGCCGCCGCGATCCACGATCAGATTCAGCTCTTCCCCGGCCTGATCCGGAAGGTGACGCACTTTAAATTCCCTGACACATCCCGTCTCGGTCTGCTGCATGACATATCCCCGGTAGGTGGAAATAATATTCGTATGAGATGCGCGGATCACGGCAAGATCCTGCACGATCACCTGCCGGCTGACTCCGAACCGGGCCGCCAGATCACGGGCCGCAACCGGAGTCTTCGTTCCGGATAATATATCGAGAATCTCTCTGCGGCGTTCGGCAGTTGTCATTGTTCCACCTCCCCGTCCAGCGGACGCAGATGCTTCATCGACAGATCCAGAACAGGCGCCGAGTGGGTAAGAGCGCCGCTGGACACATAGTCCACGCCGATATCTTTCAGACGGCTGATATTTTCCCGTGTCGCGTTTCCGGAACACTCCACCTTCGCGCGTCCCGCGATCAGCTTTACCGCCTCCCGCATAGCGTCGTCGCTCATATTGTCCAGCATGATAATATCAGCTCCGGCCTCCACCGCCTCTCTCACCTGATCGATGGTTTCCACTTCTACCTCAATCTTCCGCACGAAGGGCGCATACTCCCGTGCCATTTTTACCGCCCGGGTCACGCTGCCGGCAGCGCCGATGTGATTATCCTTCAGCAGTACCCCGTCCGAAAGACCGGTGCGATGGTTGGACCCACCTCCCACGCGTACGGCATATTTTTCGAAGATGCGGTTATTCGGACTCGTCTTGCGCGTATCGAGCAGCGTAATTCCTGTTCCTTCCAGCAGAGAGACCGTCTGATGCGTATAGGTCGCAATTCCGCTCATGCGCTGGAGATAATTCAGAGCTACCCGTTCCCCCGAAAGCAGCACACGGATGTCCCCTGTCACCACGGCCAGCTTCTGCCCCTTCCGGATCTTCTCGCCGTCTTCGCAGAGAAATTCCACCTGCGTCTGATCGTCCAGCAGAGTAAATACCCGCGCAAATACTTCCAGGCCGGCCACAATACCATCCTCTTTCGCAATCAGATCCACCGTTCCGGGACGGGCTTCCGGGACGACTGCGTTGGTGGAGACGTCCTCCCCGGGAATGTCCTCCCTCAGAGCCTGCAGAATCAGATCGTCGACATTCAGCTTCTGCGTAATTTTATTCATGGCTTTTCCTCATTCTTTCCATCTCATTCAGAATTTCCTCCCGGTAAGCGGCGAACAGCGGCTCCTGTTCCCGATAAGGCGCCAGATCCGGCGCCGTTCCCCTAAACGCGGGAGGCGATCCGAACAATATATCATCTGCGGCTCTCTGCGCAAAGACCAGAGATTCCAGCAGAGAATTGCTGGCAAGGCGGTTGCGTCCGTGCACACCGTTGCAGCTGATTTCGCCGCAGGCGTAGAGCCGCGGCATGGCAGTGCGGCTGCTCAGATCCACCTGAATGCCGCCCATAAAATAGTGCTGCGCCGGCACAACCGGGATGGGCTCCCGAAACACATCGTACCCCTCGTCCTTACAATAATCACAGATATTCGGAAAATGAGCCCGTATCGTCTCCCTGCCCAGCGGACGGAGATCCTCCCAGACGAAATCCGTGCCGTCCTTTTCCATCTGTGCATGTATCGCAGCGCTCAGAAGATCCCGCGGCTGCAGCTCATCGGTAAAACGCCGGCCGTTCCTGTCGTAGAGCAGAGCTCCCTCTCCGCGGGCGGACTCCGAAATCAGAAATTTACGACCCGGCTTCTTCGAATAAAGCGTCGTCGGATGGATCTGTATGTAATCGAGATGCTTTACCGGAATTCCCCGCCGCATAGCCATGGCAAGAGCATCGCCCGTGATATGCGGAAAATTGGTGGAATTTTTAAACAAACCTCCGATGCCTCCGCAGGCCAGCACTACCGCCCCGGCTCCCACCGTGTAGGGAACGCCGTCGGGACCTGCGGCAACGATGCCGCCGCAGGCCGTATCGTCCGTGATCAGATCGAGCATCGTCGTCTCCTCGCGCAGAATCAGATTATCCCGCTTCAGAACCTCATCCAGCAGCGTCTGCGTGATCTCCCGGCCTGTCACATCCTTATGATAAAGGATCCGGGGACGGGAGTGACCGCCTTCCCGGGTGAAATCGAGACTTCCGTCCTCATGACAGGCAAACCGCACGCCCCGGTGTATAAGATCCCGGAGAATGCTGTTGGAGGAGCGGATCATCAGATCCACCGCCCTTCTGTCGTTCTCATAATGGCCTGCCCGCAGAGTGTCCTCCATATAAAGTTCATAGTCGGATTCTCCGCACTGCATGCAGATCCCTCCCTGGGCGAGGAAGGAATCGCTGTCCTCCGCCTTCCGCTTCGTGAGGAGCAGCACCGTCATCCGTTCCGGCAGATTCAGGGCACAGTAAAGTCCCGCCGCACCGGTACCCACGATTACCACATCAAAAAACTCATCCATCTGTCTTCCATCTCCGTCCTGCATCGATTTCTTATGAAACGACGATATTTTACCACTGTCATTGTCAAGTGTCAAGACAGGTGTAAACTCTGGAAAAACCGGGCGGATTCCGGACCGGGATGATGCGGGGCTATTCAAGGAAGGCGCAGATGAGCCAGCAGCGGCAGGAAGGCTCTGCTCACATTCAGATACATTCAGATAAAACAGATCAGGATGCTTTATCGAGCATATCGCGGATATATGTCCGCAATCCGGCTTCTGTATCTATACCATATTTCTGATTTACCGCAATATAATATTTCATAATCCTATCTTTCGGCAGAGGCTCGCTGGAAGGAATCCCGTCTCCATAACCTTTTCTGGCCTCTATCCACGGATCCTCATTGTGAGTAATCTTCTCCAGCACCTTTCCACCGTACATTCCAAATGTATTTACGACGAGATCAATTACCCTTTTTTCATCATCTGTCAACAGATAGCCGCTTCCTTCCAGTAATGCAAAACGCGCATCATCAATCGGATTATACTTAAAATCTCTAAACAGATTATACACCTCCGGATAAACCGGTCCATGCGTCCATGCCCTGCACTCTTCCGGAAAAACAGGCTTTTTATATAATGCAGAATAAATTCCCTGGATAAAGTATAATAACTTCTGCAGCATAAGCGGGGTTACTTCTTCCAGTTTTTCAAAGACATATGCGATCACTTTGAGCATCTTATCTGAAACAGTGAAAAGATTCTCTATGCCGTCTGCTGCCGCCATCGCTTTTTTATATGCCGCATCCGTCAGCCTATCCTGATTTTTAATAAGCTTCTGCTTCATATATGCCGGGGAGGCCAAAGCCGCTTTGATGACATCGGAATATTCTTTGGATGGGACCTGTCCCTGCAGATATCGGGATATTGTCACCTCTCCGAATCCAAGCGCAAGAGAAAGCGGTGCCTTACCGATCTTATAAATCTTCATGAGTCTTTCTATATCTTTAATCGACACAAGACCTTCTACAATTCTATACTGTTCATCAATTTCCATAACATTCTTATCAATAAGTCCGGGAATACTCATTTCCTCGCCGCATTCCGCACATACAGCCACGGTGATTTCAAACGTATAATCCTTCTCCCTTATGGTTTTTACGATGTTCTTCTTCTGTAAAAGGTACTCCGTTTCTTTCCTGCATTCTATACAGAAATCTCTTCTTCCTTTCTCTGTGATCATAGCTACCCTCTTTTCTTCCTAATTATTTGAAATAGTATGTAATCGGATACTTCTGCTCATGGAATGAAATCACAATCACAAAACAGTTCTCCAGCTTGTTAACTTTGATATAAAGAGATACCATTTTCTCTTCCGTACCGTTTCTCTCCAAAAGAGTGATATCTTTGCCAAATACATATAACTTTTCATGCTCAAAACCTTTATGTTCATTCTGCAGAATTTCTGAAAAATCCATCACCGTAAGGCTCAAAATAATCTCCTTTGCTTTTGCTTCATCAATAATATAATTCAGAAATAAGTTAATATTATCTTGCCGCCTGGTATTCCGATCAATCCGATATCTGTCATTTTCAACAGCTTTTTTCATATCGTAAAGATATTTCTCTATATCTTTTTTCTCTATATTCAATACTCCATCCTCCGCAGAGATTATGATATTTTTTTACATTTTCTATTATCAGTATAATCTTATGATAGATTTTTGTAAATATTCTATCATTAACGATGTACGATTTTTTCTCATAGATCATGTACTCTATGATTTTGTTTTCTGTTTAATGAAAAAAGCTCCTTTCCGGAAAGCAGATGACGCCACTCTCCTTTAGGAGCATTTTCTCATAATTCATTCAGAGCTTCATTATATTTTGCCTTATAATTCACCATCAGTTATTTTAAATATCAATATCTTAATATACTGCAATATTTATAAAAATATTTTATACCACCGTTATTTTCTCCTTCATAATGTTCCTGTACAGATCGCTGTCCTTATCAATCTCATCGACCTCAAACACATCAACCTCTTTTTTCAGGATCATACGTAGCTCTTCCGAAAATGCAAAGATCATCGTAGATTTAAAATCCTCTCCGCCGATCACCAGAAAATCCAGATCGCTGCTTTCATCGGCCTCCCCTCTCGCATAAGAGCCGAACAGACAGATGTCCTTTATCCTGTACTTTTCGGCGACCGGTCTGACCAGAGTTTTAATATCTTGGATCGTAAGTATTTTTTTATTCATTTTTCTGTCTCTTTTGATGAGAGAGTTAACCGAGACTGAAAGGATCCTGTATCACGACTCAACGTATGTCTCAGTATATTTCAACATTCCGAATTCCGGCCAGTTCCTTTTCACAATTCTTCAGAAATTTCAGGCTTTTGCCTGCTACTTTCATCTGTATCCGGCGCTTCTTCTTTTCTTCCGATCTGCCCCCTCACTCATTTCCGAATAATCGCTGAGATCTCTGCTTACCTGTTCAATCCTCTCACTTACGCTCCTGTATATATTCTCTATTGACTTATAATCTTTGTATCTGTCATAAAGAACCGCTCTGCTGAAAGCGAGCAGCCTGCAGCATTCATTGAGAACGTACCCGTTTTCTGAAAGAAGATTCATCGTCGCTGCTGCAGAAATACCGGTTCCTCCGGATCATACCCAGAAGTGCTCCGCCGCCTGTTATAACAGCAGTTCCTCCGGCCATTCCGAGTTCTCCGGCCGCCAGCGAACCGCCGCCTATGGCAGCGCTGAATGTTTTGTCAGAGAGTTCCTCAAAAAGAATTGTGCCTTTCTATGATCTCCTGTTCTAATCAATTAAATAGAACATCTTCACTTAATAACCTTTCTCAGTAATACATTCAGCCACTTCTGTTCCGAGTAATCAAACCGTACATCTGTCGTTACCCAACTCCTGATTAATTGCAGTTCTGGAACATCTGCCAGTACACGATTCAAATACTGTTCATCAAAATCTGTAAAGTATCTGCCTTTTTCTAAACGGTTCTGGTTTCCGCACTTCCAAGAGCAATAAAAAATCCCCCCTTGCTTTAAAGCGTAACAAATCTTTCGAAAAACAATTATCTGATCTTCTCTGGCGACATGTAAAAGAGATGCACATGCCCAAACCGCATTGAACTCATCTTCAAAAGCCAGTTCTTCTGCCTTTAAAGTATATGTAGTAACTCCAGAGAGGACTTTTGTTTTCTCACACATTGTCGGTGAAGGATCTATTGCTACCACATTATAGCCTTTATCAATAAAATACTTGCTATCACGACCACTGCCACATCCTAAATCCATAATTTTACATCCAGAATTTAGGTATTTTTCAAATTCTGCATACAGTTTGCTCATCTCTACATTTAACGTAGATGCCACAAAATCTTCTGCATGCATCTCATAATAATTAACGGAATCAATAAGCATAGCTATGCATTCACCTTCCACATATCGTATCCTTGTAACTGGGCTGCTTCATACATTGGTTTTAGGTTATGACGCAGAATATTCATGAACTGAACATCCGAATTCCCAGCAATGTATAATGTTTCCGACGCCCAGATTGCATTGACATTATTCTTACGGCATTTTTTAAATTGGTCAATCAAAATTGGTGACTTTTTGGATTCATCAGTAGGAAAGATCAGATTATATAGATAATATTGGTATCGTGCAAATGGCTCGAAGAACTCATCCCATGCTGGAAGTCGGTTATTTTTACTGGAATTCAATGTCTTACTCATTGGCGTAAGATTCCATAGTTCATCATTGGAAATGTAAGAACGTGGAACAAAATGATCAATAGACAGAATTTCCAGCGGAATTTTCTTCCCCGTGTAAATTTCTTTAATGGGCTGTCCTGTAATCTCTACCGTAGTCTTCCACAATTTTCTTGCCTGATCCAATTTTCGTATTTCCTCATTCTCCGGACATATCTTGTTGATAATGCCTGGCACTCCAGGATTTCGATCCTGAAGAAACTGAGCTTTGTTGTATTGTACCCAACTTTGAATAACATTATAGTTTTCAAGTAAGAATTTTCGCCAATATGGATTTATCCGGATCTTTTTTTGTAATCCTACTCCATCAAGAATAGTATATAATAAGTTTTCATCACCAGACAACTGTGCCATATATGCAATTAAATGGCTATGTTTATCATTTTTGATATAGGATAGTCCTTCTTCCATCCCCTCTTTATCAAAAAACGGATAAAGTAGTTTATATGGCACATAATCTGTAAGGCGAGTTTTATCACGTTTAAGTTCTTTTTCACAAATTTTAATTGCAGATTTTAATTCTTCCCGTGAAGGATTCTGCGAAAAACCAGGCACATTGCTGTTAATAATCTTTATCGCGTGCTCAAGGAAATTTTCTGTATTTCCGTTAACAGTCGGGCCGAGCCGTAAATGGTAGTGAGTAACCGTATGCCACGCCTCATAAATCATTTCATCGATTACTTCATCAAAAGTCAAATCATAATCCTTTTCCTTTATCAGATTCAGAATTGCTTCAAACCAATAAAACTTATAGCTCTGTGTCTTATTGTTGAACATTAGGACAAACTTATCTGTATCAAGATTATTCTCATAAACGATTTTCAGATGTAATTCAGGACGCATATTTCCCTCCTTACTTCTATTAACATTTAAGTCGCTTAGCTATCTCGATCAATTTTACAAGATTTTTTGATAGCTCCTCTGATGAAGTGTCTGGTCCCCAACTAATTCTAACAGAACATTCAATATCCGATTCCGGAACTCCCATGGCCGAAAGTACATAACTTGGTGCATAGCTTTTCGAAGTGCATGCTGAACCATTGGAAATGCTGCAGTACTGCTTTGAAGAAATCATCAATGCTTCCGACATTACTCCGGGAATACATACATTCATTGTACTATTTATACAAAAATCCTGATTTCCATTCAAACGGTATTCAATTCCAGATTCATCAAAGAGATGTAGAACCTGTTTCTTTAATTTTCCCGTTTTTTCTCTATTGGCACTATACTCATGTTCGGCAATTTCACAGGCGCCGGCCTCCGGATCGGCGCAGAACTGCTTCTGAAGCTCAGGGTATAACTTTTTATCGATTACCGTCACTTTTACCTTATGTTTCACTGTATTTATCATCTTACAGTTTATAATACCATAAACAAACTATGAAATAATTATAAATGTATTGTCAGAAATTTTTCCCGTATTTTCCCACCGATTCAGGAAGAAACGCTGTCCTTCTGCGGTGTCACGACCGGCTTTCCTTCCCGATCAAGCAGCGGTGTGAAACCCGCGGCATTTCCGTTTCTGTGAAACAGATAATTCACGCCGGTTTCCGTATCCACCCAGATTTCCATTACATCAAGCATGCCCTGCTGATAAACTCTTTTAAAACGATCCATGTCATATACCTCTCTATGTAATCAAAATAATCTTAAGTATAATCAAGCGTGTTTTCTCTGAAATTCAAGGGCTTCTTTCATCCTCGTCTCCTCTCAGGTGTCGGATGAACCGGAATTCTCCTGTGTGTAAGATTCCCCATTAAGATTCTTCCAGACCCGACTGCTTCAGCTTTATCGCTTCACAACTTATCCGACACTGCAGTCCCCTCCGGCGTACCTGCTGTGCCGTGCGCATCTTTCCTCTTTTTTTTCTATTATTATACTATCCCGCGGATTTTCAGCATACCCCCGCGATAAAAGACGGCAGCGTCAGCCTGCTCTTACGACTGCCGGAATCCGATTCTCGCGCAGAAAATCCTTCGCTTCCTGCATCATTCTCCCGTCTTACGCCTCTTACTCCTCTTTTCCGTTCACTTCCGCAATGAATCCCTTCATCAGCTCTGTAAGCTTTCCTGCCTGACTGACGCCTGTCTTGTCGCACGCCTCCGCGAATGCCTCCACGACTTCACGCTTCAGCTTATAGGACTTCGACATCAGCCCGACCTTCTTCTGATACTTTTCTGTCGCTTTTGTCTGCGGGTTAGCATTGTTCATGTCTGTTTCTCCTCAAATACGATTCTGTATACTCCTGCTTCGGTACCGGCTATCGCAGCAGCGACAGCAGCAACGATAAAATTTGGAATAAAGTTTTCAACTTCAATAACCACACCGGATTTTTTCCCTTTGTACGCAAAAGAGATATCATTACAACAATCTTCCGGAATTTGTCTCAGCTCCTCCTCATTCATAAAATGTCACCATTTTACTCCTTTCCTTCATTTGTTAAATCTCCGGCAGTTTTTCTTTAAGAGGAGTCATCCTCCGCAGCCTGTTCGCTGATAATAGCAAGGTATTCATCCAGCCGTGTTTCCTCTAAGTCAGCAATCATATCTGCAAACGGCTTCAGATCCCCGCCTACAGCATAAGCCTCCGGCGCATCGAAGTATTCCAGCCGGTTCTCTTTTGCAATGGAAACGGGGAGAAACCCTCCGGACATAAGCTGGTAGTTCATCAGCATCCGGGAGATTCTGCCATTCCCATCGACAAAGGGATGGATCTTTACAAACTCAGCATGTGTCCATGCGGCAAGCTCGATGGAGTTGAGATCCGTCCGATATGGCAGATCCGCAAAGAAATTTTTGACCTGCCAAAACATTTCATCAGGCGCCGGTGGTTTGAAGCCCGCACCGGAAATGCGTATTTCCACGTTGCGGTAAACGCCTCTCACAAGAATATTTTCCATTAGCAGTGCGTGGATATCCTTTGCTGTCAGCTCGTCCAGCGGTCTTCCTTCCGCAACACATCTTTTTACAAAGGCAAATGCCTTTGCGTGGTTCGTCATCTCATATCGTAGTCCATGCCTGTTTCACCTCCCTGTATTGTCAATCTCTTTCTATTTTACACGAACATCAGAGTACTGTTTCTTTTCCATCATATTTCCTGCAGGCTGAGTGTTTTCGAAATTTTTTATCATGGATCGTCTTCATACCGGCCTGAAAGAGGTCCGATCCGGACATGGCAACTCGATGTCATATCTCTTTTCTTCCATTTATTTCTCTCATTTATCGGCTGTAGCATGTTTTCCCGTCTTCTCTATCTTCAGACGATACACATAATCATCCATGAAAAATCCGCCGCCGATATCATTTTTCTCCGTCCGGATCACCTCAAACCCCAGCTGCTCATAAGCGCAGATTGCGTCATTATGCCGGTTTACATTCAGCTCTATGAAGGAGAGTTCCGCGCTGCAGGCATTTTGAATCACAAAATCCATCATCGGTATCGAATAACCTTTTCCGCGCTCCTCCCGGTAAAGATAAAATTTGCTCAGATACATGGCGTCATCTCTGGGATAAAAAGCCAGAAATCCGATTCTTCGACTTTCATCCGATACGAAGAAATACTGTGATCCATGCGTTATCTGTTCTCGGATAGCGTCCTCCGTCTGAAATCGCGCTATCATGTAGTCATTCTGTGCTCTGCCGATGATCGGATCGAAATGCTCCCTGACGATCTCCGTCGCCATCGCAGACATTTCGGCGATGCCCGCAGCATCGTCCTGCTTCAGCTGCCTGAAATCCATATCGTATTTTTATCAGTATATCACCTTATCGGCCGGAAATAGAAAAATGACATCATAATCTTTTCCTGAATTTTACTCCCGTATCCGCACACGAAGACGCGATCTTCTCCGGATAAACATAAGATCAATAAGATTGTTATTTTATCGGAATAATGATATAATATCGATAAAATTTTAAGGAGGTGTTTGCGTGCCAATCATTCGTCCAAGCAGTGATCTGCGAAATAAGTACAATGAAATTTCCGACTTCTGCCATAAATATCAGGAGCCGGTATTTATTACGAAGAACGGAACCGGCGATCTCGTGGTTATGACTAATGCGCAATACGAACAGCTTTGCGGCAAAGCAGAACTGCATCATCTTCTGGATGCCGGTCTGAAAGAGGTCAGATCCGGCCATGGCAGACCGGCGGAGGATGTCTTTGCTGATCTGGAAGAAAAATTCGGGTTCCTGTCAGATGTATAAAGTGATCATCAATTTCCCGGCGGAGCAGGATCTTACTGATCTTTTCTTTTATATCACAGAAACTCTGAAAACACCTGACGCGGCAAAACGCCTGTATGAAAAAATCAGACAGGAAATCTCCGCTCTCGCATCCATGCCCTATCGCTGTCCTTTGATATCGGAGGAACCTTACTCCCGGCTCGGTGTACGGAAATTATTCATTGAGAATTATATCGCATTTTTTCTTATTGATGAAGCTGCTTATGAAGTTCATGTCTTCCGTATTCTTTATCAGAGAAGAGAATGGCATAATCTCATCTGACCCTGCAGTCGGAACAGAGAGCTTAAAAGAAAAGCTTCTACATAAAAAAAGAAAGAACTCTGGCAGGAAGTTCATGATGCTTATCTCGATAAGAAAAATAATAATCAGGATCATAACAAACGTTCCTATTCACTGTATGCGGAAACCATCAATGAATACATCAATGAATATTTCCGGCGGCATTCAGCCGGAAGGAATAAACCGGAAAGGATAAATAGCCTGTTCACAGACCGGCCCCGGAGCATCGGAAATTTCCGATGCTCCGGGGCCGTTGATCTTCTCTGTCTGGCTATATAGAATAAAGTTTAACCCTCCGCCCTTCGCGGCCGGTTTTCCTTCCTGCCCCCTCCGTCCCGCAGAGAAGGCCATACTGCCCGGCCGCGCGGGATCCGGATTACAGCCTGCGGCATTGCGCCCGGACTGACCTTCCGATCACGCTTCAAAAGACGTCAGGCCACTCTTTGAGAGTGCAATCTTTTTCCATCCCATACTCGTCCCCTGCTCCGGATATCTGAGCACGGCGGCTTCCCCGATCCGTCGGATCTGTCCCTCCGATTCTTCTTCGATTCCCCTGCGATCAGTCTCCGATTACCGTCTTCTGCCGGAAAAATTCCTTCCCCTCCGACCAGAGGCACCAGCAAACCGCATATTTCAGATCCAGATAGTGAATCCGCAGATCTCTTCCTGCCGCTGCCTTCATATCGGGAACCGATCCGACATCCGGCATCGTGTCGAGATCCGTACATTCTTTCAGGTAATTCTCCTCGTACCGTCCCAGATGTTCCAGCACCCGGACAGCACAGGGGTTTTCTTCTGCCAGAGCCCGGAGAAAATATTCCTCCGTTCTCCAGGATCCGCTCTTCTTCAGAGCCCGGTACTGCTCCGCCGCTTTCGACTTTCCGAGAACCTCTTTCAGCATGCGGTCCGTCAGATTGTCGATAAATCGCTCGATATCGTCCAGAATATCCTTCTTTTTCTTCTCTGCCGGAGGTGTTTCCTCGATCAGATGAAACATCAGACCGAATTCCCTGGTCATTTTCGACAGATA
>CAJFPD010000026.1 GCA_904398315.1 Candidatus Alangreenwoodia gallinarii | reverse complement strand
TCAGGTGTATCCGTTTCCGATATATCGGTTTCACCGTTTTTCCGCCTCTCAGCCTTCCGCAGAAAAACAGGAAGCCCGAATACCACTTCGATGACATATTCCGCCTGCCGCGCCAGGATAGCGCAGATATCGCCCAGAATCCGTATATACCGCTCCGTTTCCCATTCATAAACCATGCCGTCGGAAAAAACAGCGTCAGCTACGATGACGAGATGTTTGCACCGGTCACGCAGCCGCAGTATTTTCTCCGTCACCTCCAGGACAGTTTTTCCGCCGTTCCTCCCGTCGCCGATATTCCGGCAGCCGTCATCGCGGACGTTTCCGCAGACGTCGGAAAACAGCGTATTCGCCGTGAAATTGGACAGACAGTCCAGAAGAATCACCCGGCAGGCCGGCACATCCTCAAGGCGGTCCGGAGTCGGCGCCTCCAGAAGCTGAAATCCGCGGCCTTCCCTCTGCTGCCTGTGGCGCTCGATGCGCAGCTGTGCTTCTTCTCCGTCATTTCGCATCGTAGCCAGATACAAAAGAGGAATCAAAGCGTCCGTACCGCTTCCGTTTTGTACATCGCTCCGTTTCCTCTTCCGGCCGTTCTTTTGCCCGCCGCCCTGCGAAAAAGCCAGCTTTTCCGCCAGTTTCTCCGCATATTCCGATTTTCCGGAAGCGCTGCCTCCGGTGATAAAAAACATCATGTTCTCCGGCTCCCGTTCCGTCATTTCAGCCTCTGATAGGCTTCGATCTCCACTTCTTCAAAGGTGATATTTTCCGAATAAAGACTCAGGGCGAGATCAAGAAGAGGAAAAAGCATCACCGCGCCGGTTCCCTCTCCCAGAGCCAGCCCTGCGTGTATCACCGGCTTCAGGCCGAGATGTTTCAGAAGAATTCCCGAAGCCGGTTCTCTTCCTTCATGCGACGCCAGCATAAAATCCTCACAGCCCGGACAGAGTACGGCCGCCAGTGCGGCAGCCGCAGCGGAAACCGCTCCGTCCACTACGACCGGAATGCCGACGAGAGCTCCCCCCAGGAACAGGCCCGTCATGCCCGCGATATCGTATCCGCCCACTTTCGATAAGACATCGAGGGCATCGGCGGGATCCGGCCGGTGAAGCGAAAGAGCCCGCCGGATAACTTCCGCCTTGCGGCGCACTCCGTCAGCGGAAAGTCCCGCTCCGCGCCCCGCCGTCCGTTCGGGAGGAAGATCCGCCAGACACGCCGCGACAGCGCCGGCTGTCGTCGTATTGCCGATGCCCATTTCGCCGGAGGCGATGATCCGGATTCCCTGATCCGCCATTTCTCTGACCGACTCCATTCCGCGGCAGACGGCAAGTGCCGCCTGTTCCCGGCTCATGGCAGGCTCACGGCAGAGATTTCCCGTGCCGGAGGCTACTTTTTTATCTGCGATTCTGCCTTTTTCCACCCATCCGGAAGGAGGCAGACCGGCGGAGAGTACGGACGGCTTCCGCTCAGTCCGCAGTGACGTTCCGAACTCCGCCGCGACACCGAGATCCACCGCAAAAACGTCTGTTTTCGCCGCCTTCGCCATGAGGCAGACGGAAGATATCCCCTTAGCGATATTCTCCGTCACCTGCGCCGTCACCGCCTGTCCCGTCTGAGTAACGCCCTCCCGGACTACGCCGTTGTCACCGCACATGACGGCCACCGCCCGCCGGTCGATTCTGACATCCGCACTGCCCGTCATACCGGCGATCTTCGCCGTCATTTTTTCCAGTTCTCCCAGACCGTCGATCGGCTTTGCGATCCGGTCCCAGCGCTGTTCGCACTCCTCCGATGCACTCCGGTGAAAGGTGCACCTCCGTTCCAGAAGCTCCCGCAGTATGATTTCAAACTTTCCTTCTTTCATGAATCTCCTCTTGTCTCTGCTTCCGTCTCATTCTGCTTCATCTCGCCTTATTTCGCTGCTTATCTCATATCCGAGTTCTTTCTCATCCTTATATCATCCCGGTGCTGCCGGCATTTTTTCACAAATCGCTCCGCCGACTCCGGATCTGCACAGAAAGAAAGATGGGGAAATCCCGCATACATCGCCTCGGAAGAGATGCCGCAGCTCCCGGTGCTGCTGCCGTCAGCCTTCCGCACCGTAAAGTCCGATCCTTCCGAATCGCTTTTCCAGTAATGAAATTCATGGGCTTTCCGCACCTCTCCTTTCCGGGCTATCATTCCGTCGGACTGTGCTGTCAGCAGAATATATCCGAACCGGCCGAGGCGGCTGCCCCGCCTGCATTCCCCGGGAATCACACCTGCCATCTCATACATTCCGCCCTCTGCGCCTTCCATCCGCTCGTGAAGATAGAGAAATCCGCCGCATTCCGCGATCACAGGTGTACCGCTTTGAACCGCATCATGTACAGACTTTCTCATCGTCCTGTTCTCAGACAGCCTCTCCGCATACAGCTCCGGATATCCTCCGCCGAGAAGAATCCCGTCCACTCTTTCCGGCAGCCGTTCGTCTCTGAGAGGACTGAAGGAAATGATCTCTGCACCGGCCAGACGCAGAACTCTGATATTATCGCGGTATGTAAAACAGAAGGCCTCATCTTCCGCCACTGCGATGCAGGGTTTCTTTTTCTCTGTAGCAGACCATGCCAGCTGAAGAATCCTCTCCGGCGCGGAGGTATCATATATCTCCGCCTCTTTCGCCAGCCTCAGAATACCTTCGATATCCACTGTCTCTTCCATAGTCCCGGCCAGCAGTTTCATTCTCTCCTTCAGATCGGCGATCTCTTCTGCCGTCACCAGCCCCAGATGCCGGCTTTCCAGTGAAAATCCGCTCTCCTCCGGGAGATATCCCAGCGGAACGACACCGATTTTTTCCGCCTGAGCAGCCAGCCGGCCGTACAGCTTCTGCGGGAGACGGTTAAAGATAACACCCCGGATCCGGCTATCCTCCCGATGGTGAAGAAAGCCCTCCAGCACGGCCGTAACCGACGCCGCCATTCCCCGGGTACCGATTACGAGCACAGCCGGCGCCTGCAGCGCCCGGGCCACCTGCCAGCTGGACGCTTCCTCCGTCATGCCGATTCCGTCATAATATCCCATCACGCCTTCCGCCACTGCGATCTCACAGTTTTCCGCTCCGGATGCGACAAGCCACCGAAGCGTCTCCTCATCGGAAAAAAACAGATCCAGATTGCCCGATTTTACACCCAGTACCGCTTCGTGAAACATGGGATCGATATAGTCCGGTCCGCACTTAAATGCGGCCGTACGGATACCCCGGTTCTTCAGGCACTGCAGCAGTCCCGAGGTCACCGTCGTCTTTCCGCATCCGCTGCCGGTTCCGGCGATCACGATGCGGGCGGGCGGCAGAGTCAGCGCCTGCCCGCCCGGTCTTTCCCATCCGGTTTTACTTTCTGCTCCGGCCGGTCTGTCCGGCCTGTCCGTTTCCCTGCGACTTTTTTCCGTCTCTTTCACCATTTTCCTCCGTCCCGCGTATTTCTCCGCTCTTTCTGCGGATCTGTCTCCGGGCCCGGCAATCCGTCCGTTGCATCCATATCCTCCGTATCCGCACCGGCACGCGGAACTTCTCTCCGATCCGTCTGTTCCGGATCCGGACAGACGAGATCTGCGCTGATGATAAACACGGGATTCTGACCTTCCATCAGATGATACGACCCTGCTTTCCGTGTCCTGGCCGCTGAAATCTGAACCGCTTCCATATTCTCCGCGCCGTACTGCGACAGCAGGCGAAAGGACTCTCCTGCCGTTTCCACCGTCACAGCATTGATCACCACGCGTATCTTTCGCCGGCCCGTCATATGCTCTGTTCCTGAGAATTTCCTGCCGAATGCTTCTGCCTGCTCCGATTCCGGAACAGATACCTGTTTTTTCATGCCGCTGTCGTTTCCGTCTTCTCCGGCAGCTGATTTTCCTCCGAACGCTCTCAGCACATCCAGAATTTCTCCGAGCTTTCCTCCCGTTCCGCCGATAAAGACGATATCGGGAACGGGGAAAGAAAAGGAAGATTTTTCGCCATTTTCCCCTTCCGCCGTCACCGCCGGCGTTCCGTCTTCAGCCCGAAAGACATCCGGCGCACTGCCCCGGATGACTGTCACATTGTCAGCGGCAAATTTCCGGCAGTTTTTTTCGATCAGATCCGCAGCCTCCGGATTCCGTTCCACAGCACAGACATGCCCCCTCCGGGCGGCCAGTGCCGCCTCCAGTGTCACGGAACCTGTTCCCGCCCCGATATCATAGACGATACTGTCCTCCCGGACTCCGAGATATGACATCGTCACAGCTCTTACCTCCCGCTTTGTCATGGGAACACGTCCGCGCTCCATCCGGCTGTCGGGAATACCGGGAGGCACATACGCCTGTGCGTCGGGATTCAGGATCAGAAGAACAGTCAGCGGATCGAAAGAACGTCCTGAAAATTCCTCTGCCGTGCCTTCAGAAATCCGCTCATCATCAAAAGACAACCTCTCGCCTGCCAGAACTCTCACCCTGCCGAGACCGTACTCCGTCAGTCTCTTCATCAGAGATGACACATCCGGACCCGTGAGAACAAACGTTTTCCGGTGAGAACGTACCTCGGAAGCGATGGAAAGCGCTCTTCCATGAGCGCTGACAAAAGCCGCATCCTGCCAGGAAATTCCCGTACGGGCGCTGAAATACACGACAGAGGAGATCCCGGGAAGAACAGTAACGGAAATCCCTTCCGACATGAGGGCCCGGCGGATTTTCTCCGCGCCGCTGAAAAAACCGCTGTCCCCGGATACGACAACGGCATAACGCCGATTCCTTTTTAAGGATTTTTTTGAATATTTTTCTATGTCCTTTCCGATATACTCCGCGATTTTTTCCGGCCGGTATTCCTCCACCGTAATCCGGCTCTCCGGATTTATGCCAGACTCCCGGGCGATATTGCTTCCGTTCATGGCGCCGTTTTCTTCCCGGCGCCGAGAACCGCTCAGAGAACGGAGATCCCGCAGAAGGCGCCCGGCGCCGAAAACCACGTCGGCTTCCCGGACCGCCCGGACAGCTTCCTCCGTCATCATCTCCGCGTCTCCCGGACCTATCCCGACGATGACCGCTTCCGCCCGGACATCCGATTTCCTCTTTCCGTGATTCTCTCCGGCCGCAGTCTCTTCTGCAGATATCGCATCGATCCTGTCCATGGCTTCCCGGAGCAGAATCCCGGGCCGCTCCTGCGGCGGCCGCACTGCGATGACCTTCGCTCCTGCGCTGCGTGCTGCCGAAATCTTCGCGGAAAATCCGCCGTTTTTTCCCGACATCTTCGTTACAAGAAACTCTGCGTTGAAATCCACAAGAAGTGTCCTGTTAGCCTCCTCGGAAAAAGGTCCCTGCATGCAGATCAGATTCTTCCCCGTAAAGCCGGCGCTAAAGCACGCATCGAGAGCCTCGTGGGAGGGAAGCACCCGGAAGAGAAAACGTTCCTTCGCACGGTGAACGGACGCATATGCTCCGATTTCCTTTGAGCCGGTTGTTATCAGCGCCCGTCCCTCCTCTCTGTCAAGAAGTTCTGCCGCCTCCCGGATATCTGATACGAAGAAAATATCGTCCGATTCCGCAGGCACGCCGCATATACCTTCTGTGCTTCCCCCGCTTTTTACATTTTCCGCTCTTTCTGCGCTTTCTGTACTTTCGTCGATTCCCGCATCGGAACGCAGCACGCGGATATATTTTTCTCCGGTTCGTCTGCACGCTCCGGCGATTTTATCTGTAATATCCGCCGCATAAGGATGTGTGGCATCCATGACGGCGTAAAAATGCTCCTGCCTCAGCATGTCTTCGATTTCTGCTTCCGTCAGACCTCTTGAGTCCACCTGCAGGCGGGGATGAGGCCTGAGAACCTCTTCACCGTATTCTGTCGCCACACAGACCAGCACGGAAAGGCCTTTTTCACAGGCGTATTCCGCCAGCTGTCTTCCCTCCGTCGTGCCCCCGAAAATCAGAAGCCTCTTTTTCCCGCCGGTCCGCGCGCCGGTTTTACCGGTTGCGCCGACCGCGCCGGCCGCGCCGGTCGTTCTGAGCCGGTATCCCCTCGGTGTTACCAGACGATCTCCTGCAGCTGTATGTATCTTCTTCGTGACGGAATTCCCTATCAGGACCGTCGTAAACATATCAGCTTCGGCCGTTTCCAGTTCCGACAGCGTCAGGATTCTCATCTTCTCACCTGCTCTGCCGATATGCTCCGCCAGAGCACACAGCGTCTCCCCTTTGCGGCTCCGCCCGATGATCCGGCAGGCTCTTCTCAGATGATTTCTGCGCTGTCCGGAACCCGGATTATACAGAGCTATGACGAAGTCTCCTTCTGCCGCCGCCTGCAGACGCTTTTCGATCATCTTCCACGGAGTCAGCAGATCGCTGAGACTGATCACCGCAAAGTCTCCGGAAACGGGAGCACCCAGGCGGGCCCCGGCACTCAGCACAGCGCTGACTCCGGCAACCGCTTCGATTTTCACCGGGCTGTTTCTCCTTTCGGCCAGCTCCAGCGTCAGGGAAGCCATGCCGTAGACACCGCTGTCCCCGCTGCACACCAGAGCCGTCTTTCTGCCTGATTCCGCAGCCTTCAGCGCATATTCACACCGCTCCTGTTCCCTGCGCATAGGTGTCGCAAAATATTCCTTTTCGGGAAAGTGCCTCTTCAGCAGCTCATTGTACCGCGTATAACCTACGATCAGATCCGATGACTGCAGAATTTCAAAAGCCTGCCGCGTCATTTCCTGCAGGCTTCCCGGTCCGATTCCTACTATGTATAATTTTTCCATATCATTCTCCGGATTCCTCCGTCATGCCTCCGGGTCCCCTTCTCAGTATCCCGGGCAGACGTGAAAAGAACATTATTCCTGTCACGATTCCTGCCGTGATATCACTGACAGGCTCTGCGAGAAAAACAGCAAATACTCTGTCCGACAGCAGATGCGGCAGCAGAAAGATCAGCGGAATCAGCAGGATCAGCTTTCTGAGACATGCCAGAACCAAGCTGATTTTCGCCTGGCCCAGAGCCATGAAGGCCTGCTGACAGGAAAACTGAACTCCCAGAATGAAAATCCCCGCACTGTAGACTCTCATATAATGTACGGTGTAATCCACCAGTTCACGGTCACCTGTAAAAACGCCGGCCAGCAGATGCGGCAGAAACATCGCTGCCAGGAAAAACAGAAACGCATATGTCACGCAGGCGATAAACTGACAGCGAAACGCCTTTTTTACACGCTCGACATTTCCTGCTCCGAAATTATAGCTGATAATCGGCTGACCGCCCTGACATATCCCTGTCGTCGGCATCGACATCAGCTGTGCCGTACTCGTGATGATGGTCATCGCGCCGACGGCCATATCCCCGCCGTATTTCGCCAGGCTGGTATTAAAACATATACTCAGGAGACTCTCCGTGCTCTGCATCACAAAGGGCGACAGCCCCAGAGCCAGACACGGCAGCAGAACTGAGCCATCGGGCTTCATATCCTGTTTCTTCAGGCGCAGCTTTGTGGTCTTTCCCATAAGGAAAATCAGCACCCAGACAGCACTCACCGCCTGACTGATCACCGTCGCGACAGCCGCTCCCGGCACACCCATATCAAAGACAAAAATGAAAATCGGATCGAGGATGATATTCAGCACTGCGCCGATAAGTGTCGTCAGCATGCTGGTGCCTGCAAAGCCCTGGGACATGATGAACATATTGAGTCCCAGAGAAATCATGACAAAGACCGTTCCCATCAGATAATACCGCATGTAGCTCAGCGCATAAGGCAGGGTAGCATCACTGGCACCGAACAGAACCAGCAGCGGTCCCGCAAAAATCTGAAACAGCACGGTCAGAAGTACAGATGCGGCGATCAGCATTCCGAAACAGTTTCCCATGATTTTTTCTGCAGCCCGGTTTTCCTGCTGTCCCATGCGTATCGCAGCACGCGGAGCTCCGCCCGCACACAATAAAGAAGCAAAAGCGGAGATCAGTGTCAGAATCGGAAAACACAGCCCCACGCCGGTAAGTGCGTCGGAACCCACCTGCGGCATATGGCCGATATAGATCCGGTCTACGATATTATAAAGCATGTTGACGACCTGCGCCGTTACAGTCGGTACAGCCAGACGTATCATCAGTTTTCCTACGTTTTCCGACCGAAGCTCTGCGCTTCTGTCCTTCAGCCGCTCTTTTTCCACGTTACCCTGTTCCTTTCCTTATTTTTTCATTTATTTTCATCTCTGTCTTTTTCCGAAGCTTCTTTCATCCACTCCTGCGGCGTAAGAATTCGGCAGAACCGTCCCGTTTCCGGAAATCTGCGCACGGCCACAGCCGCCGTCATATGAGGTGCGGCTGTCTTTTTAACGGTCAGAATTCCGTTTTCCGCTCCCAGAACGGCGCTCCTCTCACATACGTTATCCACGCCCACCGTGTCCCGCACAAAGGAAGATGCGGAAAAGGAGCCCTCCGCTTCAGCGAGCTCATGCGCGGAATAGACCGTAAAGGGAACTCCCAGCGATCTTGCCGTCTTTTTAATGCACGCTTCCCCGGATTTTCTGTCTATGGAACAGAGACAGCTAACCAGAGATTCTTCGATACCGTGCTCTTCCAGAAAAGAACACACAAATCGTTCCATTTCCTTTCCGCTGCAGTTTTTCCTGCAGCCGATGCCGACCGCATATCGCTTCGGCTCCAGGATCAGCATATCCGCTTCGTTTTGCCCCGATGCTTCCAGTTGCCGGAGTGCGGTCTCACGGTCGGAAGCGATGCAGATGCGGTACGCGCTGCCGGACCTCCTGCCTGATCCGGAAGATCCGGCGGATTCGGAGAAAGACACACATTCTGAAGATTCCTGCAGCCCGCTCTTCTCCCGCAGAAGCTCAGCCATGATGCGCTTCATCAGCTTCCGGTCGCTTACGGCAAATTTCCGCTCCGCCGCCCATACATCCAGCGCCGGCTGATCTCTCCCGTCACTGGCCGTAGTGATCACCGGTACTGTCCCCAGAAGGGAAGCGATATTTTCCGCGTAAAAATTAGCACCTCCCAGATGACCGGACAACAGCGGAATCACAAATTCTCCGCTCTCTCCGAGAACGATTACGGCAGGATCTTTCATCTTGTCCCGCAAAAACGGAGCTGTCTTTCTCACCGCGATGCCCGAGGCGCAGAAGAACAGCAGCACATCATACAGGGAAAATATTTCCGCTGTCACATCCCGTTCCCTGCTCCAGATCATCCGGACATTCCTGCGGTCCTGGTCCGCCTGTAAAAGCTGACGCACCCTTTCTGACAGCCTCAGTGCCCGTTCCGTATATCCGAATGCAGCAATCCATACAACTTTTTTCCCCGGGAAAATCGGACCTCTGCAGATTTTTTCACTCTGATTCAGAAGATCGAACATCATTCCGTTCCTTCTCTTCCTTCTTCCGTTTTTCTTCCATCTGTCTTTTCCGCTTCCTGCGTCTCCCCGGCTCCTTTCCGGAAACCGGTGGAAAACATCCTGTCATAAAGCTTCGACAGTCCGTACTCCGTTCCGAGAAACTTTCCCACCAGAATCATCGCTGTCTTTCGGATATCATTTTCTTTCAGAGTTTTTGCCAGATTTCCCACCGTCGTCACGAATTTTCTCTCGTCAGGCCAGGTGGCTCTGTACACGACGGCACACGGATCTCCCGGACCGTATCCTCCGGATTTCAGCAGCTCATCCTGAAGCCGCTCTCCCATGGAAGCGCTGAGAAAAACGGCCATCGATGCGCCGTGAGCCGCCAGATCCCGCAATTTCTCCCGTTCCGGTACCGGGGTTCTCCCCTCCAGTCTGGTGAGAATCACCGTCTGTGAAACGTCCGGAAGCGTATATTCCATATTCATAGAGGCAGCTGCTCCCTGAAAACTGCTGACGCCCGGACAGACATCACTTTCGATGCCCAGTTCCGCCAGCCGGTCGATCTGCTCCCGTATCGCTCCGTAAATCGACGGATCACCTGTATGAAGGCGCACCGTCATCTTCCCCTTTTCCGCCGCTTTCGACAGAATCTCGATCACCTGTTCCAGATGAAGATATGCGCTGTCATACATTTCACATCCGGAAGATGCATAGGAAAGAATCTCCGGATTGATCAGCGAACCTGCATACACGATGACATCCGCCTCCTGCAGCAGACGCATGCCCCGCACCGTGATCAGATCCGGTGCGCCACAGCCCGCACCCACAAAATGAACCGTGCTCATGATAAACCTCCTGTCTTTTCCCGTCTCAGCAGACGCTCCAGCTCCTGCGCATCTCCGCCTCTCGAAATCAGTCCGGATTCCTGAGAGAATAAAATAATTCCGGTTCGGATCTTTCCTCCGGTACGCCGCCGCATATGGCGGGCAGCTCTGTCTGCAGCGATATCCAGCACCTGCTGCCCCAGACCGCAGCGATTCAGCAGAGAAAATGCCGCTTCCGTCGTCACACAGCCGGATATTTCCTTCATCACTTCCAGGGAAGCTCCCGCCTCCAGACTGCATGCTATGACCGTCTCCATACGTGCATCCGACTGTGAGGAGTGGGTATTCATGATTCCCGCCGCCAGCTTGATGAGTTTTCCGGCGTTGCCGGTTAAAAGAAGGCCGGACAGACCGAGCTCACAGGCTGCATCAAATGTCTCTCCGAGGAAATTGCTGCACTTCACGATCTTCGCCGGTTCCAGACCGAGAACTTCACAGGCGAATTTCATCCCGTAATTTCCGGGAACAGCCGCCAGGACAACGCCGTCTCCGCCGGTCTGCCGTCCGCCGGCATTTTTTTGTTCCTGATATTTTACGCGCATTTCCGCGCGTATCGTCTCCACCACAGCCGTATCGCTCATAGGCTCCACAATGCCGCTGGTTCCCAGTATGGAAATACCGCCTTCGATACCCAGCATCGGATTAAATGTCTTTTCCGCAGCTTTCTCCCCGCCGGGAACGGAAATCTCCACGATCATTCCGCCTTCATATCCGTACAGACTGCAGATTTCCTGCACCGCACCGCAGATCATCTTTCTGGGAACCGAATTGATGGCGGCTTCCCCCGGCGGCTGGTCGAGGCCCGGTTTTGTCACTCTGCCGACACCCCGGCCTCCCCGGATGACAATCCCGCTGTCGCCGGTCCGCACGGAAGCGCAGATCAGTATTCCGTCGGTTATATCCGCATCATCTCCGGCATCCTTGCGCACAGCGCAGCGTACCAGCCCGGCTTTCTCTGTCGAAATCTCCTCCACGGGAATCTGCGCTTCTGTTCCGTCCGGAAGCCGCAGTGAAACAAAATCCGCTGTTTCGTCGTCGCACGTCGACCGGCCGATGTACGATATTCCGTCAGCGTCAGTCCGTTCTTTTTTCTGCCGGCTCATCTCCTTCAGCAGAACGACAGCCGCCGCCTTTGCCGCGGCGACAGCGCAGGTTCCCGTAGTATATCCGCAGCGAAGCCGCTTTCCGTCTTTAAACTTATATCTGTTCATCTGCCAGAATAATCCTGCCCTCTCTGCGCGTACTGTTCAGATCTATATAGCGCTGATTTCTGCTGCCGCGAAAGGACAGTTCGAGATCCCTCTCCTCCAGTACAAAGGGTCCGTCCACCAGTCTGTCTGCCATCTGAAGCAGCCGTGCCTTCCAGGGATCTTCCAAAGCCAGATCCCGCAGCTCCTCATAAGTATAACCGCTGTAAAGCATCAGATCTTTTTTGCGTTCCTTCACACCTTCCGCCAGAGAGCAGAGTGCCTGTGCCTGGCAAAAAGGCTCGCCGCCGCTGAACGTCACACCTCCGATCAGAGGATCCTCATCGATTTCTTTCAGGATATCGGAGATGGAAACTTCCGTTCCGCCTTCAAAATCGTGTGTCTGTTCGTTATGGCAACCCCGGCAGCGATGCGGACAGCCCTGTACGAACACGACATAGCGTATTCCGGGTCCGTCTACGATAGATTCATCTATGACTCCCGCGATTCTCAGTTTTTCAGTATCCAGATTCCGACACCTCTTTTCTTCCTGGAGATCCTCCATGGAACTGATCCGTACTCTTCGGCTAAGTATATCAGAAAAAGACTTCGCTTTCCACCTGCGGACTCTCCGGACCGTAGAAAGCCCGGCCGGAAACCGGAAAATACGGATCTCGCCCGGATCCGTCCCGAGCCGGAGAAAAAGCGGGGCGCCGCCGCAGGAAGACTGTTTCCTGC
>CAJFPD010000025.1 GCA_904398315.1 Candidatus Alangreenwoodia gallinarii | reverse complement strand
GCTGCGCGCCATATCGACCGTTATCTCGGTTACGCTCATACACCTGTCTGCGAGGCGGAGTGTCCGCCTGCCTGTCCGAATCACAGAGAACCGGTGGGACGTGTCAATATCACAGAGCGGGAAGCGCGCGTCAGGAAGCATGATTTTGAACATGTGGAAAAGCCGATCAGCCTGGCGGAGGCGAAACAGGAGGCTTCGCGCTGTCTGCGCTGTGACTACTTCGGATACGGCGTCACTATCGATGAAGAGGATACGGTCTACGGCTGGTTCGATAAATAAAAAAATGTACAGGAAAGCGGCGTATCATCCGTATTTTGCTGTTTCGCGTATTGACATCCGGAAGAATTCGTCATATCGTTACAGTGAGACCGGATCAGCCGCGTCTGAGGGATATGGACTGCGGTTTCAAGCATGGCAGCTCCTGCGACGGAATGGTCGGGCCGTAAAGAAAGGCCGCGGATTCGGGGACCTGTCATTATCTGAGAACCCGGGAGCAGACCGGTGGTTTATGATATAAGATCTGCGGTCAGAGGAAGCGGCCGGTACGGCTTTTCACGGCCGGAACACTGCCGGCAGCGGAACCGGGAGTTGAAAAAGGAGTACAAGTTATGGATCTGAAGGGATCGAAGACCGAAGCGAATCTGAAGACAGCATTTGCAGGCGAATCGGAGGCGAGAAATAAGTATACTTATTACGCATCCAAAGCGAAGAAAGAGGGTTATGTTCAGATTGCCTCTCTCTTTGAGGAGACGGCGGCAAACGAAAAGGAACATGCCAAAATCTGGTTTAAACTGCTCCATGACGGCGATATTCCGGATACTGTTTCCAATCTCGTAGATGCAGCGGCAGGCGAGCATTACGAGTGGACTGACATGTATGCAAAATTTGCGGAGGAAGCGAAAGAAGAGGGCTTCCAGAATATCGCTTTTCTGTTTGAGAAAGTAGCTGCCATCGAAAAGGAGCACGAGGAACGTTATCTGAAGCTTCTGGAAAATGTAAAGAGCGGTATCGTCTTTTCACGTGATGAGGATATGATCTGGCAGTGCGCAAACTGCGGGCATATCGTCATCGGGAAAAAGGCGCCGGAGGTATGTCCGGTCTGTTCACATCCTCAGGCGTATTTCCAGATCAAAGCGGAAAATTATTAATTCAGAAGGAGGATCAGAAAGAAATGACTCAGAGATTTTACAGATGTGCACACTGCGGCAATATCATAGCATTTGTGGAAAACAAAGGCGTGCCTGTCATGTGCTGCGGGGAAAAGATGCAGGAGATTATTCCCGGTACGACAGATGCAGCGCAGGAAAAGCACGTTCCTGTCATCCGTCAGGATGGCAGGAAGGTCACTGTAACGGTCGGAGAGGTGGAACATCCGATGCTGGAAGAACATTATATTCAGTGGATTTCCATCGAGACAAAGGAAGGCAATCAGCGCAAGATTCTCAAGCCGGGTGAGGCGCCGAAGGCGGAATTTATGCTGACGGAAAACGATGAGCTGATTGCAGCATATGAATACTGCAATCTCCACGGCCTCTGGAAAGCGGAAGCTTAAGCGGCGGAAAGCGGAAAAATAAAATCGAACCGGAACAAGAAGTGCGGCAGGCATCGGCTTACGATGTCTGCCGTTTTTTGCAGAAAATCCCCCGGCTGTTGAGGTGTCGGGGGATTATAGGTTTATACATGGAAAACTGCCGGGGCGGATTGTCATCTTCCGGATTATCCCAGAACCTTTTTCGCGATGTCAGCCGATTCTTTCGCATCTTTCGCGTAGAAATCGGCACCGATTTTTTTCGCATAATCGGCAGTAAGGACTGCGCCTCCCACCATGATTCTGCAGTCGTGACCGCTGGCGTGCAGAGCGGAAATGGTTTCCTCCATGCTTTTCAGCGTCGTCGTCATGAGAGCGGACAGACCCACCAGCTTTACATCTTCACGGATTGCCGTTTCGACAATGTTTTCTGGAGGGACATCGCGTCCCAGATCGATGATCTGATATCCGTAATTTTCCAATATCACCTTGACGATATTTTTACCGATGTCGTGAATATCTCCCCTGACGGTGGCGATGACGATCTTTCCCTTGGAGACACCGCCGGTTCCGGAAGCGGTAAGTTTCTGTTTTATCACTTCAAAAGCTTCGCTGGCCGCTGCCGCCGCGTTGAGAAGCTGCGGCAGAAAGAGAATTCCCTGTTCAAACCGGACTCCCACGCGATCCAGCGCAGGAATCAGACAGCGATTGACGATATCCATCGCGTCTTCTGTCTTCAGCAGATCCTTCACGGCGCGTGCAGCTTCCTCTTTCAGTCCTTTTTCTATGGCGTGAAAGATCCGTTCGTTATAGGAAGCAGTTTCCGTATCCCCGGATCTGCAGCCTTCCGGCCTGTCGTTTTCCGGAAGTGCGGCCGCGCCGGCGGATGCGGAAGCGGACGGAGACGTATGGCTCACAGCAGGAATGTAGTCCGCGAATTTTTCGATGTACGCGGCGCTGTCTCTGTCTTTGTTGCTCAGAACATGAAAGGCCATGACGGCGTTCATCATCGATTCTGCGTTAGGATTGATGATCGGCAGATCAAGACCGCTTCCCATAGCGAGCATGAGGAAGGAATGATTGATCAGATCGCGGTAAGGCAGACCGAAGGAAATATTGGAGACACCGAGGACCGTATGAACTCCGAGACGTTCTTTGACCATTCTGACGGCCTTCAGCGTCTCCGCGGCTTCCTTCTGCTGGGCTGATACGGTGAGCGTGAGACAGTCGATGAAGATATCTTCCGTCCGGATGCCGAAAGAAAGGGCCGTCTTTACGATTCTCTCCGCGATAGCAAAACGTTCTTCCGCTGTGGGAGGAATACCGCGTTCATCGAGGGTGAGTCCCACGACAGCGGCACCGTATTTTCGGATCAGGGGGAAGATTCTCTCCATCACACCGTATTCTCCGTTGACAGAATTGACGATCGGCTTGCCGTTGTATACGCGGAGGCCTGCTTCGATAGCTTCCGGATCGGATGAGTCGAGCTGCAGAGGAAGATCCAGAACAGACTGAAGATGTTTTACCGTTTTTACCATCATCTCAGGCTCGTCGATTTCCGGAAGACCGACGTTGACGTCGAGGATATCCGCGCCGGCCTCTGCCTGCTGCATGCCCTGAGCGATGATATAATCCATGTCGTTTTCCAGCAGAGCCTGACGGAAGCGTTTTTTTCCGGTGGGATTGATCCGTTCGCCGATGACTTTAACACCATCGATGCGGACGACAGAAGTCGGAGTGCAGACTCTGCTGAGCCGCTGTATGTTCCTTTTTTTTACAGCATATCCGTCAAATACAGAACGGAGCCTTGCAATATATTCCGGTGTCGTGCCGCAGCAGCCGCCGACGAATTTAATGCCGATGTCAGCATAGCGTTTCATGGATTCGGCAAAGCGTTCAGGTGTGATGCTGTAGACTTCCGTTTCGGGATCGGGAAGACCGGCGTTGGCCTTGACGATCAGAGGAAGATCTGTGCACTCGGACAGTTTTTTTGCGATGGGATAAATCTCATCCGGCCCCAGCGAACAGTTGATGCCCAGCGCATCTGCTCCCAGTCCCTCAAGAGTACAGGCCATCGCTTCTACGCTGCAGCCGGTGAAGGTTCTCTGACTTTCCTCGAAGGTCATGGTGACAAATACCGGCAGAGAAGAATTTTCTTTTGCCGCGAGTACGCCGGCCTTGACCTCATAAAGATCAGTCATCGTTTCGAAAACGATGAGATCGGCTCCGGCCTGCGAGCCGGCAACGATCATTTCCCGGAAAATATCATAGGCCGATTCAAAGCTCAGTGTACCGTATGGCTCCAGAAGCTCTCCGATAGGACCGATGTCCAGAGCCACGTAAACCGGAAGAGGAGCTGTTCCGGCTTCTTCCGGCTTCCCGGGTTCCCCGGCTTTCGCGGAACCTGTCGTTTCTGCGGAAACGGCGCTGCCGGAAGCCGCTTTTCTGGCCGCTCTGACTGCTGCAGTTACGATATCGGCGGCGCTGTACCCGGTGCCTTCCAGTTTGCGTGCGTTGGCGCCGAACGTATTGGCGTAGATGATGCGACTGCCGCTTTGAATATATTTTCTGTGAATCTCTTCGATCGCTTCCGGATCGGTAAGACAGAGCATCTCCGGGCGTTCACCCAGTTTCAGACCGCTGTTCTGCAGCATGGTGCCCATCGCTCCGTCAAGAAGCAGGATCTCATTGCTGGAAATATCTTGAAAAAGTGATTTATTCACAGGTTTTACCCGCCTTTCTGAAACCGCATGTTTCTTTCATTCTGCAATTCTGACATCCGCTGATTTTCTTCGGCTGCGGACGATCTGCGATGCCGATGACCGCAGTGATGGATTTGGAAGGAATCAGCATATCACTGGAATTTACCGTGAGACCGATCCGCTTTTCCGCCTGAAGAACGCGGCAGATATCTCCCTGAAGACTGATGGGAAGATCTCCGTATCCGGGGCTGAAACGGTCGGTGAGAAAATATCCTCTGTTTTCAAATTCCTCTTCCAGCGTTCTGTTCACTGCATTGCAAAGCTCTTCCGCAGCGCTGCTGGCACACAGATCGAGAAGGAAAGCGTCAGACATATCGGAGATCTGAGTTTTTTTCAGAATTCTGTCGAGAGGTGCGCCGAGCGTGACAGCCAGGAGAATACAGCTGCCGCAGTCATGCAGAAGGGAACAGATATCGCTGCCCGTCAGAACGAGAGATGTTTTCGCCAGGTATATGCTTTCTTCTTTACTCCTGTTTTTATCCCGGGCGCTTGAGTTCGCTTTGGAGCTGTACGAATCTCCGTCTTCCGCGTCGCTGTCAGCGGTATCGGGACGCTGCAGGGAAAAAACGGAGTAGAGATATCTGTCCGCAGCTGCGGATTCCACTTCGGCGGCGGCCCGTTCGATCTGCCGTCGGAGTTCCTTTTCTGTTTCATGAAACAGATGAGACTCCGTGCTGCAGTCTTTTTCATCCGGATGACTGATCTGATTTTTTCCGACGACCCAGGAGAAAATTTCCTCCCGGTCGACGTGAATGTCATAATGTTTTATCATAAAAAATACTCCTAAATACGCCGGCCGCTCATCCGCGTCCTGCGGACTTGACTCACGGGGCTTCTCAGTAAATAATAAGATAAAAGAACAGGCAAATCAAGCGCAGCGGTCCGGACGGAACGCGCAGAGCAGCGGGGGAAAATATATGAAATTCAGACCATGTATCGATATACACAACGGAAAAGTAAAGCAGATTGTCGGAAGCAGTCTGCGGGACAGCGGAAACAGCGCTGTCGATAATTTTGTATCCGAAGAGGATGCCGGGTATTATGCCGCTCTGTACCGGCGGGACGGACTGAAAGGCGGTCATATCATACTTTTAAATTCCGGAGATTCTGAATATTACGACGCTGACTGCGAGCAGGCGGAAAAAGCGCTGAATGTTTATCCCGGCGGACTGCAGATCGGAGGCGGAATGACAGCGGAAAACGCCGGAAAATTTCTGGACATGGGGGCTTCTCACGTTATTGTGACGTCCTATGTCTTCCGTGACGGAAAAATTGACTATGATAATCTGAGCCGTCTGAAAAAAGCTGTGGGAAGAAAGCATATCGTGCTGGATCTCAGCTGCAGAAGAAGAGAGGATTCTTATTTTATCGTAACAGATAGATGGCAGAAATTTACAGAAATGACCGTAACTCATGATACGCTTGAGAAACTGGCGGAGCATTGTGATGAGTTTCTGATCCACGCAGTGGATGTGGAGGGAAAATCCGGAGGTATCGATGAGACTCTGGCGGATCTGATCGGCACCTGGAGGGGGATTCCTGTCACCTACGCAGGAGGAGTCAGACAGATGGAAGATCTGAGACGGCTGTATCAGGCAGGAGCGGGACGGCTGGATGTGACTGTGGGAAGCGCTCTCGACCTGTTCGGCGGAAACCTGAAATATGACGATGTAGTAAACTACTGCAGTAACGGTAACAGATAGTTACGTAGTCGTGCAGCGGTCAGCACGGACGGATCCTTTGAGTTGTCAGAATAAAAGACAGAAGACGTCAGAAACGCAAAATAAAAAAATGCCCGGAAACCTTGAAATTTAAAGCCTTTTAAAGATTGTGTAAAATTTTAGCGAAAAAAGTAAAAACTTTTTTCAAAAAAGGCGTTGACAGATCTCAGGATTATTGTTATTATAGACAAGCTGACGCGGTCAGCAACGCCGGAAACGGCGCGAACATTGAAAACAACATAGTGCAGAGATTCTGTAAACGTACAGAATCACTTTTTCCGGGATCGGAACCGAAAGCCGAAAGGCCGG
>CAJFPD010000024.1 GCA_904398315.1 Candidatus Alangreenwoodia gallinarii | reverse complement strand
CAGGCCGGGGCGCTCTTCTGTGCTGTCCGTTTCCGCCCGGATCCGCTTCTTCCTGCGTACCGGTCAGATCCGCACTGTCCGCTGATTATTCTGTCTGATATTTTCCGGTCAGAAAAAACGCGGATTAGCCAAAATATCTCTCGAGAAGGCCCTTAAATGCCTTTCCGTGTCTCGCTTCATCTCTTGCCATCTCGTGAACAGTATCATGGATCGCATCGAGATTTGCAGCCTTCGCTCTCTTCGCCAAGTCAAACTTACCTGCTGTAGCGCCGTTTTCCGCCTCTACTCTCATTTCGAGGTTCTTCTTTGTGCTGTCTGTTACGACTTCGCCGAGAAGTTCAGCAAACTTTGCTGCGTGTTCTGCTTCTTCCCATGCAGCCTTTTCCCAGTAGAGGCCGATCTCAGGATAACCCTCTCTGTGAGCGACTCTCGCCATAGCCAGGTACATACCTACTTCTGTGCACTCGCCGGTGAAATTTGCTCTGAGATCTTCCATGATATCTTCACTGGAGCCCTGAGCTACGCCTACAACGTGTTCTGCAGCCCATTCCATCTCGCCTTCCGTCACCTTCGTGAACTTTTCAGCCGGAGCCTTGCACTGCGGACATTCCGCCGGTGCAGAATCTCCCTCATAAACATAACCGCAAACCTGACATACCCATTTAGCCATAATAATTCTCCTTTCCGTACTTCTTTACTTTTCCGTCAACTCCGGATCTGTCTGTTCCAGATCCACTCCCGCTATTATAACATTCCGCTTTTTAAAATAAAACGGCTTTCTTTTTTCTGTATTTATGTTACCATATTACTGCTGAATTTCTGTTGCATATGCAACAAGCAAGGAGGTTTTTTATGAATTTCGAAAAAATTCCGCTTTTTGAAAATATCGCCGATTCCGAGTGCCGGCGGATGCTCGACTGCTTTCATTCCTACACGCTTTCCCTGAAGGCGGAGCAGGAGCTGGATATCCGCGATCATTTCAAAGACTGCGTCGCTGTCATCCTCAGCGGCAGCGTCGAAATATCGAGAATCGATATCAACGGAAGGAAGAGCATTCTGGAAATCATCGAGGAAAACGAAATGTTCGGCCGTCTCTATTCCTTCGCTCCGGAGGAGTACGATACCATTATAGCCAGATGTCTCATCCCGGCCGAGATTCTCTTTCTGCCCAATGAACAGATAGAAAAACAGTGCCAGAACGCCTGCCAGTGTCACAGTCAGCTCATCACCAATCTTCTGGAGCTGCTGTCCCGAAAGACAAACAGCCTCAGCAGCCGGGTAAATCTGCTGAGCCAGCGCACCATCCGGGAAAAGCTGATTCACTATTTCCACCAGCTGGCCGCCGCTTCCGGCTCCAACGACTTTAAAGTTCCCTACAGCATGACGACGCTGGCCGACTATCTCTGCATCGACCGCAGCGCCATGACCCGCGAGCTGAAAAATATGAAAGAGACGGGAATGATCGAAGCCCGCGGCCGCAATATAAAGCTTCTGCAGTAAAAGCGATATTCCGCTCGCAGAAAAAAGACGGAGAAGATCTCCGCCTTCTCCGTCTTCCGAATCAGAAAGCTCTATTTCGGATGATGACAGCCTGTACAGCCCTCACAGCCGCAGCCACAGGAAGTCTTCCCCGCTTTTTTATCTTTCAGGATTTTTCTGAGCGCGAGAGCCGCCGCTCCGAGGACGATCAGCCCTACCACTGTCGTCGATATTACACCTAACATAAATCCACCTCCCGTCTGCAAAGCTCACGAACAGAGTTCTCCCGCTTCCGTTTCTGTCCCGGGGGAATGTTTTCCGCCCGCAGGACATTCCGCGAAATGTCCCGTACGGCCCTTACAGTACCGTCAGCAGGAGAGTTCCTACCCAGTATACCACTAAAGCCACGATATAGGCAAAGAGCGTCTGATATCCGATGGCAAACCAGAACCACTTTCTGTTGTTCATCTCGCGCTTGATAGCTCCCATCGCCGCAAAACAAGGCGCGCAGAGGAGATTGAACACAAGGAACGACATCGCCGATGCCGGAGTAAAGGCCGCGGCCAGATTGCCCCAGATTTCCGCGCCGTCCTCGGCGACTTCCGAAAAGCCGTACAGGATACCGAAGGTACCGACGACATTTTCCTTTGCCACCAGACCGGTGATCGCCGCCACCGCGTTTCTCCAGGTTCCCCATCCCAGAGGAATAAAGATCCACGCCAGACCTCTGCCGATATAAGAAAGAATGCTGTTGTCGATCTGAGAATCATCGAGCATCATAAACTGACCGTTTACAAATCCGAAATACGTCGCAAACCAGATGACGATCGTCGACAGAAGGATAACCGTTCCCGCCTTTTTGATGAAGGACCACGCGCGCTCCCACATACTTCTGAGAACGCTGCCCACTGTCGGCAGATGATAAGCCGGAAGCTCCATGACGAACGGCGCCGGATCGCCTTTGAACATCTTCGTTCTCTTGAGGAGAATGCCGGAGATGACGATAGCCGCCACACCGATGAAGTAAGATACCGGAGCAACCCACGCGGAATTGTTGAAGATCGCTCCCGCGATCAGAGCGATGATCGGCAGCTTCGCTCCGCACGGGATGAACGTCGTCGTCATGACAGTCATGCGGCGGTCGCGTTCATTCTCAATGGTACGGGACGCCATGACGCCCGGCACTCCGCAGCCCGTTCCGATAAGCATCGGAATGAAGGATTTTCCGGAAAGTCCGAATTTTCGGAAAATCCGGTCCATGATGAAGGCAACTCTCGCCATATAGCCGCAGCCTTCCAGGAATCCCAGGAAGATAAAGAGCACCAGCATCTGAGGTACAAAACCTAAAACGGCGCCGACGCCGGCTACGATACCGTCGAGAATCAGGCCGCTGAGCCAGTCCGCACAGTTGATGAAATCCAGAAAGCTGCCGATCAGCGTCGGGATGCCCGGCACGTCCACCAGACCGAAGAGACTCCAGGATTCTCCGAACAGTCCGTCGTTTGTCCAGTCCGTGACCCAGGTTCCGACCGTTGTTACCGAAACATAATATACTACAAACATGATAAGTGCGAAAATCGGCAATGCCAGCCATCTGTTTGTAACAATCCGGTCGATTTTGTCCGAAAGAGTGAGATTATCTTTCGTCTTCGCCTTCACCAGACACTGATCGATAATACCCGTAATATATGTATATCTCTCATTTGTGATGATACTCTCCGCATCATCGTCATATTCATTTTCGCAGGCGATGATGTCCTGTTCAATATGAGAGAGAAGATCTCTGCTGATTGCCAGCTGTTCCTTGACCTTTTCATCTCTCTCAAAGAGCTTTACCGCGTACCACCGCTGCTGCTCCTCCGGATAATCGTGGAGAACCGCCTCTTCGATATGAGCGATAGCATGCTCCACACTTCCGGTAAAGCTGTGCTTCGGAACGGAGCCTTTTTTCGTCGCCGCCTTTACGGCCTGCTCCGCAGCCTCCCGTACGCCGGTTCCCTTCAGCGCCGAAATTTCGATGACCGGGCAGCCCAGTTCTTTGGACAGCTTCGATGCATTCAGCTTATCGCCTCGCTTCTGCACGATATCCATCATGTTGACAGCGATTACTACCGGTATTCCCATCTCCAGCAGCTGCGTCGTCAGATAGAGATTCCTCTCCAGATTTGTGCCGTCGATGATATTGAGAATAGCGTCCGGACGCTCTGTGACCAGGTAATTTCTCGCCACCACCTCTTCCAGCGTATAGGGTGACAGCGAATAAATACCCGGAAGGTCGACCACTGTAACCTCTTTGTTGACCTTTAATTTTCCCTCTTTCTTTTCAACCGTCACTCCCGGCCAGTTTCCCACAAACTGATTCGCTCCGGTCAAAGCGTTGAAAAGAGTCGTCTTTCCGCAGTTCGGATTTCCTGCGAGCGCAATTCTAATCATCAAATCTTCCTTTCACTGCAGATGCAGTCCATACTTCAGCCATTCCGTCACGGCATTTGTTAGTTTTTTCTAACTCATAGTCAAAAAAAACAGAACGTCATCCGCAATATTCATCTGTAATACAACCTGTTTTTCCTGCGGCTCTCTCCGGCCGGCCGCAGGCCATCATCCCTCGACGATAATTTTATCCGCATCCGCTTTACGGATAGACAGTTCAAATCCCCGTACAGTAACTTCGATCGGATCGCCCAGAGGCGCAACTTTTCTCACACTGACCGTCGTCCCTTTCGTGATTCCCATGTCCATGATGCGCCGCTTTACGGCACCTTCACCGGTGATCCGCTTCACAATCACTGTTTCGCCGATCGCCGTGCTCTTTAAAGTCTTCATGCTCGTCTCTCCATCCTTTCTTCCGATTTTTCAGAAAACAGTCTATTCTCTCTGATCCCCGCCGAAGCCTGCGGTGTATCAGCATCCGCCGGCGCCGGTCTGTGAGACAGATATGATTCCGTGCACCACAGGATGCATTCAGACAGTGATCTTCATCGCCATGGACTTGTCGATCGCTATTCTGGAATCCTTAATGCTCACAATCACATTTCCCTGATTGAACGAAATGATCGATACAAAGGTACCGTTTACAAAGCCGAGACTTTCGAGAAATTTTTTTGTCTCGGGATTGCCTCCGACTTTCTTGATGACGTAAATAACGCCCGTCTTTCCCATCGCTAAAGGCATAGCGCATAATCTCCTTCAATAACCAATAACGTGCCGGCTGGCATTCTGCATACATTCTTGCTCTGGGAAAAATACCCTTTCCCGCGTTTTTTCCCACGTTCCTCCGGACATCGTCAGGTCGTTCCGTCTGCACAGTACTTCGACAGCACATCGTTCAGAGCGGCCAGACTGCTCGAATGGGACCTCGCTACCGGAATCCTGTTTTTCTTCGCTTCGGACACCGCGCTGTTCACCATTTTATGAGATACGGTACCGGTAAACAGGATCATCAGATCGGGCGTTCCCATCCTCTTGGAAAATCCGCCCTTTTCCTTCGCATAGACCTTTGCGCTGCATCCGTATTTTCTGCAGGTTTCCTTGTATTTACATACCATGCATTCATTTCCGCCGATAATGACAACACTCACAGATATCCTCCTTTCTTGTGATCTCTGTTCTCCCTTTCCCGATCATATCAAAAGTTAAATGAAACTAACCTATGACGAAAAGATATGTGGTTAGGTGAATCTAACCACATATCTAAAATACCATCTTCATCACAATGTGTCAAGCATTATTTATTTCGTTCCGACAGACCGGTTTCTTCCGGCGCACCGGCTTATTCCGCTGCACGCAGATGCAGAACCGGACCGGACTTCTGCAGGAGTATCAGATACATCGCATGAAAGAAGACAGCGCACACATTGATGATATACTCGCAGTCCACTTCCAGCATCTTTTCTTCATCGATATAATTCCTGTGAGTTCTGCGGATCAGCTCCATCAGCTCCTCCGCATCCGCGGGATTCGGTACGGAAGATGTATAATACATATCCGCCGACTCGAAAATATCCTTCATCCCTTTGTAGAGCAGTTCCTCATAATCATGATGATCTCTCATGGAGCCTTCAAAGCACTCGTTATGCGGATATGTGAAATAGTCTGCCAGATAGTGAAGCTGTACGCCGAGCCGGATCATATCGATCCGCCGCAGGCTGCCCCTCTGCACGAGCTTCTTCATCTTCTTTTCAATTCTGTCGAAGGATCCCTTATACCGGTGACTCTGAATATGCGTATAGAAACAGATATCCGGCAGAACACTTCCGAACTTCAGAGCAAAGCCGCTTATTCCGGAAAGCGGCTGCGGATACTGGCTCAGAAGATACTCCGCCAGTTCATAATGCGATTTTGTTTTCATATTGTAATCAATCCACCTGTCAACTTTTACCTTTATCGTTTTCTTTCACTGTCATACGTAAATATTATACGTAAATTTACCGTTAATATAACACATCTGCGGATAAAGTAAACTCTTTTTTGTGTATTTGTACAAAAAACTGACGCCCGTCTTTCCGGATCATCATTCCCTCTGCAGCAGCGGCAGACGGGAGATATCTTCGTCTTTTCCGCACTTTTCCGTCAGATCACGGATCACTTCCGCCGCCAGAATCAGACCGGCAGCCGGCGGAACGAAAGCATTGCTGCCTACAACCCCCGGCTGATCCTCCTTTTTTTCCGGTTCCTCTCGGGAATATACTACTTTCAGATGAGGGATACCGTCCCGGCGCAAAGCTTTTCTCACGATTTTCGCCAGCGGACATACCGATGTTTTAAAAATATCCGCCACCTCCAGACGCAGAGGATCGCGTTTATTTCCCGTTCCCATCGAGCTGATGATCGGCGTCCCCGCCTGATATGCCCGCTCGATCAGCAGAATTTTCGACGGCACATCATCGATGGCATCGATAATATAGTCATACCGTGAAAGATCAAATGTCTCCGCATTTTCCCTATGAAAAAAACAGGCATGTCCGACGACATCCAGATCCGGATTGATATCGAGAAAACGCGATGCCGCCGCGTCAACCTTCTGCCTGCCTATCGTGCTCTCTAAAGCGATCAGCTGTCTGTTCAGGTTGGAACGCTCCACCGTATCTCCGTCGATCAGATCCAGCGATCCGATCCCGCTGCGCACGACAGCTTCCGCCGCATGGCCTCCTACTCCGCCCAGTCCGAAAACGGCTACCCTGCAGGATGCCAGATATCTCATAACCTCTTTGCCCAGAAGAATCCGGGTCCGTGCAAACCTGCCTTCTCCGCCTTCCGTCATGCCGTTCACAGTCTATCCCAGCCTTTCGCTCCACTCCGCTTCCTTAAAGCCGACGAGTACAAAATCATCCGAAACGATAATCGGGCGTTTCACCAGCATGCCGTCGGAAGCGAGCAGACGGTACTGCTCTTCCTCCGTCATCGACGGCAGTCTGTCCTTCAGATTCATTTCGCGGTAAAGCTGCCCGCTCGTATTAAAAAAACGTTTGAGAGAAAGTCCGCTGATCCCGTGCCATCTCTGAAGTTCCTCTGCTGACGGATTCTGTTCCCTGATATCTCTGTCCTCGAATTTAATTCCTTTTTCTTCCAGCCATTTTTTTGCCTTCCTGCACGTTGTACATTTCGGATATTCCACGAATAATACCATCCCGTTTTCCTCCTTATTCTGATATCTCATCATGGCGACAGTATACCACAAAAGTCTCCCGCACGCCGTTTCTTTTTCCTTCCGCGATCCGGCCTGCCGCTTCTTTTCGTGCATTGTAATTTTCAATATAATCTGCAATAAATTATACATTTTCTTTTACAGTGTTATTTTTAGCATTATCTGCACCGTATTTTAAAGTGTATATATAGTGCAGAACAAAGTGTAAAATTAGCGTATGAAATCCGCTGACTATCCGGAAGGAGTGATAACTATATTCAGCATCAAAAAGGTCGAGATGATAAACAAGACATTTCGTTTTCCGGAAGACATGCTGCACGAACTCGAAGTCCTCGCTCAGAACAACAATATATCTCTGAATAATCTTGTAGTCCAGTGCTGCAGATATGCTCTGGACAATCTGAGCACCGACGAAAATCCGGGAGAGGCAGAATGACGATGACCGCCTTTCCTGACAATCCTATTATAAACCCACACTGCTGTCTCTGTCATTGGACCGGCAGTCGAAAATGATCCGGAATTTTCCGGATAGTCCGGAAGCCTCTGCGGAAAGATCCAGAAGATTCTGTCCGCCGAAGTCCGGGCATCGCGGAAAAAGGGTACCCGGTCCGGGTACCCTTTTTATTATTTACCATAATGTCAGAATGGATGTCCGAATTTCGCGGTGCGGCGAAAATCCCCCCGGACCGGTTCGCGGTAATATCAGGAGATGAGCGTAATGACGATGAAATCCGCCGTTCTGCCGTCTTCACTCCAGATTCTGACCCCACTGCACTCCCGGAGAACCTCCCTGCCCGTTGAGTTCAGGCTCTCCTGTTCCATTTTCTCGTATGAGGTATACTCTCCGATGGCCGTGCCGAACAGACAGTCAAGCGTAATTCTGCGCACATAAATCCCGCTTTCCTCTCCGATATGATACGTCTCTCTGTCCTCCGTTCCCGCCGCGGGATCACCCACTGTCAGTTCCCTGCCGGAAAGCGATACAAATTCTCCCTCCGCCGCCGGTTCCGTACCGGCAAAAGATTCCACCAGCTGCCCGTTTCTGACGGAAGAATCCTTTATACCCAGCAGCAATCTGCCCGAATCCCAGGAGATCAGAATGCCTGACCCGATGAGAAGAAGAATGAGGGCAAGCACTGCCGCGGAAACGGCAGGCGGCACGATTCTCTTTTTTCGCGAAATCCGGAAAAGCAGCAGGCAGACTCCGCATCCCGCCGCCGCTCCGGCCGCTCCCAGAAGGACATCGTCGATATCGGAACCGCCCATCCGGAAGAGATACTGCACCGCCTCAAAAGATGCGCTTACCGCCGCTCCGAGGGCTGCCGCCTCCATAACGATCTTTTTCGCGCTTTTTCTGCGGCCGCACGCTCCGTCATTCCCGGCGCCGGTATCCGTTCCTCCCTCATTCCGTTTTTTCTTTCCGCCCTCCGTACCTTCCGCAGCAGAAAAATCCGGAAAAAACAACGGAAACAGCAGACCGAGAGGCAGAAACAGAGCCGCACTCCCCGCCACACTTCCCGCCATCCGCAAAACGGATACTTCCGAGGAAATCATCTGAACGACGGAATGCGCAGGAATCAGGCTGATACTTCTGTTTCCTGCGCCGATAGCTGCAGCCAGATTATCGATGCTCACCTGCCGAAATAAAATGACACGGATCAGAAACAAAAGATAAAAAATCAGAATGATTCCCAGAAAACACATGCCGCTCCGTTTTCTGCGGTTCGTCTTTTTGTTTTTCTCTATGGCACGTACGATCCTCATAATACATATCCAGGCGGTCTGCTTTCTTCTCTCCGCACCCGGTATTTTTACCGCACATTCTCCCGCCTGTACTCCTTATCGGGATTATCATACCCGACGGCTGCAGAAAATTCGTATCATTCTGATGAAAAAAATCTGACTATTTTCTGACAATTTTCACGATCATTTTCCGGCTCTCAGCAGCGGTACAGATCCGAAATAATTTCTCCGCATTTTTCTATTCCGATCACTCCGCTGTCCAGAGAAATGTGATAATTCTGCGCCATTCCCCAGTCTCTGCCGGTATGATGCTTATAGAACAGGGCGCGCTTTTTATCCTTGTCCTCCAGACGTTTTACCGGTGCCTTGTCGGACATTCCGTAGAGCCTCACGATACGCTCCGCCCGCACATCCTTGTCAGCGTGAATAAAGACGTTCAGACAGTCATCCCGTTCCCGGAGAACGTAATCGGCACATCGCCCCACGATGACACAGGGACCTTCCTCCGCAATCTCCAGAATAACCTGACGCTGAACCGCCCAGATCAGATCATTTGCCGACATTCCGCTGCTGCTCTGTCCGTTGAGAGCCAGCACATAAGAAAGCCAGTTCTTTGCAGGCGCATGTTCCCCGTGTTCTTCCACAAAGGATTCCTGAAATCCCGTCTGAGCCGCCACCTCTTTTACCAGTTCCTTGTCGTAATAGCGTATGCCGAGCGACTCCGCTACCTGCTTTCCTACCGTCCTTCCTCCGCTGCCGAATTCCCGGCTGATTGTAATAATCCTCATCAGGCATCCCTCCATTTACTGTGAATTCCCGTACGTCAATGAAGCCCTAACCCGATTTTCGGAGAAAATCGCGGTAGGTCTTACTCAAGAAATTCCGAAATCTTTGATTTCGTGAATTTTACTGAGCCAAAGGACGCAGACGAACGGTCGGTTTCATGTATACGACGACCTCTTAACGATCTGCAAGTCCGCCCCGGGCGGACGGCGCAGGAGCTTAGAGGCTCACCGTTTCTTTTCAGCGCTTTCCCGCCGGCAGACCCTTCCGCCGGCGGAAAGCTTTCTTACTTAAGAATATTATAACTCCTGAGATCGTTGAACAGAACAGTATCGGATCCGGAAAAAAATGTATACATTACTTATCATATAATTTTTCTGCCTTTTCCTGCAGATTTCTCTCCCGTCACGCCGCAGAATCTGTCTGTCCCGTCCTCCTCCGGAACCATTTTACGACTTCCACCTGAACGACAGAGAGGAGCGAAAGTACTGCGATCACAGCCCATTGGCCTGCGTCCGGCAGAGTCAGGCTGAACATTCCGCGGAACGCCGGAATCAGCAGGATTCCCGCCATCAGAACGGCAGAAACGCAGAATGTGACGATCAGCCACGGATTGATCCCCTCGGCGCGCACCCAGATCGGTTCCGTATTGGAACGCTGATTGAAAGCCCGCAGCATCTGCGAAAAGGCCAGAACACAGAAAGCCATCGTCATTCCTGCGGAATGTCCCCCTGAGCCGACGCCGATCCAGTAGGCGAGGATCGTCATCGCCGCCACAAAGATACCCTGAGTAATTACATTTTTTACCAGATTTTTTTCGAACAGAGTTCCCGTCTTGACAGGAGGATGTTTCATGATATTCCGGCTGGCCGGATCAACTCCCAGAGCCAGGGCCGGCAGCGTCGCCGTCGCCAGGTTCACCCACAGAATGTGGACCGCCAGCAGCGGCGCATCCCAGTTAAATACAGTGGCGACGAACAGCGTCAGTATCTCGGCAATGTTTCCCACTAGCAGAAACTGGATAACCTTCTGAATATTGCGGTAAACCCGCCGTCCTTCTTTGATTGCGTAAGCGATGGTATTGAAGCTGTCGTCCAGCAGAATCATATCGGCGGCCTCTTTCGCCACGTCGGTGCCGGTCACTCCCATGGCCACACCGATATCGGCCGCTTTCAGCGCCGGCGAATCGTTCACTCCGTCTCCTGTCATGGCGGCCACTTCTCCGGTGCGCCGCAGCGACTGTATGATCCTCAGCTTATCCGCCGGAGAGACGCGGGAAAAGACGGTGACTTCCTTTACTACGCTGTCCAGATCCTCATCGCTCATGCAGTTCAGATCCTCTCCGGAGATCACCCTGTTTCCTTCCGTATAGATGCCCAGTTCTTTTGCTATGGCAATCGCTGTCGCTTTATGATCCCCTGTGATCATGACTGTCCGGATTCCCGCGCCCCGGCACGTCCTGACAGCTTCCGCCACCTCTTTTCTCGGCGGATCGATCATGCCGGCCACGCCGATAAATGTCATTCCGAACTCGAGATTTTCTTCGTCATCCTCCGGAACATTTTCGATGATCTTCTCCGCGAAGCCCAGCACCCGCAGCGCTCTTTCCGACATTTCAAGACATATGCCCGCGATTTTTTCCCGGTCTTCCTCCGTCATCGCCCGCTCCCCCTGCTCCGTCAGAATACGGTCACACAGGGGCAGCATCTCTTCCACCGCACCTTTTGTGAAGGCCTTCAGATCTTTTCCGATCTGATGTACCGTCGTCATGCGCTTTCTGTCCGAATCAAAGGGCTGCTCAAAGAGACGCGGGTACTTTTCCTCCAGATCCTCATGATCCAGCCCGAAACACCGCACCATCTGAATCAGAGCGCCTTCCGTCGGATCTCCGATGATCTCGCCTTCCCTGTCCGGATCAAAACTGGCATCGTTGCACAGCGCTGCCGCCAGCACAAAGTCCCGCTTTGCCGCGTCCACCGTTTCCCGGCCCGCGCAGTCCGAAAGATTTTCCGTCATCCCGCTCTTCAGATTCTTTCCTGTGGAGATTTCCGTGACCGTCATCTTATTCAGTGTCAGTGTACCCGTCTTATCGCTGCAGATGACGGTGGCATTTCCCAGTGTTTCCACAGCGGGCAGCCGGCGGATCAGCGCGTTTCGCTTCGCCATTCTCTGTACTCCGAGAGCCATGACAATCGTGGCGGTGGCCGGCAGTCCTTCCGGAATGATAGAAATAGCCAGAGAAATCGCCACAAGAAGCTGAGGTATCAGCGGTCTGTCATAAAGTGCTCCGATGACAAAAATGACGGCGCAGACGATCAGCCCGATCACCGTCAGCGTCTTTCCCACCGTGTTCAGCTTTCGTTTGATCGGCGTATCCAGAGTGTCCTGATCATCGAGCATCTCCGCGATGCTTCCCATCTCGGTATTCATGCCTGTGGCCACGACGACTCCCTCCGCACGTCCGTAGGTGACGACAGAGGACATATATGCCATATTCACGCGGTCTCCCAGCGGACAGTTTTCCTCCGGCCTTTCCTCCGCATCTTTTTCCGACGGAACAGATTCTCCCGTCAGAGACGCCTCCTGAATCTTCAGATTGGCGGAATCGAGCAGCCGGATGTCGGCCGGCACCATATCGCCGTCGCTCAGAAAAACGATATCTCCCGCCACCAGCTCTGACGCCGGGATCACGCTCTCCTCGCCTTCCCTGAGAACCCGGGCTGTAGGTGCCCCCATCTGTTTCAGCGCTGCCAGAGAAGTCTGGGCGCTCTTCTCCTGAACGATACTGATTACCGCATTTAAAACGACGATGAGAAAAATCACGGCAGCCTCCGTCCATTCCCGCAGAACGGCGGAAAGCACAGCCGCACCGATCAGAATCAGCACCATGGGATCCGTAATCTGTTCCTTCAGCATCTGAAGCACCGTCTTCGGCGGCCTGGAACGCAGCCTGTTATATCCGTCCTCCGCAAGCCTGCGGGCCGCTTCCGCGTCGCTCAGCCCCTCTTCCGATGTCTTCAGTTCGGTCAATACCTCTTCCGCTTCTTTCGAATGCCACGGCATTCGTTTGTGATGGTCATCCATATGGATTATCCGCTCCTTTCCTGTTTTTCATGAGAAATTGCAACTCTGTTTTTATTATGCAGGAAATATCGACAAATCGATATTTCCGGAATAACAGCAAAAGCACTTTGCAAAGCACCGCACCGGATAGTACGGCATGCGCGGACAGAAATCTTTGATTTCCTCCTCCGCACTTTTGTTCCTCCCGGATTTTATCGTCCCGCCCGCTCCCGCCGGACCGCCGGATCTGTGAAATCTGCCGGGTTACCCGAGGCGGAGTTACCCGAGTCGGACAGTTTATCCGCGAAAAAATCTCAAAGGCGATCAAAAACAAAAAGAAAAGGCATGACTGACCCCGAAAAGGGCGCAGTAATGCCTTGTTTTTATCAAAAAATAATCAATCTCTGTATATCGTTTTCTGCATTTTATAGAGGTTCCCGGTAAATGGAGGGAATCATCGTGAAATCGTATTCGGTCATCGGCGTCAGAATCGGCGTCGTCCATCGCAGTAAAATTCCTTTCTCTGATCTGATACGGGACCGGAAAGAAAAAGTTCTGTCCGGCTCCTGTGGTATGAGCTGAAAGTTAAAATTTTATTTGTATTATAAACGATTTTTTCCGTTCTGTCAATGCCCTGCCGATCCGCATTTACCGACAGAATCTGTCCGGATTATACCTGCCGGACGATCTCAGTTCAGAATGATCAGCGCCATGAATACCAGGTCTTCCTCTCCGGAACAGCGGATGCCGTGACCATGGCCCTCTTCGCAGAAGAAGACATCTCCCGCTTTCGCAGGCACCTCTCTGCCGTCATCGTCGTAGATCCCCTCACCCGACAGAATATAATACGTCTCCGTCTCGCCGTGATGCTCATGAAATTCCAGGACATCCCGCGGCGGAATCGTAACCTTTGCGAAGAGCCCCACCTTTCCGTTCATCTGTCTTTCGTCCAGTAATTTTTCGATCTTCATACCGCCATCTCCTTTCTTTTTCCGCTCGCTTTCCGGCCCATTCCTCCCGTCTGTCCTTCGTTCCGGCCGCCCGGACTGTCCGCTGCAGATTTTTCTGGTGCGGATAATGGGACTCGAACCCATACGCGCATGCACAGGTACCTAAAACCTGCGTGTCTGCCAATTCCACCATATCCGCCCGTATTTTCTCTTCTGTAACT